>NZ_JBSXOE010000041.1:0-44070 GCF_056859295.1 Roseovarius sp. B-10 | reverse complement strand
GCGGATCCGGGCAGCAATGCCAATGACACCTATGGGCACATGATGTGGGGTGGCGGACATGGCTGGTGGGCAGGTTTCGGCATGATCCTTTTCTGGGGGTTGATTATCGCAGTTGCCGTTTTCGCCTTTCGAGCGCTTACCAGTAACCGGGTTGGCGAGACCCGCGATCCGATGGAGATCCTCAAGGAACGCTACGCGCGCGGTGAGATCGACGAAGACGAGTTTCGGCGCCGGAAGCAGGAACTTCAAGGTTGAGCCATCAGGCCCCTGCCTACGTCGCCTCAAACGCCCGAATGCCAGACAGGCGGGGTAAGGTTGCTCTTTCTCTGGTGTATCTCATCAATCCTCTGCCAAGCGCGTATCGGTAGCGCTTTCCAGGGCGTTCAGAACCGCCTGCGTCGTCAACAGCTCTGGCAGAACGATGCCTTCCGGTGTGCTTGGTCCGTAGTCGGCGGCGGTCACAGCCCGAATCTCGGCACTGAGCTGGCCGCCGCGTGTCAGCATATCCAAGTCGTCCTGAGCAAATCGAACCGTGAGCCCTTGATCGATCGCGTCGCCAACCGTTCCACGGCGGTCGGGCCATTGATGGCGCGTTCGATATCGAAGTTCGCGTCGATCCGGGCCACAACCTCCAGCGCGACAGGGGAGATGTCATGGGCGGGCTTGCCTTCCGGGCATTCCCCTTGATGTCGGCGATCTCGAAGAACTTGCGCCGGGCATGGCTCCAGCACAGAGCACTCTCGACCGACCCAGAATCGCGGTCGGCGCGGTAGAGGTCGTTGTAGCCCCCATAGGTATCCGCTTGCAGGATGCCCTGCCATCCGGCGAGATACCGGTTCGGATTGGCCATCCCACGGTCGCGGGAAAAGGGGAACAGCGCCGCAGGAGGGTTTCCGCCGGCAAAGGGACGATCGTCACGGACATAGGTCCAGGGTGTTTAACGTCAGCACCTATGGGACAGATTTGATGTTTTCGTAACGGACGATTTCTGGTTCATCGCAGCCACCAAGGAGCGAATCTATGGACGCCCCTTGCGCAAGGTGTTTTGGGGCGACGGAACCAACGGCATTGGATGCGTGAATCTATCCGGCCTTTTTTCGAAGCTGTTTCGCTTCTGACCTCGATGGGATCCGCTTGTTTTCATTGCCTTCTAAGATGACCGGCCTTTTATGGCCATCGCTCCTTACAGGCTGTGAATAGGCGGCCCGAGCCGTTACACCATCGTCATTCACCTCGCATTCTTGAACGTCTAAACGACCTGCGCTCCGTCTATGCAGTTTTGTAGCTCTCACCGCTGCGCAACACCGCCCAGGCAATGCGTGCTGTCTTGTTGGCAATTGCCACGAGCGTTTTGTTGTGCCCCACGCGTGCAAGCAGGTCTTGCGCCCATTTGGCACGCCGATCATTGCGGCCAGCAATCCTGATCAGCACAGACCTGGCACCGTGGATGAGCTGGCGGCGCAAGTATTGGTTACCTCGTTTACCTATGCCGCCAAGCCGTGGTTTGCCTCCTGTCGTATATTGTCTGGGGACAAGTCCGATCCATGCCGCGAGTGCCCGACCTGACGAGAAGTGCCGGCCATCATCAACTGCAGCGATCAAGGCGGTGGCGATCACCGGCCCAACGCCTGGAAGGGTCGATAAGCGTTTGCACCGATCATCGGTGCGACATATCGCAACGAGCTTTTTGTCGATCTCAGTAATGCGTTTGTCCAGTGCTTCAAATTCAGCGATCAGAGCGTTGAAGTTCTGTTTTGCCAGAAGTGATAGGCTGGCTTCCGCAACGACGTTCCTGACGTCCTTTCGAAACCGAAAGGCACCGGCGGCAATGACAATGCCATATTCTCCCAGTAGGCCCCGAATATGGTTTATCAGTCCGGTTCGTTGTGCAATGAGCCGGTCGCGTGTTCGGTGCAGCATCTGCAAATCCTGTTGCTCCGTCGTCTTCACCGGCACAAACCGCATAGTCGGGCGCAGCGCCGCCTCGTGGACTGCCTCGGCATCGACCGCGTCATTTTTAGAGCCTTTCACGAACGGCGTGACGAAGCGTGGATGAATGAGACGAACCGGATATCCCATAGCCTCGAAACACCGACCCCAATGATGCGCGCTTGCGCAGGCTTCCATGGCGACGGTTTCCGGGGAAAGTTTCTGAACGGCGGCTTCGAGTTTTGATCTGCTCACCTTCTTCGAGATCACCTCGCCTTCATCGGTAATCCCGTGGATGTGGAACGACTGTTTGCCTAAATCGATCGCAAGTAGCTGCATTTTGTGAACTCCTTCTGCTTGCCATGTCTGCCGAAGATTATTGGCTTGGGTGCAAGGGGCGTCCATTCCATAAGATGAACAAGAAACCCGGAACATCGAAGGACGCAGCCGACAAGCTGGTCAAAGGGATCAAGCGCAAGACGCGCAAGCAGTATTCTGTGGAAGAGAAGATCAGGATCGTGCTGGCGGGCCTGCGCGGCGAGGATAGCATTGCCGCGCTGTGCCGCCGGGAAGGCATCAGCGAGAGCCTGTATTACACGTGGTCGAAGGAATTCCTCGAAGCGGGCAAGCAACGCTTCGCCGGGGATACGGCCCGCCAGGCGACATCGCCTGAGGTCAAGGAGCTGCGCTCGGAATCGGCTGCACTCAAGGAGGTCGTTGCCGACCTGACTCTGGAAAACCGTTTGCTCAAAAAAAGCATGATCGGGGATGGGGAGTGCGAGGCATGAGGTATCCTGCATCGGAAAAGCTGGAGATCATCCGCACCGTCGAAGCCTCGCATCTGCCCGCTCGTCAGACGCTGGCCATGCTCGACATCCCACGCACGACCTATTACCGCTGGTATGATCGCTGGTCCGAGGGTGGGCTTGACGCGCTCAAGGACACGCCGTCCCATCCGGGGTCTGTGTGGAACCGCCTCCCGGATGAGACCCGGGCGGAGATTATCGAGTTCGCGCTCGAGCATGAGGATCTGACGCCCCGTGAGCTAGCGGTGAAATACACAGACGAAAAGCAGTATTTTGTCTCGGAATCATCGGTTTACCGCATCCTGAAGGCGGAAGACCTGGTCACGGCACCGGCGCATATCGTGATGAAGGCGGCCAATGAGTTCCGGGACAAAACCACGCGGCCCAACGAGCTGTGGCAGACCGACTTCACCTATCTGAAGGTGCTGGGTTGGGGGTGGTTCTACCTGTCGACCATTCTCGACGATTACAGCCGTTACATCATCACCTGGAAGCTCTGCGCAACCATGAAGGCCGAGGATGTGACTGCCACGCTCGACCGGGCGCTGGAGGCTTCAGGATGTGACTGCGCGACCGTTGTCGCCAAGCCAAGACTTCTCAGCGACAACGGCTCGTCTTACATCGCGGGGGACTTGGCGGATTACCTCGACGAAAAGGGCATGGATCATGTCCGAGGCGCGCCATACCACCCCCAAACACAGGGCAAGATCGAGCGGTGGCATCAGACCATGAAGAACCGTGTCCTGCTGGAGCATTACTTCCTGCCCGGTGATCTCGAGCGCCAGATCGGGGCCTTCGTCGAATACTACAACAACCAACGCTACCACGAGAGCCTTGGAAACCTGACACCGGCCGATGTCTACTTCGGCCGCGCTGAACGGATCCTGAAACAGCGAGAGGAGATCAAACGGAAAACCATGATCAAGCGGCGCTTGCGCCACCAAACTGAAAACGCATAAACTCAATCGAGGATGAGCCAGAGCCTCCAAACGGAAAACCGCTCAGCTGTCCCAAATTATCTGACGACGGACACCACCATGGCCGCGCGGTTTGCGTGCCGCCCTTTGCCGGCAGTTGCACCGTCGTGTCACTGCTCGAAAAGGGCGGCGAGCAACCGAAGAGTAAAACCGTAAAGAGGATCGCCCAAGCCAAACTCTATTACTCGGCTAGGCCGTTCTCTTTAGCTGCTCTTCGTCGTGTTGTTTCGTTGCCAAATCGGCGAGGATCGGACAATCTGGGCGGTGATCCCCGGCACAGGCGTCCACCAGGTGAGCCAGCGTCGCACGCATTTCCTTTAGTTCCGCGATTTTCTCGTCGATCCGTTCGAGATGTTGCTCGGCAATCTCCTTGACCTCGGCGCTAGCGCGTTCTTCGTCCTCATAAAGAGCAAGGAGATTGCGACAGTCCTCTATGCTGAAGCCAAGCGCACGGGAACGTCCGAGGAAGGCAAGCTTGTGTGCGTCGCTTTCACGAAATATGCGATAGCCGTTCGTGCTGCGAAGAGGCTTCACAAGCCCAATATCCTCGTAATATCGGATCGTTTTGGCTGGCAGGCCAGAAAGGGCGGCGACATCTCCAATATTCATGATCAGGTTCTCCTTATTCAGCGGCGACAGGGGTAGGAGATAGCGAAGCGGACGCATCACGATCTGGCACCTTGGCTTCATCCATGACGGGACGGACCCGGCGCAACCGCAGGGCATTCGTCAGCACAAAGACGGAACTGAGCGCCATGGCGCCCGCGGCCAGCACCGGCGACAGCAACAGCCCTAAGGCCGGAAAGAGTACGCCTGCCGCCACCGGGATCAACGCGACGTTATAACCAAAGGCCCAGAACAGGTTCTGGCGGATATTGCGCATGGTCCGGCGGGATACTTCGAAGGCGTTGACCACGCCGCGCAGATCGCCGGACATCAGCACGACATCGGCGGATTCGATGGCAACGTCGGTGCCGGTGCCGATCGCAATGCCCACATCGGCATGGGCGAGCGCCGGCGCGTCGTTAATGCCGTCGCCGACAAAGGCGACCTGTTCGCGGTTATCGCGCAGAGCGTCCAGCGCGGCCACCTTGCCGTCGGGCAGGACGCCCGCGATCACGTGGTCAATGCCGGTTTCCTGCGCAATCGCCTCAGCCGTTTCGCGCTTGTCCCCGGTGATCATCGCGACCTTCAGGCCGAGGCCGTGCAGCGCAGCGATGGCGGCAGCGCTGGCGGGCTTGACCGGATCGGCCACGCCGATGACCGCCGTTACCTTCCTGTCCACAGCCGCAAACAGCGCCGTGCGACCCTGCTGCGCAAGGTGCCGCTCGGAGTCTGCCAGTTCCTCGATGCTCAGCCCTTCGCGGACCATCAGGCGGTCCGCGCCGACCAGCACCTCGCGTCCTGAGACCGTGGCCTGCACTCCGTAGCCGGTGTATGACGTGAATGCCTCGACATCGAGGCGTGCAGCACCCTCGGCCTCGCCCGCCCGCACGATCGCTTCGGCAATGGGATGTTCGGACTGCGCTTCGACTGCGGCGATCAACGCCAGCACCTCCGCCCGCTCGAATCCGTCGGCCAGAACGAGGTCGGTCAGTTCGGGGCGGCCTTGGGTCACGGTGCCGGTCTTGTCGAGCGCGACGACATCCACCGAAGTCAGTTGTTGCAGCGCGTCGCCCTTGCGGAAGAGGACTCCCATCTCGGCCGCGCGACCGGTGCCCACCATGATCGAGGTTGGCGTGGCAAGGCCCATGGCACAGGGGCAGGCGATGATCAGCACCGACACGCCGGCCACCAGTGCGTAGGATAGGGTAGGGGAGGGGCCGAAAAGTAGCCAGACCAGAACAGTCACGGCGGCCAGTGCCATAACCGCCGGCACAAACCAAAGCGTGATCCGGTCCACCAGGCCCTGGATGGGCAGCTTTGCGCCCTGCGCCTGTTCCACCATGCGGATGATCTGCGCCAGCGTCGTGTCGGCACCAACACGTGTAGCCCGGAACTGGAAGCTGCCGGTTCCGTTTACGGTGCCGCCGGTCACGGGATCGCCTTGCGCCTTGGCTACGGGAATCGGTTCCCCGGTAATCATGCTCTCGTCCACATGCGCGGTGCCCTCCGTCACCTCGCCGTCCACCGCGATGCGCTCGCCCGGTCGGACAAGCAGAATATCGCCCGCGCGGATCCGCTCGATGGCAACGCCCTGTGGCTCGCCATCGACCAGAACCCGCGCGGTGCGGGCCTGGAGGCCGAGCAGTTTCTGAATCGCGGCACCGGTGCGGCCCTTGGCGCGCGCCTCCATCCAGCGGCCCAGAAGGATCAGCACGACGATCACCGCCGCCGCCTCGAAATAGACGGCGCGTGACGCCTCGGGCAGCAGCGCAGGCGCGAAGAGCGCGGTCACGGAATAGAGATAGGCCGCGCCAGTGCCGACGGCCACGAGGCTGTTCATATCCGGCGCGCCCTTCAAGAGCGCGGAAAACCCTTTGGTATAAAAGTGGCGCCCGGGCCAGAACAGCACGATCGTCGTCAGCACGAACTGGATCGTCCAGCTTGTCTGGTGCCCGATCGTGCGGCCGATCATCTCGTGCATCCCCGGCACCAGATGCGCCCCCATCTCGAGCAGGAAGACAGGCAAAGCCAGGCTCGCCGCGAACGCTGTCTTTCGTCCCAGATCGCGCGCTTCGCCTTCCTTGCGTGCGCCACGATCCTCTGCGGATGTATCGGCGGCGGCCTCTGCCGGGTAGCCGGCCTCTCCGGCGGCGGTTAGCAGCTCAGAGAGCTCCACCGCGCCCTCGACATAGGTCACGGTTGCGGTCTCGGAGGCAAGATTGACGTCGACCTCCAGAACCCCGGGCACCGCCGTCAGCGCCTTGCCGACACGGCCGACGCAGGAGGCGCAGGACATGGACGAGACGTTCAGGCGGACTGTCTGCGTGCGGGCCGGGTAGCCAGTCCGCTCCAGCGCCTCAATCACCTCGGGTATCCGGGTTGACGAATCGATCCGGGCCTGTACCGTCTCGGCCGCGAGGTTCACGCTTACCTCCTCAACGCTAGGCAGCGCCGAAAGCGCGCGTTCGACCCGTCCGACGCAGGATGCGCAGGACATGTTCTGAACAGAGACCCGCAGGTCTTGGGTAGTTTGCATGAAGGTCTCCTTTGTCTCTCGGGAAGACATCTAGGGCTTCCCCTTGCTGGAAGGTCAAGCTTCTCGGCGCACTTTTTTCGCGCTTGACCTTACCACGCTGGAAGCACTCACCTGACGATGAGAATGAAGGAGACGGATATGAACAGCTTCACTATTCCGGAAATGAGTTGCGGGCATTGCACCGCGGCAATCGAAAAGGCGATCAAGGCAATCGATCCGACCGCGACCGTTTCGTGCGACCTTGGAACGCGAACCGTTGCGGTCGAGAGCTTTCTCAGCGACCGGGCAGTGTCCGAAGCGATCCGCGATGCGGGTTACGATTTGGCGGCGCCAGCCGCGACCTGAGACGCGATCGGCGCCGGAATAACCGGCGCCGATTCCGCTCGAATATGCTATTCGGCCGTCTCGCGCGTCTCTTCCACCAATGCCCTGAGCTGGTCTACTTCAACGAATCCGGGCACAAGGTTGTCCCCGATCACGAAGGACGGGGTGCCGCTAAATCCAAGCGCCTGTGTCAGGCGCATGGAGGTCGCGATATGCTCCTGGATCTCGGGGGCCACCATGTCTTCACGCAGCCGTTCGACATCGAGTCCAACTTCCTCCGCAATTCTCATGACGGAAGCTTCCTCGGCGCGCCCTTGCATACCCATCAGAGCCCAGTGGAACTCCTCGTACTTGCCTTGTTCCCGCGAGGCCAAGGCAGCCTTGGCGGCGAAGACTGATCCGTCGCCAAGGATGGGCCATTCCCGATAGACCAGCCTGACGTTGTCATCGCCGTCCAGCAGCCCTTGAACTTCGGCCATGGCACGTTTGCAATAGGGGCAATTGTAGTCGAAGAATTCGACTACGGTGACATCCCCGTCCGGGTTTCCAAGAACCGGCGCATTCGAATCCCGGTCGAGCAATCGGCGCTCGTTGTTCAGAACTTCGGCCTGCGCCTGAGACTGGGCGGCGGCCTGCTCGGCCTCCAGGATTTGCACCGCTTCCATGATGATCTGCGGATTCTCCCGAATGGCTTGCAAGGCAAGCTCCTTGATCCGCTCGTCTGTCAGATCTTGAGCGATTGACGCGAAGGGGGCAATCGCCAGTCCAATTGCCATTACCATTGTCGGAAAACGACGCATTTCAGTTTCCTTCCTGCTGTCGCGGGGCAGCACTGCGTGTGGCTTGGATGGCGCGCTGTCGCTCCGGCCACGTCGATTTGATATAGGCGATGATGTTCCAGATCTCGGCATCAGACAGCTGGTCGCCGAATCCAGGCATGCCGCTTTCAAACTCGACGCCCTGGAGAGCGAGCGCGGCCTTGCCGCCCAGCCTGGTGTAGTCGAACAGCACACTATCGGAGTGATGCCAGGTATGCCCCGTCTCGTCATGCGGGGGGGCAGGCAGAATGCCATCGGGTCCGGGTGACCGCCAGTCCGGCTGGCCTTCCAAGTCCGCCCCGTGGCAGGAGGCGCAGAATTCACCATAGAGCTTTTCGCCCTGAACAATATCGGCATCTTCCGGCATGGCTTCGGTCTGCGCACCGGCCGTGCTCTCAAACCAGCCAACGGCTCCGGCTGCACCCAGAACAATCACCGATAATGTCAGGTACTTTCGCATCACGTCACCCTTATCCAGGTCATCATGCCGGAGGCGGCATGACTCAACATGTGGCAGTGAAACAGCCAATCGCCCGGATTATCGGCCACGAAGCCGATTGTCCGCGTCTCACTGCCGAACATCAGAAGCGTGTCACGGAGAGGGCCAAGGGCACCGTCTTTCTCGATCTCGCGGAAATGCATTCCATGCAGGTGCATCGCGTGCGGAAAGGAAGTGTCGTTGTAGATCTCGAGCTTCACCGCCTGTCCGGCCTCCACATCGGCAAGCGGTGTTTCGGTCATTCCGATCGTACCGTTGAATGCCCAGAATTCGTTGGCCTCGACAAGTTCTCGGAACGTCTTGCGCTCGCCGTTCAGGGTCGCGGCATCCAGCGTTCCCATCGCGCCACCCTGCATGTTCAGCCGCACGGAAACGGCCCTTTCGAGACCCGGCACTTCCATTTTCGGATTTCGGGGCAGAGGGGCAGGGGGGTCACGACGAGAGGCCAATGCCAGACTGCTGACAGGGAAGGCCACTTGTGACATGCCTTCCTGGTCTTCAATCCGCACCAGATGCGCCGTCTCTCCAAGCTCGGCGGTGACGTCGACGATAAGGTCAGCGCGCTGACCAGGCCCGAGAATGAGTACGTCGTCCAACGGCTTCGCCGAGTCCAATGGCATCCCGTCAAGGGCAATTGTCCAGCCCTCCATTCCGGCGAGCGACAGGAGGAAGATCCGCGCATTGGCGGCATTGATCAGTCGAAGGCGCAGGCGTTCGTTCTGCCGCACATCGAGCGCCAAATCATGTTTCCCATTCGTCGCGATGAAGTTGCCGCGTCGGCCCGCGTGACTGCGATCGTGTCGCGACGTGAAATCGGAATCGATCTGCGCGGTCTCGGAATCGAGAAGCCAATCGTCCAAGATCAGAACTTCGTCGCGATCCACATCGGGAGCGTCCGTCTCCTCAACGATCAGCGCGCCGTAAAGTCCGCGAGCGACCTGCTCAACCGATCTATTGTGCGCGTGATACCAATAGGTCCCGGCATCGGGTGCGACAAAGTTGTAATCGAAGCTCTCGCCCGGTTCGACGCCTGCTTGGGTCAGCCCTGCGACGCCGTCCATCGCGTTGTCGATCCGCATACCGTGCCAGTGGACAGAGCTTGCCTGCGGCAATTCGTTCAGGAACCTTCGCTGAACCCGTGCGCCCTGCGAGATCCGCAACTCCGGGCCGGGCATCAGGCCATCATATCCCCAGATTTCCGTCTTCGGATAGGTTGGTGGCGCCAGCTGGACTGCAGCCGATCGAGCCTTCAATTCGTTAAACTGCGGCGTCACGGCGCGCGCGGTTTTCGGCAACCCAACGGCTACGGCCGCTGCCGCGCTGTGCGAAAGGAAATCCCGCCGAGTCTTCATCGTGTCCTTTCCTTCCCTGTTACCGGCCAGCTCGGCGAGAATGTGTCCGCGGCCTGCGGCGGATTGCGCGCCGCGGGGCATCGAGTGCGGCGTCAGGAATGGTCGCCAGTGAAGACAATGCCGGCTTCCATGCCCCCGGCGCGGTGGCCGGGCACGTTGCACGCGATCAGGACATCCTCGGCATCGCCGCTGAAGGTCCAGACCAACTCGGTTGCTTCACCGGGTTCCAGAAGCCGGGCATTCGCGTCGGTATGCATCATGCCCTGGCTGCGCATCTTGTCATGGTCGAGGCGTCGCGTCGTCATCATCCCGCCCTTCATCATCGCCCGCATTTCGTTGGCATGCGCATCGTGCATGTCATCAGTGGCGATTGCGAATTCATGGACCACGCGCCCTACGTTCTTGAGCACGAATTTCACCGTTTCGCCCTTCTCGATTTCGAAGTCGTCGGGGTCGAAATACATCTCCCCCAATTCGACTTCGATCTCCCTGTCGATGTGCGAAATATCACCTGTCTGGCCAATATCCGCATCCTCACCGTGGCCAGGGGACGCGTTTGCCGCGCCCGCTCCCGCAAGCAACCCCACAACCGCCAGGGTGGTCCAGTTTCCAAATTGCGCGCAAGTCATGTGCTTCGTACCTCCGAGAAGATTTCCGTGGACCCAACGATACTTGAATACGTGGTAACTCGAAACGTTTTTGGCAATCTCGTAGCCGGCCTGCACGTCACGACCGTGTTCGTGCCACCTTGCCCTTCTTTCCTCCGCAACTGGGCGGAACGGCCAATAGACCGTTCCGCCGCTGCGGTCAGCCGCTGACTCCGTCGTCACCGAATTTGAATGTACCGACCATCCCCGCCTCGCGATGTCCCGGGACGTTGCAGGCGAAGCCGACCTCTTCTTCACCGCTGAAGGTCCAGATGATCTCGGCGGTTTCACCCGGCTCCAGCAGGACGCTGTTGGCATCGTCATGCATCATCCCGGCCTCCATCATCTTGTCGTGGCGCAATTTGCGCATGGTCATCAGGCCCTTCTTCATCATCTCGCGCATCTCGCCCCTGTGGTTGTCCCACATGGATTCGGTGCCGAGATTGAACTCATGCACGGCGCGCCCATCATTCGTCACGATGAATTTGACGGTTGTACCTTTCTCGATCTCGATCTCTTCGGGGTCGAACGCCATCTCGGTCATACCGACTTCGATCACCTGGTCGATTTTCGAAACGTCACCGACCTGGCCGATATCGGGCTTTTCGCCGTGACCGGGACTCGCTAGGGCGAACGACGAGGATACCGCAAGCGCGCAAGCGGCCAGTGCGGTGCTAAGGGTGGTTTTGTACTGCATCTTTCTACTCCATAGTTTCACGTTCCATTTGCCTGCTTTCAGGCCTCTGCGGACGGTCGCGGAGGCGGCGTTCGAGGCGAAAACGTGATGGAGCCAGGCCTTTCCTCAGGCCAGACTTTTCGGGCCCGCTGGACAAGCTGGGACATCCGGAACATCGGATCGGGCGCCAGTATGGCGATCAAGAAACAATCAAGCCCCGAGTGGCAATGGCTCTCCGGCAGATCGTGTCCGGACGTCGTGGCAAGAGCGGAACCATCGAGGTAATCGGCCGTGGCGTGGTCCTGATGAACACCAGGTACAGCCTCGGTCCCGGCAGTCGCCATGGCGGAGAACGTGACATAAATCACAAGCAAAACCGCGCCGGAAAAATCCCGCCAGGGCCGTTCTGTCAGTGCCGCGCGCATCAGTTGATCCCGTTTTCCCGCTGCAATTCGCGCACATAGCGTGCGATCATTTTCACATCGGCATCGGTAAGGCCCTCTACCGGTGGCATGTTCCCGAATTCCCAATGATGGGTCCTGACCCCGTTCTTCGCGGCGAGCACGAAGGCCATGTCGGAATGATGCGAAGGTTCATAGATCTTGTGTACGAGCGGCGGTGCAACACCATTCTGACCCGCCGCGTTGGCACCGTGGCAATCCGCGCATTTCGCCTCGAAGGCGCGCTTGCCGATTTGCGCTTCGGGCGACAGCTCCGCGGGCAGCGAGACCTCTACGATGGGCGCACCTTGCGCAACACCGCTTGTATCCGGCGGCACCATCGAGTGACCGGCGGACTCTTGAGCGGATTGGGTCGCGTTCCAATAAACGGCAAAGCCACCGACCAATAGAAAGGCGACAATGGCCAAAAGCGTCTTGTTCATTCTTTACAGTCCCTCGCGAGCATCTACTCGACTCAAATCAACTTCACCTGCGTTCCCACCGGCGTTCTGTCGAAGACCTCCTCGATATGTTCGTTGTAGAGGCCGATACAACCGTTCGACGACCTGCGCCCAATCTTTCGCGTATCCTGGGTGCCGTGGATCCGGTAGTACTGCCAAGTCAGGTAGAGCGCGCGGGTGCCCAGCGGATTGGTGGGGTCTCCGCCCGCAATACGCGCTGGCCATTCGGGGTTTCGCTCGCGCATCGACGGCGTCGGCGCCCAGCTGGGGTCCTTTCGTTTCTCGACAACCTCGGTATAGCCCCGCTTCGTCAATTCATCCGTTAGCGGAACCGATGTCGGGTAGATGCGCATCTCGCCGTCGGCGGTCCAGTGCTGAAGCACCCTCGTGGTCGTGTCCGAAATGATGACGCCCTTGCCCAGGTTATCAAAGTGGTCCCGCCACTCGTGCGTTCGAAACGACGATATGTTGCGACGCGTCGGGGCAGCGTCCTGTGCCCGAAGAATCGACGGCGCGGCCAAGGCGATAGTGACGCCGGTGACGGCCACGAGAAAACGCCGACGATCAATCGAAATTGATGCCTGCTCGGACATTGCCTGAGTGCTCCTAGTTTCTTGCCTGTTGACGAGCGTAGACCACCTTCCAGTGCTGGAGGGTCAAGCAGGTTCTCTCTGACATAACGGTGATTTTTGTATCGGTTTGTAATGTTGACCTTCCCGTGCTGGAAGCCGGTAGCCACGCCATACATATTACCAGAGAAGCGAGCGGAGATATCATGGAAGACAAGAAGGCTGCCCAACCGGGATCGGAAAAGCTTATGAAATACGGGATGTGGGCCTGCTGCGCGGTAATGATCCTGCCGATCATTGCCTTTCTCGCGGCGGGGCGGGTTTCCGGCGTGTCCAGCAGCCTCATCACATTCGCGCCGCTCCTCCTCTGTGTCGGGGTCCATTTGGTCATGCATCGCTACATGGGAAAATCCTGTCATGGAAAGTCGCGTGTTGATGACAACAAGCACGAGGCGCCCGAAGACCGAGCGGGCACAAGAATTGCGGCCGAATAGACGCCGCGCGTTGCTGTTCCGAGGCACTCCCGTCCTTCTCCTTGCTGTGCTGGGCGGTTGTTCTACGACACCGAAGGAGTGCTTCGCGAATGACACGACACGCCTATCAACCAGTGGAAGCGAAGCGCTGATCCCGCAGGGTTGTGTGGTAACCGAAACCAGAGCGAACGGACTGGCGGTTCTCGACTGTGGAGGCGGCCGCGTCGGCTTCATGGTTCGTGCAAAGCCAGACTAGAAAATGATGCAATACGGAATGAAGGCTGACCCAAAGAAATGACATCTCAGAGACGAAGGACATTTCTGGTCGTTTCCGGGCTGGCCATTTTGTATGCCGGCTTTCGAATTGTTCCCGGTTTAGGGCGCGAATATCTCGTCTTTGAAGAGATTGACGATCCGGTTGAATTCCGTCGGTTGACAGCCGGAAAAAGCTCGGTGGGTTTCGATCCATTCTTCGGCTTGGAGGATCCAACAGAAAACAATCAAGCGAATGCCGAGAGCAGGGTGAGGAATATCATCTGCGCCTCACTGTACGGCGATGCACTCGGTGCTGGGGAAGACGTCCCGGTAGCGTCCTTTTCAGACTCTTATTGCCTGTATTGCCGGGTGCAGACCAAGCGGCTCGCCGACATGGAAGCGCGTCCGGCCAGCGGGATCCGCGTTGCCTGGCACGAGTTGCCGCTATTGGGAGAGACGTCGACACTTGCCGCGAAGGCAGCTCTGGCGGCAAGAAACCAGGGGTCGTATCCCGCTTTCAACGAACGTCTTATGAAATCGCCATTTCAGGCGACACCCGAATACCTCCAGGCACTCGCGGATGATATTGGCATCGATCATTCACAATTGACTGCCGACATGAACGGTGAACGTATTCTTCTCGAATTGGAGAACAGCGCGGCAGTTGCGCGTATCTTTACGTTCATCGGCACGCCGGCGATGGTGATCGGTCGGATCGTGATCCAAGGAGAAATCAGCGAGCGAACGATCCAGGACGTGGTCGCGAGGGAACGAGAGGAAGGCTGGGTATCGGTATGTCAGCAGATTTGAGAGAAAGGATTTTGGTCCATCTTGACTGGGTTTTCATCTACCTGGTTTCTGCAATCTTCGCAAGCCTCGTTGCCGCAACGTCAGTCGTGGCTGCCGGATCGGAGAGTTTCAGGAATCCTGCGGTCGATGCCCGCCTGATCACAGCGGAAAACGGCATCAATCCGGACGCGACGTCGATCTCAGCTGGTCTCCATCTGCAACTCGGCGAGGGTTGGAAGACCTACTGGCGCTCGCCGGGTGAGGTCGGTCTGCCACCGTCGATCGTCTGGGCGGGTTCCAAGAACATCGAGGAGGCCGAGTTTCTTTGGCCGGCACCCGAGCGGTTCACTGCCTTCGGGATCGAGAATTTCGGCTATCATGACGAGGTCGTCTTTCCGATCCGGATTGTGCTTTCGGACCCCGGTATGCCCGTCGCGCTGCGCGCGCGCGTGAGCCTGCTGACCTGCTCGACGGTTTGCGTTCCGCAAGAGTTCAATCTCTCGCTGGACCTGCCGAGGGCCAGCGGGATCGACAACGAGGCGGCAGGGCTGATTTCGGCCTATTCTGCGCGCGTACCGGATGATGGCACGGAAAGCGGAATCAGGATCACCTCCGCCCATCTGGATGACGAAGAGACGGTCCTGACCCTGACCGCAAGAAGCGATGAGCCATTCGAAGCTCCCGATGTCTTCCCCGAACTGGGCGAAGGGACCGCGTTCGGCAAGCCTGACATTAGGTTGGGGAAAGGGGGGCAGTTGCTCTGGGCGCGGCTGCCGATCCTGACCGCTGCATCTGACCCGCCCGAATTGCAGGTAACGGTCACCGATGGCACCCGCGCAGCCACGCTGAACCCCGTGTTGTCCGAGGATGCGCCCGCACCGCCTTTCAGCGTCGCCGCGGTAGTGCCAGGTCTGGGCGAACTGGCGTGGATCGCCGCCCTCGCCTTTCTCGGTGGGCTGATCCTGAACGTGATGCCGTGTGTGTTGCCGGTGCTGTCCATCAAGCTTTCGTCCGCCGTCAAGTCCGGCGGCCTGTCCCCGGCACGCATCCGCACCGGATTTGCGGTCTCCGCCCTCGGCGTCCTGGCATTCATGTGGGTTCTCGCCGGTGCGACGATTGCCGCGCGGGGTTTCGGGCTGACGGTCGGATGGGGCATGCAGTTCCAGAACCCGGTCTTCCTGGCGGTGATGCTGGTCGTGCTCGTTATCTTTTCGGCCAACCTCTTTGGCCTTTTCGAGATCGCGCTGCCATCCTCATGGCAGACCCGTCTCTCGCGCGCAGGCGGGGGTGCGGGTTATGGCGGCGACTTCGCGACCGGCGCCTTCGCTGCCATTCTGGCCACGCCATGTTCGGCACCCTTCCTCGGCACGGCGATTGCCTTTGCGCTTGCCGGGCGTGCCGTCGACATCGCGGTGATCTTCACTGCACTGGGGGTCGGCTTATCCCTTCCATACCTCGTCGTCGCCGCGGTTCCGCAACTTGTGCGGCGCCTGCCCAGGCCGGGTCGCTGGATGATAGTGATCAAGATCATTCTGGGACTGGCGCTCGCGGCCACAGCGGCTTGGCTCTTCTGGGTTCTGAGCGGCGTGGCAGGCCAAAAGGCCGCCCTCTGGGTCGGAGTGACCAGCATCGGTGCCGTGGCGCTGCTGTCGCTTCGCCGGATACCGATCATCGCGAGAATTCCAGGTGCTGCGGTCTTGGCCGTGGTAGCGCTGGCCCTGGCCGGATATCTGCCGGAGACAGGCACGTCGGTGACAACGGCAGCAACCGATTGGGCCAAATTCGACCGGTCCGAGATCGCCCGCCATGTCTCGACCGGACAGGTCGTCTTTGTGGACGTGACGGCTGACTGGTGTCTGACCTGCAAGGCAAACAAGGCGCTGGTTCTTGACCGGGAGCCTGTCGCTTCGCGATTGCGTGAACCCGGGATCGTTGCCATGCAGGCGGATTGGACGCGTCCTGACGAGACCATCTCGCGCTATCTGGAGAGCTTCGGGCGCTACGGGATCCCGTTCAACGTAGTTTATGGTCCCGGAGCCCCGGATGGGGTCGTCTTGCCGGAACTGTTATCGACGGCAGCTGTGCTCGAGGTATTGACTAAGGCTGGATCGGGGCCGGATAATCGCGAAATAGTATTGGATCAGAGCTCCCTGGAATAGGTCCTCCACCCTCTGGCCCGGTCCAGGAAGGAACTTTCGATGAGGATGGCCGAATAGAAATCAGCCAACACAGCGGCTTGACCTTCCAGCGGTGGAAGGATGCATCAGTTAGAAAAAATGGAGCAGAGCATGCGATTCAGTCGAGGGTTAGTCGTTGCCCGTGCGCTGGCTGCGCTTTTCCAGATAGGTCGGCCGGCCGTTGCTTCGCAAGACGAGAACGTCTTCATCCGCAACAATATTTCCTCCTTCAGAGTTTACGACTGGCGGGATCGCTTCGACTCGCTCGGTCCTGGGGCCACCATTTCGGATCCGGCGTCAGTATCGTTGACGAACGAGCCAGTGTGCATGGGCCACATGGAAGTCGATGAAAAACGGATCGACCATCTGACATGATTGCGCCTACTGGCACCGTCGCATTCCGAAAAGACGCCACACCTCCGCGTGTGGTGCAGCGGTGTCTGTCTGCGCTGTTGCTAACACTTGCTCTCCTTCTTGGCTTGCTTGCTGGTCAGTTCGCCGATGTGGGATCGGTCGCGGATCACCACTCTGAAACCTCCATCATCAGCCCCACTGAGGCTCCGGACGCGGTTCCATCCTGTCATCCGGCCCTCATTTGCTCGGCCTTTGTGATCCCGTCGGGTCCGCTGACACCTGTCGTCTCTGAGCTTGGGCTCTACCAGGTTCCAGACCTTACACGTTCTCAGCTACGATTTGATGGCCCTCCCATCGATTTGCCGCCCCCCCGACGCCTGACCTGAATTGTCGGACCGGGGGGCGTCGCCCAATGCTGCCAAGCATTGCCTTACTGGCCATGCCTGTGCGTCGTTTCAGCTTTCCCTGATGTGCGTTCCGAGCAGGTGAGCAGCCCGCAATCGGCCTTCAGAGTCGTTTGGGGCGTTGGGCACAATACAAAAACAATAGGCAGGCAACAAAATGGCAATTCGAGCAACAGTCACAATTACGGTTACCGCTTCTGCAATGGCGGCGTCGGCAATGGCGCACACGGGTGCGACCGGGGTCGTCCTGGACCGCATGAACGGGATGACAGCGATACGCGACATCGTCGCGGAACTCGCCCCGATGATGCAAGGGACTGTGCCGTACGACGCCTTCACAGTCTCGGAAGGCGCGCGCATAATCTCCAGCCACGCGGGCGACAAGATGTTATCGTTCTTCCCGGAGGACAGCCTTGAAGGTGTTACCTACGCCAGGTCGGAGATTTGGGAAAGTTGGCAGGATTTCGCATCTCTGGCCAAAGACCTTGAAATCTATGCCGACGCGTTGTCAGCGGCTGCATCGAACGGCCTACAACCTGCGGAGAACATGGCCGCAATGGACTACTCCGCAATGGCGGCGCAACCTGCGCCACCAGCGGAAAAGGTGTTCACAATCGCCGAATTGATGGGATTTGCAGAGAAACCGAGGGAGATCGCGGCATCCCGTGCTGTTGCCGACCCCACTGAACCCGCCCTCGACCTCACAACGCTTGCGGCGGACGACCTCTTCAATCGGATCAGCGGCACCTGCTCATCCTGTCATGCGCAATTTCGTGCGGGCC
The DNA here is from genome assembly GCF_056859295.1 of Roseovarius sp. B-10. NCBI lineage: Bacteria > Pseudomonadati > Pseudomonadota > Alphaproteobacteria > Rhodobacterales > Roseobacteraceae > Roseovarius > Roseovarius sp. B-10. The sequence goes on along the minus strand of NZ_JBSXOE010000041.1, from coordinate 26,196 downwards.
GGAGCTGACGATGCGCGGTCTGATCCGGCTTAGCCTGGTCTTCCCCGCCCTGTCCGCAAGCCTTGGGGCAGGGGCGCTTTCGCTATGGCCTATAGGCAATGCGGAACCCGCCGCATTTCCGACGGGCGATGCCGCGCGCGGAGCCTACCTCGCCCGCGCGAGTGGTTGCGTATCTTGCCACACCAATACTGCCGCCGAGGGACAGGCCCTGGCCGGGGGCGCGCCGCTTAACACGCCTTTCGGCACCTTCGTTCCCCCCAACATCACACCGCATCCAGACGGAGGGATCGGGCATTGGACAATTCAGGACTTTGCGAAAGCCATCCGCCAAGGTGTCTCCCCGGAAGGTGATCCCTACTATCCGGTGTTCACATACTCGTTCTATGCCGGATTCAACGATCAGGAAATCGCCGACCTGTGGGAGGCGTTCCGTTCCGTTCCGCCGGTCGCCGAAGCGGCAGCGCCCCATGATATGCGTTTTCCCTTCAGCTTCAGCTCGGGCCTGAAGCTGTGGCGGGCCGCATACTTTGAGGCCCCGGAAACCGATGCGCTCATGGGCACATCTTCTCCCTGGAATCGCGGCCGCATGCTGGTGGAAGGCGCGGCCCATTGCGCGGCCTGCCATACCGGACGGAATCTGGCGGGGGGATTGAAAGACAGCGAACGCTTTGCCGGAAACGCCAGCTTGCCTGGTGGCAGCAAGGCCCCATCCATCCTGGTCAACGATCTGCTGGCAAGGAGCTGGACGGTCCCCAATCTGGCCTATGCGCTCGAATCCGGGCTGCTTCCGAATGGAGATGCCTTTGGCGGCAGCATGGCCGAGGTGGTCGCCGAAGGGACTTCCTACTTTACCGATGCCGACCGCGAGGCCATCGCCACTTACCTGCTCGATCCGGAGGGCAATGGCACTGTGCCAGCACCTGCGCCGCTGACAGACGGAACCCCCATGGCCGCGGGCATGGATCATTCACAGATGGAAATGTCCAATGAAAACTAAACTAGTCACGATCCTTATCGCCTTTGGCGTCATTGCGATAACTGGACTATTCGTCTGGGGAGCACTGAGGACACCGACGCCGGTGGCGTCATCCGGCAACCTGGAAATGCCAACTGCGGCGATCTCGGAAACCCTCTCGGACGGCCGCCTTGATGTCCAAGTCTATGCGACAGGCAACCGTGACGTCCGTCTGGAGATCACGTTCTTGCCTGACGCTAACGCGCTTGAGTTGGCCGGCATGCGTCCAGAAGTCAACTTTGCGATGGTCTACCTGCATAGGGACGGTTTCGATTCACCTCTGGAAACGGTCGAAGCCGGCAGATGGCGGGCGAAAGTCAAATTACCAATGGCCGGACGCTGGGTGGTTAGCGTCGGTTTCGGTGAGGAATTTGCGGAGGTCGAATTCGATGCACTATGAGACCACTTCAACACGTGCGAAGCAAGCAGAGGATTTGCGCAGAGTCTTTCGTGGCTTAGCTGTCGGACTGTTGATGTTTATCAGTCTTGGCACTGTCACAGCAGTGTGGGCAAACCCCCTTTTCGTCCGGATGATACCAATCGGACCCTGGGAGTTCGGGGCGACTGTTCTGACGGCGTTGCTCGCAGGTGTGACAGCCGCGCTCTGGGTCCCACAATGCCGTCTGCGCACATCGGGGACCGGAGGGATGGCGAGCTTTCTCGGGATTGCCTGCCCGATCTGCAACAAGGTTCTGATGCTGGCTTTCGGCGGCCCTGCCCTGCTCGCCTGGTTCGATCCGCTTCGGCCATATCTTGCGACAGCAGGCATGGTCATCATGGCATTTGCCGCCATCAGTGCCTTGCGTGCGTATCGACTTACTGGTGTCGCGAATGGTCTCCCTCTAAACTCGCGAAGCATGGAGCAGGAGGCGCGTGAATGAGTGTGGCCGTTCTTCAGGACCTTTGGACGGCTATCGGTTTCACGGCCAAGCGGGCGTTGGCTCGTCACGTGATCGTGGCGATTCTGGTGGCCGGGCTGGTGTTTGGCTTCGCTGCCGTTCACGCGGAATGGAGCCCGATGCACCGCTGGAATCGGGCTTTCGGGGATGCCTCACTTATCCTCATCGCTCTGGCCATAAGCCTGGGGCCGCTGACCCGGTTCCTGCGGTCGGTCACCCGGCTGCTCCCGTTCCGCCGTGAGCTTGGCATCCAGGCCTGCTTGTTGGTCATCGTCCATGCCGCTATCATTCTGGTGGTCTGGGTCGAATTGGACCTCATGCGGCTCTTCGGATTTGAATGGCATCCCGACCTTCTGATCTATGTGATGTTCCAGCACGGGTTCGGGCTTGGTAACGCCGTTGGGCTTGCCGCCTTCGCCCTTGCGATCCTGCTCGCAGCAACGTCAAGCGACCACGCAATGCGTCGACTTGGCGTATCGGCCTGGAAATTCCTTCAAATGGGCGTCCTTCCGCTTTGGTGGCTGACGGTTGCACATGTCTTTTACTTCCTCTTCATGCATTTCCTGAGCTTCCATCGCGCGATCCCGGAGCCAAACCCGCTCAGGCCATGGTTCTTGGGTCTTGTGCTATTCGTGATCATTCTTCGAGCGGCTGCTTTCCTACGAACCGCCGGACGAACGCGAGAAACCCCATCCACCAGGGAGGGTTATGTTCGTGCGCCGAGCTGAGCGTGACCTCGCCAAGCTGTCCAAGACGACGCGACGGGCGCTCCTGACGGGTGGCGCCATGACGACGGTCGTCGGCGCTCTGGGCCTGCGGATGTGGCAATTTAGTGTCCGCGACGCCGCGCAATACTACCTGTTGGCGGAGAAAAACAGGATCAATCTGAAGCTCGTCCGTCCTGACCGGGGGCGCATCTACGACCGGTCCGGCAAAATCGTAGCTGATAACCAGAAAGCCTACCGCATCACGCTGGTGCCGGAGGAAGTAAACGATGTTGAGGATGTGCTTGCGAAACTGCGACGCCTTCTTGGTCTTGATGACGAAACCGTCTTGAAACTTCGAGATACGATCAGTCGTGCATCGGGCTTTGTACCCGTCACAGTGAAAGATCGGGTGAGTTGGAAGGAATTGTCAATTGTCGCGGTGAACTCACCGGTTCTGCCGGGAATCCATCCGGAAGCAATCCTATCACGAGTCTATCCGTTTGGTCCAGATTTTGCCCACCAGGTTGGTTATGTGGGTCCGGTCAGCGAGAGCGATTTGAAGAATGGCCAGGACGGAGATGAAGCACTCCTTCGTCTGCCGGATTTTGAAGTCGGCAAGACTGGCATCGAACGCAGTCATGAGCGCGCACTGCGCGGTCTTCCAGGCGTCCGGCGCGTCGAAGTCAACGCATCCGGTCGCACGATGCGGGAATTGGCTCTTGATCCCTCTACCCCTGGGCCGGACCTGCAGATCACGCTTGACCATCATCTGCAAAACTTCATGCGGGTGCGGCTGGAGGGGCAGAGTGCCGCCGCGATAGTCATGGATGTGACAAACGGTGATCTGCTCGGTTGCACGTCGGCGCCATCCTTTGATCCGAACCTGTTTGTCCGCGGAATCTCGAGCCGTAACTATGGTGCCCTTCGTGACAGCCAATTCCGCCCGCTGTCTAACAAGACCGTTCAAGGCGCCTATCCGCCGGGCTCCACCGTCAAGATGTCGAATGCGCTTGCCGCGCTCGAAAGTGGTGCCATGGACCCAAATGAGACCGTCACCTGCAACGGATATGTCGAAATCTCTGGCCGCAGGTTCCATTGCTGGAAGCGCGGCGGCCACGGTCGCGTGGATATGGTGCGTGGACTTCGCGAGTCCTGCGACGTCTATTTCTATGAGGTCGCGCAGCGGATCGGCATCGACGGCATCTTTGCCATGAATGACCGGCTCGGCCTTGGTCAGAAGTATGATTTGCCGCTTTCCGGAATGGCGCATGGCAACAACCCTTCGCGCGCGTGGAAGCAGGAGCGGTATGGCCAGGACTGGTTGATTGGCGACACGATCAACGCCTCGATTGGCCAAGGCTTCACGCTCGCCTCACCAATCCAGCTTGCGACAATGGTGGCGCGGCTGGCATCGGGTAGGGCCGTGCTTCCCCGGCTGGTGCTGCCGTTCGGTAGTCCGAGCCGCGACAAACCTGTTCGGGCCCCGCTCGGTCTGTCGGACGAGGCACTGGCCATCGTCCGGCGGGGCATGTTCGAGGTCTCGAACCACCAACGTGGGACGGCGTATCGATCGCGCATAGCCGATACTGCCAAGGCGATGGCCGGAAAGACGGGATCGAGCCAGGTCTTTTCGATTACTGCGGCAGAGCGGGCTGCCGGAGTCCGTTCTCAGGATGATCTGCCCTGGAACAGACGCGACCACGCACTTTTCGTGGCATTCGCACCCTTTGATGCACCTCGATATGCGGTGACCGTCGTCGTCGAGCACGGAGGTGGTGGATCGACCGCCGCAGCGCCGATCGCGCGCGACATCATGCTTTTTGCACAGCATGGGGGCTTGCCTCCCGAATACCTCTATCCGGCAGAACAACGCGCCCGGATATCCGAGTATCTTGCGGTCATATCCGACCAGATTCTTCCTCCCGATCTTTCGGGTACGGGAGTCAACCGTATATGATTCGCCTCAATCCCACATAAAGAGAGTTGTGGACTCGCAGCCCCGGATGGCATCGTCTTGCCGGAATTGCGTTAACGGAGGCAGTGCTCAAAGAGTTGGCGGAGAAGGAGTCGGGACCAACCGCCGCGAAACAGCCGCAGAGCAAATTGGAAGCGGCCATGTCTGAGACGTGTCGAGCAGATGCGCCGCGACGGTTGTTCCGGACCCCAGTGCCACGACCGTGAGTGAACCGCGAACAAACTGTCGTCTTTTCACATTTCTTTCCTCCTCCTAGTCCGAATATTCCGACAACACGTCCCGGATCGCAACCCTTCGCGGGTCATCGCTGGCCAGGTTCGAAGCGAGCTTCTCTGCCGACAGGAATGCCTCGCGGGCCTTGTCCATCTCGCCCAGCACGCGATACGCATTTCCAAGGCGCAGCCACCCGTCCAGATCATCCGGGTCTTCGGCCAGACGATCAGCCAGCCGACCCACCATCGACCGGATGAATTCGGCCCTGTCGGCTTCGCGCATCTCGGATGCTGCCGCGACATCATCCTGGGTCGGTCCGGATGTGCCTCCAGCCAAGGGGGTGAATGCGTCAAAGTTCACCGGCTCGCGTCCGATCGCCTCACCGATCCGGTTGGCCTGCGCGATGAATACTTCCATCCAGGGCGCCGGACCGGCGGCCTGTTCCAAGCGAGAAACCAGCAAGTCGTGCGCCTCCTCACTGTCTCCGGCCTGATCGAGCGCGATAGCCTCGTAGTAGGCGGCTGCGGGGTTTGACGGGTCCATTTCCCGCGCACGTCTGATGGCATTGCGCGCCTGCAGGGTCACAATACCATCCTCGGCCGAGATAAGCGCTTCGGCATATTGCGACAGCATCGCCGACGATGCGTCGTCACGTTCGATCACGGTTTCCATGGCCGAGGCGGCGGCGGCATATCTGCCCATGCGCATGTAGGTCTGCCCGAGCAGCATCCAGCCTTCCGTCGGGCCACCTTCGGGATCGCTTTCAAGGCGTTCCAGCAATCGTCCGGTCAATTCGGCAATTTGCGCCTGTTCCGCCCGTTCATCTTGCCGATCGGCGAAGGGCACGGCAGGAACTTCGGGCGAACCGAGCTGTGTATAGAGAAGCCCCGCCACCAGAGGAACAACAAGGGCTGATACCCACAACGCAGCATGCCCTCCTGCGTCGGTGCGCTGCCGTGCAGAGTGCCCGCGACCGAGCTTCAGCAGCCGCCGCTTGATCTCGATCTTGGCGGCCTCGGCCTCGTCATTCGAAATCAAACCGCGTTCGGCATCCCTGTCGACCTCCTGCAACTGGTCGGCAAGGACAGCAACCGCACCCGCCTGCCGGTCGGTCCTGACGGCGTCGGACCTCAGCAATGGATAGAGCAGCATGGAGACAGCAGACACAGAGAGGACCGCAAAAAAGACCCAAAGCATCAGGATTTGTCCCCCTTTTCGGTGGCCAGAATTTCCGCGACCATCCTTTCGTCTTCGTCACTCAGCTTTGCCGCGACTAACCGCTTCCGATTGTTTCGCAAAACGACGATTGCAGTGCCCGCACCAAACAGGAAAAGAACCGCCGGAGCCAGCCAGAGCGCGTAGGTTCCCGGTTTGAACGGCGGCTTCAAGAGGACGAAGTCGCCATAACGCGCCCGAACGAACTCGATGACCTCGGCATCGGTATCGCCCGCCACAAGCCGCTCGCGGACGAGCAGCCGCAGATCGCGCGCAACCCCGGCGTTCGAGCTGTCGATGTCCTGGTTCTGACAGACGACGCAGCGCAAATCCTTTGATATTTCACGCGCCCGCGCCTCCAATCCAGGGTCGTCCAGGATCTCGTCGGGTTCGACGGCGTGGGCGGTGAAGGGCAGGGCGGCCAACATAATCGCCGCTGCCAGACTTATCCACTTCATGGATTGCCTCCCTTCCACGTCCTGGCCTGTGCCAATGCCGTGGCGAATTTCTCCTCGGCCTCGGCCCCCACAACCGGGCCGACATAGCGGTAGAGAACCGTTCCATCGCCCGCGACGATGAAAGTCTCGGGCACACCCGATATACCCCATTCGATGCCGGCACGACCGTTCAGGTCCGAGCCGATCCGCTCGTAGGGGTTTCCGAGGTTTTCCAGCCAGGCGCGCGCGTCTTCCGGCTTGTCCTTGTAGTTGATGCCAAAGAGCCGGACACCGTCGCGTTCGACCATGCGGGTCAGAACGGCGTGCTCGGCGCGACACGGCACACACCAGGAGGCAAAGACGTTGACCAACACCGGTTCAGCGCTTCCTGTCAGATCCCGACGCGACAGGCCCGGAACGTCGACCCCCTCGATGGCCGGCAAGTCGAAGTCCGGTGCCGACTGCGTAATCAGGACCGACGGGATCGCGTTCGGATCGCGATCTGGATTCAGCCCCCAAAGGAAGAATGCCCCGAATACGAGGGCGATCAGAATGGGAAGGGCCGCGACTGCGCGTTTCATGTCGTCTTACTCCGCCGGTGTTGCAACGGGTTCGCTCCGCGACGCCCGACGCGGGGCACCGACGCGCAGGCGCCTGTCGGAGAGGGACAGGCCGCCCCCGAGAAACAGCATCGCAGCGCCGATCCAGATGAGATTCACGAGTGGCTCGTAGAGGATGCGAAGCGTCCATGCGCCTTGGTCGGCGGCTGTCTCGGAAGACGGTTCGGCCAAGGACGCATAGAGATCGCCCGCAAGCGTGGACCTTATTGCCGACTCGGTTGTCGTGCTTTGCGCAACAGGGTACGAGCGCCGTTCGGGGTAAAGCGTTGTTACGAATTCACCCTCCCGGCTGATCGTCAGCGCCCCCCGATCGGCAATGTAGTTGGGTCCGCGCACGCGTTCGACACCATCGAAGCGCGCATCAAAACCCGCGATCTTGATGACGGAGCCCGGTTGCACGAATACGATCTCCTCCGATTTCCAGGCGCTGGAGCCGATAAAGCCCAGCATCGCAATCGCCAGTCCCGCGTGAGCCAGCGTCATCCCATGGGCGGCTCGGGGCAGATTTCTCGCACGTCGCATCGCTTCGAGCAGAGGCACGTCGAGAAGCCTGATCCGAACGAACCATTCGCGCAACGAGGCAATGAGCAGCCACACGGCGATCGCGACTGATAGGTAAGCGAGGACGGGTCCGCCTCGCGCGACGTACCAAGTTGCAAGTCCGGCCAGTCCTGCGAGCACCGCGACGAAACGAAGGCGTTGAAACACGCCCTTCAGATCGGCGCGCTTCCACGACAGGAACGGCCCGATGCCCATCATCACAACCAACGGAAGCATCATCGGGATGAAGGTCGCGTTGAAAAACGGCGATCCGACCGAGACCTTGTCGCCAGAGAGTGCCTCCATGAACAGCGGATAGAGCGTTCCGAACAACACGGTTCCGGTTGCCGTTGCCAGAAGCAGATTATTGATGAGCAATCCGGCCTCGCGGCTAACGGGCGTAAACAGGCCTCCGCCATCCATCGCCGGTGCGCGCCAAGCATATAGCGTGAGCGAGCCTCCAATCGAGACCCCGAGCAGCCCGAGGATGTAGAGGCCCCGTTCCGGGTCGACGGCGAAGGCATGAACGGATGTCAGAAGACCCGACCGCACGATGAAGGTGCCCAGAAGGGAGAGCGAAAAGGTGAGGATCGCCAAAAGTATCGTCCAGCTCTTGAAGGCATCGCGCTTCTCGATGACGATCGCCGAATGCAGAAGCGCCGTGCCGAGAAGCCAGGGCATGAAACTTACGTTCTCGACGGGATCCCAGAACCACCAGCCGCCCCAGCCCAGTTCATAGTAAGCCCACCACGACCCGAGCGCGATCCCGGCCGTCAGGCTCATCCACGCCGCCAGTGTCCATGGCCGGACCCACCGCGCCCATGCGGCGTCGATCCGCCCCTCGATCAGCGCGGCCACGGCAAAGGAGAACACGATCGAAAAGCCGACATATCCAAAATAGAGCAGCGGCGGATGCATCGCGAGGCCGACATCCTGCAAGAGCGGGTTGAGATCGTTACCGTCGAAAGGCGGCGGAAACACCCGCTCGAACGGGTTGGATGTCAGCAACAGAAACGACAGGAAGCCGGTGCTGATCCAGGCCTGAACTGACAAAGTTCGGGCTTTCAGTGCATCCGGTATGTTGGACCCGAAGAGCGCGACACCTGCGCCGAAGGCCGCCAGGATCAGCACCCAGAGCAGAAGGGAACCCTCATGGCTGCCCCAGGTGCCCGCGATCTTGTAGAGCATCGGTTTGAGCGAATGCGAGTTCTCGACAACGTTCGCCACAGTGAAATCACTGACCACGAAGGCGTGCATCAACGCCGCGAAGGCGATGCCTATGAAAACTAGTTGCGTGATCGATGAACTCCGCGCGCTACGCATCCACAGAGCATTCCCGCGGGCAGCACCGAGCATGGGGAGCACGCTCTGAACCAATGCGGTGCCGAGCGCGAGGGCGAGGGCAAATTGTCCGATTTCGGGTATCATCGGGGTTTCCTAGTCATTAGGCAGTCACCTTGAGAGGCAGTCACCTTGAGCGGGTGCAGCCTTCCCAACCGGGAAGGTCAATAGTTGATGCTCACAATTCGGTGGGGATCGGAACACCAGCCTCGACGTCACAACCCGAGCTTCGCCTTGCGACGCTCGTACTCCTCGTCGTCGATTTCCCCTTTGGCATAGCGTTCGCGCAGAATCTCGGCCGCGTCCGATTTGCTGGCTAAACCCGATCCGGCGGCAAAGCCGCGGACGGCAAAGACGATCAATGCGATGATCGCCCCCCAAAATACCAGCATCATCAAACCGCCAGCCATGCCGAACCCACCTCCCCACATCATGTGACCGAAACCCTCGCCCCAACCATCCGACGGAGCAGCAAACGCGGACCCGGCGGACAAGACCAGGGCTGACGGGGTGGCAACGGAGATACCTATTTTCATGACATGTTCCTTTCTTCCTGTTCTGTTTCTGTTTCGAGCGGCAGCGTGACGGTCACAAGCAGACCGCCTTCGATGCGGTTCGACAAAGTTACTTCGCCGCCGTGGGCTCTGATAATTGTTCGTGCGATCGACAGGCCAAGGCCGGTACCGCCGGTTTCGCGCGAGCGGGATTTTTCGAGCCGGAAAAACGGCTCGAACACCTGCTCGAGTTCAGCTTCAGGGATCCCGGGACCGTTGTCGGCAACGTGTATCTGGACATGTTCGGCGTCATGCCGGATGGTGACCTCGGCCCCTCCGCCGTAGCGCTGCGCGTTATCGATGATATTGCGCAGGGCGCGACGTACCGATTGCGGGCGCAGCCGTACCCACAAGCTGTCGATTGCATCCAGGGTGAAGCCGTCTATCATGTCGGTCCGCAGCTGCTTCAGGTAGGCGCTCAGTTCCACCGTCTCGTAGGCTTCGGCGCTGGCCATGCCCCGCGCGAAGGCGAGCGTGGCATCGACCATCTCCTGCATTTCCTCGACCGAGGCGACCAAGCTTTCGCGTGTTTCGTCCTCCTCGACCATCTCGGCCCGTACCCGCATGGCGGTCAGCGGAGAGCGTAGGTCATGACCCAATGCCGCAAGAAGCCGCGTTCGGTCTGCGACGAAACGTGTCAGCCTCGCCTGCATCCGATTGAATGCCCGCGTGAGGCCGCGCACCTCGCTGGGGCCGATCAGCGGCAACGGATCCACGGTTTCGCCTCGCCCGAGCCTGTCGGCTGCGCGCGAAACGCGCAGAAGCGGACCCGTCAGGCGGGTCAGCAGAAACCAGAAAGCCGTGACCAGTATGATTGCCGCCGTGATGCCGAAACCGACGAATGACGCCCAAGGCCATTGCAATGGCGGCCGTTCGAACCGTGTTCCGACATTCAGCCACTGTCCGTTCGCGACGGCGATCGACAGCTGCATTTCGATCGCGGACAGCTCGCCCCGCATCATAGCGAGATGCATTTCGGCCATCTCCGGCGCGAGATGTGGCATCGGCGGAATGCCGTGCTCGACCTCATGCAATTCCACGCGGATTTCTCGGTCTTTCGCACCACCCAGTAATCCGCGAACGCGCGCCTCCACTGCGCCGCCGTCGGTATGGCTCTCATGGTCTACGGCGGGAATGTCCGAAAGATCGAAACGCACCAAAGGGGAATTTGCCGCTCTCAGGATCGCCTGCTGCAAGGACTGCGGCGCCTCTTCTAACAACAGCGCGACGTTCGCGGCCCGACCTGCCGCCTCGAAGCCCAGAGCCGCGCGCACGGCGAGACCGCGCTCGTCCACGAACAGCCACAGGCTGATCGTCTGGGCTACCGCAAGCGCCGCGATGATCAGCAGGACCAGCTGTCCCCGAAGACTGTCGATGGCGCGCGGCATCAGCTCAACTCGCGGACATCGGCAGCCAGGCAATAACCGCCGCCGCGCACGGTCGTGACGATGCGGGGGCGCGAAGCATCAAGCTCGATCTTTCGGCGCAGCCGGCTTATCTGGTTGTCTATGGTTCGGTCAAAGACTGACGCTGCCCGACCTGCCGTCAGATCGAGCAGCTGATCGCGGCTCAGGACAAAACGAGGACGCTCCAGCAGGACGGTCAGAAGCTTGAATTCCGCGCTGGTCAGATCGATTTGCGCACCGTCCTCGTTCGACAGTACCCGACTGTCCGTGTCCAGGATCCAATGGGCAAACGCGATGCGTCTGCCCGAAAGTTTACCTGCGTAGGGCTCGGCTTTCGTCGAACGGCGCAGAATGGCTTTGATCCGTGCGACCAGTTCGCGCGGGTTGAAGGGTTTCGCCAGATAGTCATCCGCACCAATTTCGAGGCCAACGATCCGATCAGTTTCCTCTCCGAGCGCAGTCAACATCAGAATCGGAACGGTTCCGGTAGCGGACAGCCGCCGGCACACGGACAGACCGTCTTCTCCCGGCATCATGACGTCGAGAACGATCAGGTCGAATTGGCCGTTCGCGAGCTTCGCATCCATTTCGACCGCATCGCGCGCCGAGGTCGCACGCATCCCGTTCTTCTCGAGATAACGGGTCACGGCATCGCGGATTTCGCGGTGGTCATCGACAACAAGAATGTGCGGCGGTTCGCTCATAACCCTTCCTTTAGACGAATGCGGGGTGCTTTCCCGAAGAGATTTGTCACGAAATGTAACAGGCACCGCGGTTGTGACCCGCCGATACAAAACACCGATGTGCCCGGCATTCCGTCGCGACAATCACCTGCCATATGTTGCCTATCGCAACACTGACACGAGGTGACCTGAATGAAACGCAATACTTTCTTCGCTGCAATGACCCTGACTGCGACCGTCCTTGGCGGTGCCGCTTTCGCGGATTCCAATCACGGACACGGCGGGCAACCCGGCGCCAAGCCCGGACCCGGCATGATGCAGGGCAGTGGCCCCGGCATGATGGGAATGATGGGGGGCATGGATGGAATGATGGACATGATGCAGCGCATGCACGGTAACATGATGGGCGGCAGCATCAGGGGCGCCATGGGTCCGATGGGTGGCATGGGTCCGATGGGCGGGGGCATGATGCAGATGTTCGACGCAGACGGCGATGGCACGGTCACGCCCGAAGAGATGCGTTCGCGGCTGCAGGCCAAGCTCGCCGAATACGACAACGACGGCGACGGCTCCCTCTCGATTGCCGAGTTCGAAACCCTTCACAGCGCGATGATCCGCGAGATGATGGTGGATCGCTTCCAGCACCTCGATGCGGACGGAGATGGTTCGGTGACGGCGGAAGAGATGACGGCACCCGCCGAGATGATGGAACGGATCCAGATGATGCGGTCGAACATGGCACAGCCTCCGGTTCAGCCCGGCAATGGCCAGGGCATGGGCGACAGAACCATGATGAACGACAATTGAGCGGTCCGGCGCCGGCTCTGGCTGGCGCCGATTTCCAAAACGACTGACCCGCGAAACATCCGGACGCCAACGCCAGACCGCATTTGGATTTGGCACGTCCAGACAATGACCACCACGAATCCAAAAGGGGGAAGATCGAAATGGCTTATACCTATGATCGCGTTTTGAAAGATGTCGCCATAGACGCCGCCGAATTGCTTGTTCGTGACGCACTGGCTGAAAAAGGCTTCAGTGTACTGACCGAGATTGACCTGAAAGCGACGATGAAAAAGAAGCTGGGCGCGGAGATGCCGCCCTTTCGCATCCTAGGCGCCTGCAATCCGGGCATGGCCCGCAAGGCCATCGAGATCGAGCCGCGCATCGGCGCGATGCTGCCCTGTAACGTCATCCTGCGCCAATTAGACGCAGACACCGAAATCAGTGCCATTGACCCAGTGGCGTCGATGCAAGCGGTAGAAAACGCTGACCTGGATGCGGTCGCAGGCCAAGTCCGCGACTTTCTTCGGGCGGCTCTGGACGCAGTCTGATTTTCCTCGAGATACTCTTGACCTTCCAGTTAGTGGAATCGGCATATTTAGTTTTCAAGAGGAACCCGAGCAACCAGGATCGAGGCAATTCGCAAATGTCGGGCGAGCACATTCAAGATCGACAAGCCAACGAGATAGTTGGCCCATTCGGCTTTGCGGCCGGGGTGTTTCTGGTTTTGCTGCCCGTTTTTAGGGTTGTTCTGGCATCCGCTCGCCTTGCCAGCAGGGCTCGCGGCGCATGCGATGTAGGCCTTCTTGCACCACAATGGCCTCCACGGCGCGTGGGTACCGCGATTGTATTTCCCGTTCTGTGTCGTGTTCGAGCTTCTGACAGCGGCGTACCTGTTCGTCCCTCACCTGACATGACGCGCAGATGAACCGCGACCTGGCCATCACACCTGCCGTCAAGGCGACCGTTGCAGTCGGCTTCGCGGCTGTCCTGCTCGCCCTTGTCTTTGGCCCCCTGTCAGAGGCCCTCACCCGCCTAAATGGCGACAGAATATCTGGATGGGTCGCGGCTGCTGGCATCTGGGGACCAGTTGTCATCATTGGGCTGATGACGGCCGCGATCATAGCCACGCCAATCCCAAGCGCGCCCATTGCGTTGGCCGCGGGCGCGGCATACGGCCACACACTCGGAACGGTCTACATCGTCCTCGGCGCCGAACTCGGCGCTCTTGCAGCCTTCGGGCTCGCCCGGTTCTTGGGTCGAGACGCGCTACGGCGGTGGTTCGGCGACAAGGTGGATACCGGCTGGCTCGGCTCTCAAGACGCGCTGACGTTCACGGTATTTATTAGTCGCCTGTTGCCATTCGTATCATTTGACATCGTTAGCTATGCCGCAGGGCTAAGCCGACTGCATTTCTGGCGTTTCGGACTGGCCACCCTGGCCGGGATCATTCCCGCTAGTTTTGTGCTCGCGCATTTCGGCAACAAAGTCGTCAGCGGAGACACCTCCCGTGCTGTTTGGGCTGCAATCGGACTGGGCGCACTAACCTTGACCCCGCTTGTGGTCATCGGCGTCAGAGATTGGCAGAGACGTGGATTGCGCCATGACTGATCGCGACGCAGTTCATCGGCAGACGCCGCCGCCATTCAACGAGCACCATGGACATTTCAACTTTCAGTTCCAACGCAAGAAACGGGGACCCCGCCCATGTTGACCGAAGCGATACCATTTCCGGATATCGGAACCGACCTGTTCTCGATCGAGATCGGGAGTTTCACATTCGCGCTGCGTTGGTATGCGCTTGCCTATATCGTCGGCATCCTCATCGGATGGCGCATCTGCTTAGGGGCTGTCCGTCGCCCGGCACTCTGGCCCCAGGCCGGGCCGCCACTTGATCGCCAGCAGATTGAGAACCTTCTGACATGGATCATCCTGGGCGTGATCGTTGGCGGACGCTTGGGCTTCGTGCTATTTTATCAGCCCGACTACTACCTGGCCAACCCTCTGGAAATCCTCAAGGTATGGCAGGGCGGCATGTCGTTCCACGGCGGTTTTTCGGGTGTCGCTGTTGCAACGCTGGTGTTCTCTCTTCGGCAGAACACATCCCTGCTCAGCACCGCCGACTTGCTTGCGCTGGCAACTCCACCGGGGCTGTTTCTGGGGCGGCTGGCGAATTTCACCAACAACGAGCTTTGGGGGCGGCCAACTGATGTTCCATGGGCGGTGATCTTTCCGGGCGAGGCGGCGCAGGCCTGTGAAGGCATCACTGGGCTCTGCGCCCGCCATCCCTCGCAGCTGTACGAGGCGCTTCTGGAAGGGCTTCTGCTGGGGACGCTCCTGCTCCACCTCGCCTGGCGCCGCGGCTGGCTGAGGATGCCGGGCGCCCTGACAGGCGTGTTCCTGACTGGCTACGGCCTCGGCCGGAGCTTCGTGGAGCTGTTCCGGCAGCCGGACATGCAGTTCGCGACCGCCGAAAATCCGATCGGACATGCACTTCATTTCGGTGACTGGGGGCTAACGATGGGTCAGCTGCTGTCCGCGCCGATGATTCTGGCCGGACTGGCTTTGGTTTTGTACTCGTTCAGACGCTCCGGAAGCCCAGGCAACCAGAGGCAAAATACCGTCGCGTGATCCGGAGGGAACTCGATTAGGAGGAATTCGAATGAGCAACAACGTAGAAGCACAGAACTATGAAACATTGACCGAGACCGCACTGATCGAGGGCCGACGAGCTTTTCTTGGCTTCCTCGCGAAACGGCTGGGCAACCGGGCCGATGCCGAGGATGTGTTGCAAGAGTTCTGCTTACGGGTGCTGGCGCGGAAGGATCAGTTGCGCAACGTTGAGCGGATGGATGCTTGGCTATATGCAGTCCTGCGGTCCGCGCTGAACGACCACTACCGCAAGAGGATCCGGCGAACTCGACTGGCCGGCGCCGTGACGCGCGAACCCGAAGAATGGGTCGCCGATGCGCCGACACAGATGGCGCGGCCGTGCACATGCCCTAGCAGGCTGCTCACCGAGCTTCGTTCCGTTGACGCCATGTTGATCCGGCGCATTGATTTCTGTGAAGAGGACCGGGGAATCGTGGCCGCCGATATGGGGTTGAACCGCAACGCCCTTGGCGTACGGCTGCACCGGGCGCGCGCTGCTCTGCGCGAGGCGATCCAACACTACTGTGGCGCCTGCTGCCTGGACGATCCCGATGATTGCTACTGCTCTACCTCGCGACGAAGTGATCCCACACGTCTGTCAAACTGCACCGATGTAAGTATGCGACGGGATCAGGCGAACAGTTCAGGGCATTCCCGGGCGCATTTGTTGGTAAGGATGATGTAAACCAGATGCAGCGTTGCGAGTCCCGCCAACAGACAGAAGAATGATATGTAGGCAAATTGCAGGAAAGCAATGTCAATCACTACGACCGCCGCAAGCGTCAGGGCGAAATGGCGCACGTGTTTGTAGCGCGACAGCGTAGGCGGAAGAATGATGAGGGCGACATAGATCGTGTTGGTCAACCAGCGCGGCATCATGAAATCAAGCCACATGGATTTTTCATAGGCCAGCGATTGATTGTTGATCTCAACCACGACCATGCTGCTGTTGAGCCCGTGCGGGATATAGAGCAACAACCCGAATCCCAGCCCGATCACAGCCAAGATGAGGAACAGCCTCTTGCGGGAACTCTCACGCGGCTCGAGCACGTAGACCGAGAACGGCACCCAAATCGGCCACATAAACCAAGTGAAAAAGATAAACCCCATTGCCCCCCACAAGACCGTCAGCGGATCATTTCCATTCATGCCGACCCAGACAAACCCCTCCATGAATTGCTGAAGGCCGGCGAAAAGCGGCATCAAGGCAAGCGGCAGATAGCGTTTGTTACGCCGCCATGCCTCGATTGAAATCGCGGTGCCACCGCCAACAAGGAAAACACTGGCGGCAAAGCTGACCTGGGCGGATAAGCACATGGAATTCACTCCGATCAGAATTTTTGGGACGGCCCAAAGCCTAAACCTAAGGCACACACTCGACGTTGAAAAGCATTCGGTTCATGACGGAAGCCCTCTCCTGCTCCGCTGGCCAACCCATCAGAATACCGACGAGCGCAAACTCAGCTTAATCGCGGTGACTTCAGTGAGCGCACGACCACAGCGGAGACCTCACACATCTAGGTCCGTCGGAACAGCAGCAAGTTCCTAGAACCATGCGGAGCAGCAGACTTCGTAAACGGCCGGCAAGGCATACGGGCTCCTCGAGTAAGCGGAGATGAGGAATGCGCCCGTCGCTTGTTTCCCAATCAGAGCCGTCCAGAAAAAACTGTAAGGTTTGATGCCTGACAGCGTCTGTCAACATAATGGTCGTTCACGATCACAAGGAAGAGAGACATCCACAGAAATCTCATTGAAAGAGGGAGTAACACAGATGTCCGACACATCATCGACCAAGACGCCGAACGGGCAGGGCAGGGCGGCCCGGTTTCCCACTGCCTATTCCATCCTGTTCGTGCTGATCATCATAGTCGCGGCCCTGACCTGGATCATACCGGCGGGCCAATACGATCGCGCAATGAGCGAGGAGGTCGGCCGCGAGATCGCCGTGCCGGGAACCTATCAGACGGTCGAACCGAACCCGCAGGGTTTCGTCGATGTGATGCTGGCGCCGGTCGCAGGGTTCTACGATCCGGACAGCTATGCCGCCAATGCCATCGACGTGGCGCTCTTCGTCCTGCTTCTGGGCGGCTTCTTGGGCGTGGTGAATGCCACGAATGCGATCAATACGGGTATTCAAACAGCGATGGTTCGCCTGAAGGGACGGGAAATTTGGATGATCCCGATCCTGATGTCGCTCTTTGCCTTGGGCGGCACCACCTACGGCATGGCCGAAGAGACGCTGGCCTTCTATGCGCTTCTGATCCCGGTGGTGATCGCGGCCGGCTACGATTCCGTGACCGGCGTGGCGATCATCCTGATCGGTGCCGGGATCGGAACCCTGGGATCGACGATCAACCCCTTCGCCACGGTGATCGCTTCGAACGCAGCGGGCATCCCCTTCACAGATGGTATGGCGCTGCGGCTAGTCATCCTGTTGGGCGGCCTCGCGATCTGCATCGCGTATGTGATGCGCTACGCATCGAGGGTCAAGGCAGACCCAACCCGGTCCGTCGTTGCCGCACAACGCGACAGCGACCGGCAGTTTTTCCTGAACGAGACGGATGCGGAATTTGACGAGCCGAAGCTGAGCGGCACTCAGAAGCTGGTTCTGATTCTGTTTTTTGTGACCTTCGCCGTGATGATCTGGGGCGTTTCGAGCCAGGGATGGTGGATGGCCCGGATGGGCGCACTGTTCTTCGGCATGGCCATCGTCGTCGGGCTGGTCGCGCGGATGGGCGAAAAGAAGCTGACGTCGTCCTTTGTGGATGGTGCCAAGGATCTGCTGGGGGTCGCGCTGGTGATCGGTCTGGCGCGTGGCATCGTCGTGATCATGGAACAGGGCCTGATCGCCGATACGATCCTGAACAGTGCGGCCGATACCCTCGGCGGACTGCCGGAGATTGCGTTCATCAACCTCATGCTCTGGATCGAGATCGGGATGAGCTTTCTGGTGCCGTCCTCGTCCGGCCTTGCCGTCCTGTCAATGCCGATCCTCGCGCCCCTGGGGGATTTCGCAGGCGTCGGTCGCGACCTTGTGGTTACGGCCTATCAATCGGCCAGCGGGCTGGTGAACCTGATCACGCCCACCTCTGCGGTTGTGATCGGCGGTCTGGCCATAGGGCGCGTGTCGTTCGACCGCTGGGTCGTCTTCGTCTGGCCCTTGTTGCTGATCCTCGTCGTCTTCATCTCGGCCGGGATCAGCCTGGCCGCCGTTCTCTGATCGAAACAAAAGGAGGCATCCAAGATGTCTGAACCGAAACTGGGCGTTCATTCCGAAACCGGCAAGCTGCGTCAGGTGATCGTATCGCGACCCGGCCTGGCGCATCGCCGCCTGACGCCGGACAACCGCGAGGATCTGCTGTTCGACGACGTGTTCTGGGTCAAACAGGCGATCAAGGATCACGCCATCTTTGCCGATATCATGCGCGCCGAACGGGTCGAGGTTCTGGACGCCATGGCGCTGCTGGGCGAAACGCTCGACCTGTCGGACGCACGCGCCTGGGTTCTCGACCACCGCATCACCCGCAATGACGTCGGCGTGGGGATGCGGGACGAGCTACGTGCCTGGATGGAGTCTCTCTCCGGTGCCGATCTTGCGAGATTTCTTGTCGGCGGTATCAGGGTGGACGATCTGCCCTTCACGCCTTCCGGCATGTTCGGCAGCTACCTTGGCCTGCATGGTTTCGTGCTGCCGCCGCTGCCGAATTTCATCTTTACCCGCGACAATTCGGCCTGGGTCTATGGCGGCGTCAGCCTGAACCCGATGCATTTCGCGGCGCGGCGGCCCGAAACCCTGCTGATGGCCGCCGTCTACCGGTTCCACCCGACATTCGCGGGTCAGGCGCGGGTCTGGTTCGGCGATCCGACGCGCGAGTTCGGGACGGCCACGCTGGAAGGCGGCGACATCATGCCGATCGGGCACGGCGTCGTCATGGTCGGCATGGGCGAACGATCGACCCCACAGGCGGTGGGCCAACTGGCCGAAGCGCTGTTCGAGGGTGGCGACGTGCACCGTCTGATCGCCTGCCAGATGCCGCGGTCGCGCGAGGCGATGCATCTGGACACCGTTTTCACCCATTGCGGCGGCGATGTCGTGACCACGTTCAAGGAAGTAGCGGATGCCATCACCTGCTACGATTTGCGCCCCGGCGCGGGCAAAGCGGCGCTCGATATCCGCCGCGATGCCCGCCACCTGTTCGAGATCACGGCCGAGATCCTCGGCCACAAGAAACTACATCTAGTGCCCACCGGCGGTTCCGATGCCGCCGAGCAATCGCGCGAACAGTGGAATGACGGCAACAACGTGCTGGCGCTGCGCCCCGGCGTCGTCATCGGCTACGACCGCAACGACGACACCAACGCCGCCCTCAAGGAGGCCGGGATCGAGGTGCTGGCCATCCCCGGTGCCGAACTGGGCCGGGGCAGGGGCGGCAGCCACTGCATGAGCTGCCCGACGATCCGCGACGCAATCTGAACCACCCGACGACAAGGAAATCCCATGTCCTACAACCTGAGAAACCGCCATTTCCTGGCATTGCGCGACTTCACGCCACAAGAAATCGGCTTCTTGCTGAAACTCTCGGCCGATCTGAAGACGGCGAAATACGCAGGCACCGAAGTGCCGCGCTTGGCCGGCAAGGAAATTGCGCTCATCTTCGAGAAGGACAGCACCCGCACCCGCGTCGGTTTTGAGGTGGCGGCGCACGATCAGGGCGCGCATGTCACCTATCTTGGCCCCTCGGGGTCGCATCTGGGCAAGAAGGAAACCGTGAAGGACACCGCCCGCGTGCTGGGCCGGGTCTATGACGCGATCGAATATCGCGGTTTCGGTCATCCCATTGTCGAAACGCTGGCGCAATACGCGGGCGTGCCGGTCTATAACGGGCTGACGGACGAGTTTCACCCGACCCAGATCCTTGCCGATTTCCTGACCATGCAGGAACATTCCGACAAGCCGCTGTGCGAGATCGCCTATTGCTTCATGGGCGATGCGGGCAACAACATGGGTGACAGCCTGCTGATCGGCGGGGCCAAGATGGGCATGGATGTGCGCTTGTGTGCGCCTGAAAACCTCTGGCCCGAGAAGGCGATCCGTGACGAGGCTCAGGCGATCGCGGACGAAACAGGCGCGCGAATGATGATCACCGCGGATATCGACGCAGCCGTCAAAGGGGTGGATTTCATCTACTCCGACGTGTGGTTGTCGATGGGCGAATCCAAGGACAAGTGGGAAGAGCGCATCCGTTTGCTTCTGCCCTATCAAGTCAATGCCGACGTGATGGCAAAGACCGGCAGTCCACGCACGAAGTTCATGCATTGCCTTCCGGCGTTTCACAATGCTGACACTGGGACCGGGGCGGAGATTGCCGAGCATTTCGATATCACGGCGATGGAGGTGACCGAGGACATATTCGAAAGCCCGGCCTCCATCGTCTTTGACCAGGCCGAGAACCGACTGCACACCATCAAGGCGGTGCTCGTCGCGACGCTGGGCAACTAGCCCATGCTGGTCGTTGCAGCCCTTGGGGGAAATGCGCTGTTGCAGCGCGGCGAACCTTTGACGGCAGAGAACCAGCGCGCGAACGTCGCCACCGCGGCCGCCGCGCTGGTGCGGATCATCGAGGTCGGCCACCGACTGGTTGTCACCCACGGCAATGGACCACAAATCGGCCTGCTCGCCTTGCAGGGTGCCGCCTACAAACCCGACGAGTTGTTCCCGCTGGATGTTCTTGGCGCTGAAACCGATGGCATGATCGGCTACATGATCGAGCAGGAGCTTGAGAACGCCCTGGGCCATGACCGCCCGGTCGCGACACTGCTGACCCAGGTCGAGGTTGACCCCAAGGACCCGGCCTTCGCCAGCCCCAGCAAATTCATCGGCCCGGTTTATGACAAGGCGGAGGCTGAACGGCTGGCTGAGGCGCGGGGGTGGAGCATCGCCGCGGATGGGTCGCACTGGCGGCGGGTCGTTCCCTCGCCCATGCCGATGGACATTCCGGACTTGCGGGTGCTCCAGCTCCTGCTTGAGCAGGACGTGACCCTGATCTGCGCAGGCGGCGGCGGCATTCCGGTCGTCCGGCGTGCCGACGGTTCGCTGATCGGGGTCCAGGCGGTGATCGACAAGGATCACGCGACAGCACTTCTGGCCCACAAGCTGAACGCCGACGCCCTGCTGTTGCTGACGGACGTCGAGGCCGTGTTCCGCGATTTCGGGACCGAAACGCAATCGGCTATTAAGCAGGTGTCGCCGGAGGACGCAGTGCGCCTGGACCTGCCGGACGGGTCGATGGCACCGAAGGTGGCAGCCGCCGCGAGCTTCGTCTCGGGGCGCGACCGTTTCGCCTGCGTGGGTCGGCTGGAGGATGCGCTTGCCATGCTTGAGGGCCGCGCAGGGACGATGATCGCAAACAACTGAAACCAAGGAGGACGATCCATGAAACGTCTGAAAGATGAAATCGCCCTGATCACCGGGGGCGCGGCGGGTATCGGTCTGGAAACCGCGCGTCTCTTCCTGAGCGAAGGGGCTAGGCTCGCGCTTGTGGACCTCGACGATGACGACCTGTCGGATGCTGCGCGGGATCTGGGCAGTCCGGACGACCTGCTGACAATCGCAGCCGACGTCTCCTCGGTCGAGGATTGCAAAAGATACGTCGCGCAGACCGTCGAGACGTTCGGCCGCATCGACGTGTTCTTCAACAATGCCGGGATCGAGGGCAAGGTCGCGCCGCTGGTCGACCAGGAGATCGAGGATTTCGACCGGGTAATGGCGGTCAATGTGCGCGGCGCGTTCCTTGGGTTGCAGCATGTCCTGCCGGTGATGATGGGGCAGAAATCCGGCAGCGTCATCAACATGTCGTCGATTGCGGGCCTCAAGGGCAGCCTGAATGTCGCGCCCTATATCACCTCGAAACATGCCGTTGTCGGTTTGACCCGCGCCGCCGCGATAGAGGCCGCAGGCCACAACGTGCGCGTCAACTCCGTGCATCCCTCGCCGGTCAACACGCGGATGATGCGGTCGCTGGAGGACGGGTTCAATCCCGGCCACGGCGACGAGGTGAAGCAACAGCTTGCCGAAACGATCCCGCTGGGTCGATACGGCGAAAGCCTCGATATCGCCAATCTGGTCCTGTTCCTCGCCACCGACGAGTCCGCCTTCATCACCGGAGCGCAATATCCCGTCGATGGCGGCATGGCGGCGGGCTGATCGGTTCTTTGCCCATATGGGGTTGGCACCCACCGCCGGGAGCCGTCAGGTCGTCGTGAATGCCCCGACCCCAATTGCTGCGTTCGTGCGCGCAATCGACGCCGAACCGTCGTGCTCGGCTCCGGTCAGGGCGCGGATCGCGTCGATGGTTTCGGGGATCACGATGGCCTGGTTGTCGACCATGTAGGCATAGAACAGCTCGTCGCCCTCGACCTTCAGCATGTCTTCCCACAGGGCCACCTCGTAGAGGCTGTCGTTCGGGCGTCCGAAATCGGCCATCATTTCCTTGACCGCGTTGAGCGCGCCCAGCCCGTCCGACATCTTGATCAACGCGATGCGGGAGGAGGCGCGGAACGCTTCCAGCACCTCGTCCCTGGAGGCCATGCGCGGCATCCTTACCGACCAATAGTGCAGATGGGCAAGCGTCTGCGGCACCTTCACGGCCATCGTGATCACGTCGAGATCGGGATCGACGCTTTGTGCATCCGGGCCCTGATGACTGGGAATCTCGGGTTCGGGGACAAGCGTGTTCATGATGCCGCCCAGATGGCTTTCCCACGGGTCGGTGGCGCGGCGCAGGAGCGTTCCGCGCGCTGAGCCAAGGAGCCCTGCAACTTTCAGCGTTGTGAGGGTGCGGACGATCGAGGTCGTGTTGCAGGACACCACCCGGGTGCTGTCGCGGCCAATCGCGCTTGTATAGTTCGCTTCGGCGACGAAGGAATGGCCTGTCACCTCGTGCTTCTCGCCGCCATGGACGATGAACCGGATACCCTTTTCGCGATAGGTCTCGACATTGCGCGCGGCGACTTTTTTCGGTGTGCAGTCCACAACGATATCGGCAGAGCCGAGCAGGTCGTCGAGCCCTCGGGTCACTTCGAAACCGGCCGCGCGCATGGCCGGGGCGCCATCCGGATCGGCCGCGTAAAGCGCGAAGCCCTTCGAGGTCGCCATCCGGGCGCGCCAATCGGCGGTGACATCCGCCACGCCGGCCAGTTCCATGTCCTCTTGTAGGGCAACCGCGTCCGCCACCCGTTTGCCGATCACGCCGTATCCGTTCACGGCCACTCTGATCTGCTGTTCGTCTGTCATGATGCTCTCCCAGCGATTGTATCGGAGGATGTATTCTCGGCTATCAGACTTGCCTCGGTTTCGGCGATATAGCCCCGGGTCAGCGGAACGGTGTCACGGCGCTTGGCAAGCTGGATCTGGAAGACCATCAAGCGGCCATTCCGGAACGCCATTTCGCAGGCAGCCAGGTAGAACTCCCACATGCGGCAGAACCGTTCGTCGTAGAGCCTTCGCGCCGTCTCGCGCTCGACGGCGAAGCGTTCGGACCAGTGGCGCAGTGTTTCGGCGTAGTGCAACCGCAGGATCTCGACATCCGTGACCCAAATCCCCGACCGTTCCGCAGCAGCGATGGATTCGGACAGAGTTGGCAGATAGCCACCGGGGAAGATGTATTTCCGGATCCACGGATCACTGCCGCCTTTGGGCGCCTTCGTGCTGATCGCGTGCAACAGGCCCACGCCATCGGGTTTCAGAAGCCACTGGAGCGTGCCGAAAAAATGCGTCGAACCCGCTGCGGCCTACATGTTCGAACATGCCAACCGACACAACGCGGTCGTACTGGCCCCTCTCTTCGCAGTAATCGCGCTGCTCAAACGAGACCCGACCGGACAGGCCCGATTGCGCGGCACGGTCGCGGGCGGCGGCGATCTGTTCGGTCGAGAGGCTGAGGCCGGTGACGCGGGCGCCGTGTTGCCGTGCAAGTTCCATCGCCAGTCCGCCCCAGCCCGAGCCGATATCGAGGACCTCGAGCCCGGGCCGCAGCAGCAATTTTGCCGTTATATGCCGTTTCTTGAGCGTCTGGGCCTCATCCAGGGTCTCCGTCCCGGTCGGAAAATAAGCACAGGAATATTGCCGGTCCGCATCGAGAGAAAGGTCATAGAGTTCGGTCGAGATGTCATAGTGATGTGCCACGTTCGCGTGGGACCGGCTGATCGGATTGTGATGCAGCCTCCGGTTCCGAAACGCATCCAGGCAGCGGTTCAACCGTCTGCCGGGCAATGCGTCGACGGCATCCATCTCCGTCATGCAGATCGACAGCAGGTCGCGCAAACTGCCTGCCTCGATGCGCAGCGTGCCGTCCATGTAAGCCTCGCCAAGCGCCAAGCTGGGGTTCGCAAGCAGTTGCGCAGGCAGCCCCCTGTCGGTCAAGCGGATGGACACGCAAGGGTCGCCGCCGGGGCCGAAACGCCAGGCCTCGCCAAGGGGATCGAAAACGGTGAGGCGTCCGGTGCGAACGAGGCTGCCAAGCGATTTCGCGAGCAACCACATGCCCGCCCGTGCCGGCGCGAGACGTCCGCGTCCAATTCGGCTCCCTTCTTGTTCGAAGCCTTCGTCGGTAGAGGTTTCGCTATTGGACATGCTCGCTTGCTCCATCTCGCTTGTCTTCCAAAGGCGGCATCAACTGCCGCTGTCAGGTGAAACAGACGAAGGACGATAATAATCATTACAGAGCGACGGCCTGCCGGAGCGGCGGATAGCGACGAATGATGGGCGTGGGCTGGTAAAAACCCTTGCAAGACTGATCGGCGTGTCCTCGCTGACGGACCCCGATCCGTGAATTGCGGGCGCGCCCGTGAGAGATGGCCAGCGCATCGGGGCTCAGTCCGTCGTTTTGGCTCCCGCGTCGTCCTTAAGCGCCTGAAACCGCGCGCGGGCCTTTTCCGCTGCGTCGCAATCGCAATCGAGAAAGCCATGAACCGGGCAGGTCAGGCACATCTGTTCCAATCTTGTCTTGAGCGCCTGCCGACCCCGATGAAGTCGGACCGTGAGGTTGTTCAAGGTGATGCCGAGGTCTTTGGCGACAGCCTCGCGCGGCTGCTCCTGAAGATCGACGCGCCAGATTACTTCGGCATATTCCGGTCTGAGCGTCGGCAACAGCTTGTATAGACAATTGCATATCGCCTCGTCGAGTTCTTCGTCGAACCCGTCTTGGACGCTGTCCAAGTCGGTTGGGGCCATCACCATCTCCCTCTGACGCTGGCGCGCTACGTTGCGACCGTAATCCGCGAATGACGACGCCAGGATCTGACCGAGCCAGCCGCGAACGGCGCGCACATCGCGAAGTTGCTCGAAGCGGTCCATGGCCCGCAGCATGAACGTTTGCAGGACATCCTCAGCGGCTTCTGCATCACCCAGCCGCCGACGCAGGAAATTCAGGATATGCTGACGACCTTCCACCAGCGAGCGACGGACAGCGATGTCGGCATCCTTGGCGGCTGTGTCGCGCTGATCTGCTATGGACAACCGATCTTTCGGGTCGTGATTCATGATACACCTCTGAAGAGCAAGACGCCGAAACATCGGAAACGTTACACTTTCCGGGTACTTGGGTTGACCTGAGTGTTTGTGGTTTTTCTGTCGGGGATGCAGGGAGCACGGTCTTTTGGAACCAGGGCCAGGATGCGTAAGGTTCCGGCGGTCGCAGCGTCTTCCTGTTTCGCCCCTGAGTTGGCACATCGGAAAATTTCTGAAATTCCTGCCACTTCTGATCCAAAAAGGAAATTCGATGTCGCCGACTGTCATAACCAAGATCGTTCTGGCCATGCTCCTGTGGGCGGCGTGCTTTCCGCTGATCACGGCAGGGCTACAATACGCGCCGCATATGACCTTTGCGACGATGCGGGCAGTTCTGGCCGGAGCAGCTTTGGTGGGTTTGGCCATGATCTTGCGCAGACCATTTCCGCGCGGCTGGCGCACATGGGTGACACTGGGTGTCGTCGGCCTTGGTGCGACCAGTCTGGGATTTCTGGGCATGTTTCATGCGGCGGAATTCGTGTCTCCCGGCCTCGCCACCGTCATCGCCAACACGCAGCCCCTGCTTGCGGCGATGCTTGGCGTCGCATGGCTTGGCGAGCGCCTGCCGAGGATCGGCTGGATCGGCCTG
>NZ_JBSXOE010000040.1:0-257848 GCF_056859295.1 Roseovarius sp. B-10 | reverse complement strand
AGCGTTCCCGCCGTTGTTGCCGACGTTGTTCCCGGCGTTGCCGCCGTTGCCGCCGTTGCCGCCGTTGTTGTCGCCGTTGCCGCCGTTGTTGCCGACGTTGGCGCCGTTGTTCTTGCCGTTCCCGACGTTCCCGCCGTTGCTCCCGCCGTTGACGGCGTTGTTCCCAGCGTTCCCGCCGTTGTTGTGGCCGTTGTTCCCGCCGTTGCCGCCGTTGCCGCCGTTCCCGCCGTTGTTGCCGCCGTTCCCGCCGTTATTCCCGCCGTTGCCGCCGTTGTTGCCGCCGTTGTTCCCGCCGTTCGCGCCGTTGTTCCCAGCATTGCCGGCGGTACCACCGCCAGCACCACCGTCGGCACTGGTGTCACCAGTCGCTTGAGCAACCGGCCCCGTATCGAGCCGGGCAATGATCATAGGAATGCAAGGGTCGTTGGGATTTTGCTCGATCAGTTGCTCGAGCATGCGTTGCAAAGTCAAGTCGCTGTCAACGGACAGAAATTCCTCACAGCTTATCGTGGCAGAGTCATCCTGAGCGTTCACTGGCATGACGTACAGGCCAAACGCTGAAGATATTGCTAAAATCGAAGTGCTGAAAGTCAGTTTGGCAAGCTTGGTGACGAGCATGATGCTCTCCTCATACGACATTACGCATTCAAGCTTTTGGAAATAAGCACCATTTATGGATTTTGGCAAGAAAATGTTATAACTATGGCACAAAGGAGGCGTATTTATCGCGTTCTATCAAACGATCCGCTGTATTCTTTCGTTTTGTTTCCTTTTGGATGCCTCAGAGAGCGTCCTTCCGTTTCAAATTGGGCGCTTTTGTGGTGAGGCAGCTTTGCTGACCTATGTGGGTCCGCCGCTTTTCGGAATTGGTTTTTCCGGCATGTGCGATCTCCACCGCGCATCCGACTCGCCACCGGCCACAACCGTCATTTGGCAAGGCTTCTGCCTCCCCGCAGACCTCAACAAAGGCGTCCGCATTACAACGAGGGCGCCGTATGCTTGCCCCATCAGTTTCGCTTCGCGGACCTTCGGTTCATAAAATGCATCTTGATCTCGACGCGACTTCGGCGGTGGTATCCGCTTCATCGTCGCCAGAGCGCGCCCGAGGTATTTCGAGGCCTGCAGGGCCTCGTTGCGCGCCACGGCACCCTTGGTGCTGGTCTTCCAGGGTTTGGCGTTCCCGCGCGGTGGAACGACGGCATGCGCCCCGCAGTCGGCGATGGCATCATGGCAGTTGCGCGTGTCGTAGGCACCATCTGCCGTGACGCTTCCGACCTCCTGATCGGCCAGGATTTGATCAAGCAGTTCGGGAAGCATCAGCGAGTCTCCGATATGGCTACCAGTGACCTCGACGGCCCGAACCTCCAATGTTTGCTCGTCCATCCCGAGGTGTATCTTGCGCCAGACCCGTCGTTTCGACCCATCATGCTTGCGCGCATGCCATTCGCCGTCTCCCTCGACCTTGATACCCGTGCTATCTACCAAGAGGTCCAGCGGTCCCTTGGAACCCCGGTAGGGGAAAGGTCTTCTGGCGACGGGAGAGAGTGCTGAGCTCCGGCACCGCCCAGTCGAGGCCAACCAATTGCAGCTGGCTCGCGACGAAGCCCATGGTCAGGCGCAATGCCATGCCGAACCTGCCCGGGGCTTCGCCCGTTCAGGGCTGAAACGCGCCACCGGCGCGTTTCCGGGACGCCCTTCACCCTTCATCGTCAGGCACGTCTGGATCGCGGTATCGCTCTGGGTCTGCTGGCGGCCGCGCCTGCCTGTCGGCGCGGCATCCCAGATCATTGTCGGATCGAACCAGATCGTCAGCGAGCCACGGCGCTTGAGCGCTTCATTGTAGGCCGACCAGTTCCTGGTCTTGTAGCTCGGAGGTATCGGCCTACTCACGCAGCCCAGCTATCACGCTGGATTCACCAGATGACTCCCCCTCAGCACATTAGTGCAACAAATCCGATACAAATTTCCAACTTTTGACCCAAAAGATTCCGCAAAAGAAACACAGTTAAATGGCGTAATGAAACGGAGAAATAGAGACGGAAAGTGCGCCGCTATGCACAATGGCCAATACGCCCGGAGGACATCAATGAAGAACGCAAACTCTGCCGAACAAGCAAAGCCTTCTCCGGCGTACCTGATGTCGAAATCGTTATTCTTGGCATGCGCCTTAGCTACGCTGAATATGTCACCAGTTCAGGCGAGAAGTATCAGTGCTCTTGCTCCAGCAGTTATCACTTTGAACTCTGATCCAGGTGGAAGTGTCTACCGCTATATGCACAATGTCGCCCTTGCCGCCGCACAAGATAAAGTCGTGCAGATACAAGGTAGGTGCCAATCAGCTTGCACCCTCTATCTGGCAATGCCATCTGACCAAATTTGCGTCCATCCTAACGCAAGTTTCTCTTTTCACCAAGCTTACGGATCAAACCGTGCATCAAATGAGTTAGGCACGAGACACATGCTGCGCAAATACCCACAGTGGGTGCAAAGCTGGATAAGAGAGAAAGGTGGACTTCAGAACCGCTTCATTCACATGAGCTATTCCTATGTATCGAAATTTGTTAGAACATGCGGTCGCACGACCTCGCGTGAAACGCAGGTTTTTAAAACAAGATGGGAAAAGAATGATCGGAGCAAAACATTCCATCATTTTAGATAGCCTTAGAAATCCCATTCTGATCTATTCAAATGAAGATCCCTGATCGCTTTCGCCCAACTGCGCCAGCAGCATCTAAACAGGGTTACGACACCGATTGGTCCAGTGACGTGCTCCGCGCTTGGAGTTCGCGCTTATAGGTTAGCCCAGTCCAGGGTTTTGGCCCCTTGTTGACTGTTGAGGATCCTCTCACAGGTGAGCCCGCCGATCCATAAGAGCTGCGTGTCGCCCGAGAAGCCCTCTCGTCCAAGGTCTGCCGTTGGCCGTGGCGGTGACGAAGAGAGAAGACGCCACCCCGACCCCCAGCTCCTACAGGGCGGCCTGGCATGGAAAGGGGATGGCTGACTGGCCGCTGACCGGCCTACAGTTCAAACTGCTCAAGATCGGCACCCGCGTTGTGCGTCACGCCCGCGCAATCATTTTCCGGCTGGCCGGGATTGCCGCGATCGGCCTGATTGTGATGCTCTTCGTTGCCGCCATTCAACGATTGCGATGGCCGCCGTCGCCTGTGCGATGCTGAACCTGCCAGAAATCCTCCGTTACGAAAACCTCAAATCTGTCCAATAGGCGCTGACGTCAGACACTTAAAGGAGATACGCTGACGTTACGGATCGCACCCGCGATATTGGCCTCCGGGCATGATCGATAAAGAATGCGGTGGCACAAATTGACCGTCAGACCACCACGAATCCAAGCTAGGAGATGAGTGACGAGGCAGACCGAAGCGAAGATCGAAGTCCAGGCAAAACCCAGCTTGTGGACAGTCGAACCTCCGTCGTTTTGCTACACATTGTGCCATACGAAAAATATTAAAATTCATTAAATTTAATACGTTAGATAACGTGTTCTGACGGATTAATGCCTGCCGGGACGCCACCACTTCTGAGCTGGTTAACGCGCAACGTATCTTGGAAGCCGGATTGCGGAGCCGGACCTCTTACCCGTCCCGCCAGCCGCGGCATTGGCGTTTTTCGGACTACTGCGACAAGTTATTCGGGCTCCTGAAGGCACTCGTGGCCATCAACACGTCGATTTGCCGCGCTGAGCCTCCGCGTTTGCGAGAGCCGTGATTTCGCAGGTCGCTTGCTCAGGCGGTCCGGGGCAGGATGCGATAATGCGCCTCTGTCGGACGGCAGGCCGCGCCATTGATCGGAAGGATGTCCTGCGGACAGGCCGACATCGCCACCACGCAATCCATCCGGGCCCGCAAGATGACGTAGTCGCCGGCGCGGGACAACGGCTCTCCCCAGCTGGTGCTTCCGTCCTCCGCCACGGGAATGTTCATCCAGAGGTTCAGCGGGCTCGGGCACTCGAGGATGTCGATACCAATCCGCCGCATGGCAGCGAACAGATTGTCGGTACAATTGTCGTGATAGTCGCTACAGCCCAGAAGCCCGTAGCGGTAATCGTCACAGGCAGCGATCAGCGTGTCATGCCGGCCCGGAGAGGTGTCTTCTTCCATCGTCATGATCGGGCGCCGCCGGTTCGTGATGAGGGCATCCCCCTTTCCGGGCCACAGCTTGCCCAGAGTCGGGCGCATGTGCTCGTTCGAGAGGAACTCTTTGGTATCCTCGGCATTGAAGACCCAGGTGTCGACAACCTGGGCACCATGAGTATTGATGATCTGGATGGCCTCGCCCGCCGAAAGCCGCGCGGCCCGACCACTGCGAGCAGGAAGCGTAATGCGTTCAGGTTCGCCCGACATCGTCCCCTCCAATCAACTTATCGGATCAGTCTAGATCAGGTTCTTCACGCGAGGGCAAGTCGGGCTCTCTTCGTTTTGGCAGGGTCACGATGTGTCCCATCGCGCTCAGTATCAGCAATACAGTCACCAGACTTCTTCGGACGGGGTCGCACCGGATTGACGTGGCGCATGGCCTTTCGGTGCCCTGTCCGCCACAGCTTAATGTGCATCAACGCGGCCGGGGTCAGGTCAGGGTATCCAGGGCGCGAAAACCTGTTGCAAGGAGCAGCGCATGGCATTCGAAGAGATCGTGGAGGCCCTCTCCGACCCGAAAACCCACGGCTTGGAGACCGAGGTGAAAACCGTGCGGACCCACGCCGCGATCGTGTTTCTTGCCGGGAACTCAGCGTACAAGGTGAAGCGCCCGGTCGTCTACGACTATCTCGATTTCTCGACACCCCAAAAACGCGAGGCGATGCTGCGCCGAGAAATGGACATCAACAAGTCGGCTGCGCCAGAAGTTTACCGCGGTCTCGTGCCGCTGACCCGGCGTGCCGATGGCAGTCTCGAACTGAACGGTGACGGCGACCCAGTCGAATGGTGTCTGCACATGCGCCGCTTTCCCGAAGGCGCAGAGATGACGGCGGTGGCCGCTCGCGGCGGGATCGACCGGACCCTGGCCGAAGAAATTGGCGCGGCCATCGCGGACTATCACGCCGGCGCAGAGAAGCGGCACGAGGATGGCCGCACGCTGGCGCGCACGGCCGCTGCCGATCTGAACGCAGCGCTCGGAGGGATGACGGATGCCCTTGGCGAAGGGCGCATCAAGCGTTTCCATGACTGCATCGCGACCGAAATCGCGCGCAACGCGGTGCTCCTGTCCGCGCGGGGGCGCGCGGGGCATATCCGGCGCGGCCATGGCGATCTGCACCTGGGCAACATGGTGCTGCTCGACGACAGGCCGGTGCTCTTCGACGCGCTCGAATTCGACGAGCGCCTTGCCACGCTCGACGTTCTCTACGACCTCGCCTTCGCGATCATGGACCTCTTGCATCGCGACCTCCACGAGGCGGCGCATGCCGTGCTCGACGCCTACCTCTACCGGGCGCGCGAGCCTGACCATTTCGACGGGCTGGCCCTGCTGCCGCTCTTCCTAGGGCTTAGGGCGGGCATCCGGGCGATGGTCACGGTGCAGGCGGCGCGGCTGGAGGACGGCCCGCCCGATTCCGGCATCGCCGAGGCCCAGGCATATCTCGATCACGCGCTCGATTACCTCTCGCCTACCGCGCCCCGTCTCG
Organism: Roseovarius sp. B-10; assembly: GCF_056859295.1. NCBI lineage: Bacteria > Pseudomonadati > Pseudomonadota > Alphaproteobacteria > Rhodobacterales > Roseobacteraceae > Roseovarius > Roseovarius sp. B-10. The sequence goes on along the minus strand of NZ_JBSXOE010000040.1, from coordinate 252,210 downwards.
TTGCGGTTGGCGGGTATTCGGGCACCGGCAAAACCACCCTGGCCCGGAAACTTGCGCCGTCGATCGCCCCGGTGCCCGGCGCGATCCACCTGCGCAGCGACCTCGAACGCAAGGCAATGTTCGGGGTCGATCCGCTTTCGGGTCTGCCGCAGAGCGCCTATTCCGAGACCGCTGGCAAGCAAGTCTATGCCCGGCTGCTCGCGCAAGCCGACCGGTCCCTGCGCGCCGGACATTCCGTGATCTTCGACGCGGTCTTTGCCCGCGAGGAGGAGCGCCAGGCGCTCGCCGAACTTGCGCGGCAACGGGAGGTGCGGTTCTCCGGACTCTGGCTGCACGCGGATCGGGACACGCTTGTGTCGCGCGTATCGGCACGCCAGGGTGATGCCTCGGATGCCGATGAGACGGTGGTGCTGCGGCAACTGGCCTCAGGCGAGGGGGCGACGGACTGGGTGCGCGTCGAGTCCAGCGGCGATGTCCGGGACGTTCTGAACCGGGCGCACGCCGCGCTTGGACCCTGAAAGGACGGCAGGGCCTCGACCGCGCGGCCGATAAAAATCAAGGCGCGCGTCGCGTGTCATCACATTACATTTTAGAATGTGACTGCGCTGCGTGACTGGTGGACCAAGGCCGGCACGTAGACTTGCATGGAGGCAGATGTCATGCTCACTCTCCCCCGCAAGGACGACGCCTATTCGCCACTCTATTGCCTCGCTGCCCTCGGACCGGGCGGTTTCGTCTTCACCTTCGGCTTAGGGGCCATCATTGGCCCGCTGGACATGGGCTTTGCCATGAATGTGCTCGGCCCGTTCGCATTTTGGGTCGTGCTTGGCGGCTCCTTCGCAACCATCGTGCTCTATGCATTCTACCGCATGAGCCAGCGAGACGCGGTCCCTGCATCAGCAGACCGACGCTGGCGCGTGCAGGTTGGAAATCGTCCACATGGCCTGAATTCTACGGGAAAAGGAATGTCACGCCGTAAGACGGATTTATGTGGCAACGCCGATCACGTGTGAGAATGTCGTCGGGATTGTCAAACGACGCTGCGTTACCATATCTGATCCGGTGACAGGGGTTGGTTTGTCATGTTCAACGCTCCCAGAGCGCTGAGCCTGGCATGTACCGCATCAGCGAGCACCCGGCAATCGGCCAGCGCCATGGCAAAACGTGCCTGGCAGAACTCGGTCAGCACTTGCGATGCGAGCGCCTGTTCGCCCGTGTCCAGCAGGACCGATGCCGCGCGCAGCACATCCGGCAACTCCGCGTTTACGTTGGCCTCGATCGCACGCCAGTGTGTCCATATCTCGTCCAGGACGGGATCCGGTTTCTGAAAGGCGAGATGCATCAGCCGCTTGAATTCATGGACGGCCGACGGCCCGGTCTCGATACCCTGCGGGACCAGAGAAACCGTGTCGGGACCCTTGTCTTCCTTGCGGAGATCAAGGAAGCGGTGGCTTTCGCCGGTTGTCAGGTACCGGTGCTGGCGCCAGGCCGGAGGCACCGTGTCCTGACCGAGAAAGACCGGCAGGAGTGGCGCGGTGACAGGGCCGACGGGCGCGTGCCACATCATGCGCAACGCATCGTGCGATGGATGCTCCAGGGGTACGACCTGGCCATATCCGGCGGTATCGCCAGTGAGCCGTTCGCTGCTGATAGACCAGAACACGTCTGCCAGCCCAATTTTTTCAGGGCGCGCAGCACGTTGGCGCATTTCATCCTCGATCCAGGCAACCCCGTCCCAGCGATGCTTGCCGTCGCCATAGACGCGGTTGACATGAAAAGGACCATCACCCGGCGACCACCAGCCCATTTCACGGGCCGTGTCGAAGAAATGTATCGGAAACAGGAAGTTCTCGTCAGGCGCGGCTGGTATTTCGCCGATATACCCCGGGCGCGAGGCACGGATGCTGTCAGGACCCAGCCGCTCGGCGCACCACAGGCCACGGCCTCCGGCAAACTCGATTACCACCCAAGCCTCGTCCGGGTCGGCAATCATGTGCGAATTGCCGCCATAAGTGGAATAGCCGTACTTTGCGATCAAATCTCCAATCAGCTCTACACCCTCGCGCGCGCTGTGTGCGCGCTCGATGACGATGCGGGCAAGGTCGGAATAGTTTGGTCCGGTCTGGTTTTTTGGCGTCATCGCGATCATCTCGGCGCGCGAGGTGGACCAAATGTCACGCACCGCCACGCCGCGTTCGTTCAACCCGCCATTGGTCAGCGGAGCGGGCACGCCGAGGTAATAACTGTAACTCACCCGCATGTTGCGCAGGGTTTCCGGAGCCTGGGGTATTTCGGTCAAACGACCGGGCATGTCGGCCTGTGGCGTCACACCCACCGTGATGAACGTGCCGTCGGGATGCTGCGCACGCGGGCAGATTTCCAGCCAATGGCTGCTAGGCTCGTCGCCGTATCCTGCGAGGTATGCGATGCCGTCAGCCGAATGATTGCGCCCGATATAGATGCCGTAACTCATGTATGTGTCTCTTTTGTCCGAGGGTCAGGCCAGCGGGAAATGGCAGGCATGGCGACGCCCATCCGGCATGGTCACATGGGATGGTTTCTCGGCCCGGCAGCGATCTTGTGCCAGCGGGCACCGTCCTACGAAGTCACAGCCCCTGGGCCTGTTGAGCAGGCTGGGCACCTCGCCCGAGATCGACACATGTACCCGGCGGCGGTCGGGGTCGGGCTGCGGCACGCCTTCGACAAGCGCGCGGGTGTAGGGATGCACCGGACGGGCGAAGACCTCGGCGGTGCGGCCCTCTTCGACGATGCGGCCCAGGTACATGATCGCCAACCGGTCGGCGATGTGACGCACCACGGGCAGGTTGTGAGTGATGATGAGGTATCCCAGCCCGTGCTCGGCCTGAAGATCGGCCATGAGGTTGAGGATTTCCCCCTGCACCGACACGTCAAGGCCCGCTGTCGGCTCGTCGGCGATGATGAGCTTGGGGTTGAGTGCCAGCGCCCGCGCCACGCCCACGCGCCGCGCCTGCCCGCCCGACAGCTCGTGCGGGTAACGCGACAGGAAGGGCTTGGGCAGGCGGACCATCTCGGCCAGCCGTTCGGCTTCGGCATCCAGATCAACCCCGGTGATCCCGTGGATCTGGAACGGCTCGGTGATAAGCGCGCGCACCGACTTGCGCGGTGAGAGCGACCCGACCGGGTCCTGGAACATCATCGCCATGTCGCGGCGCAGCGGCTTGAACCGACCCTCGGACATGTTGCGTATCTCGTGCCCCTCGAAGCGCACGCTGCCCGCTTGGGCGGCCACGAGGTTGAGCACCGTGCGCCCCAGCGTCGTCTTGCCCGAGCCGCTCTCACCCACCAACCCCACGGTCTCGCCTGGCGCGACCGAGAGGCTCACGTCGAGCACCGCATCGACGTGGCGTTTTTCGAGCCCCTTGAGCCGCGCGCGCAGCGGGCCCACGGTTTCGAACTGCACGTTCAGGTCCGAAACCTCCAGCAGCGGATCGTCGCGCTTGGCGCGGGCAGGTTTGCCGGCACTCGCCTCGCCCTGCCCCACGGTCATCACGTCCGGCGGCGGTGGCCAGTCCGGGTCGCGATGCGGTCCGTCCAGCAGATGACAGCGGGCAAGGCTCATCTCGCCACGAGTGACATCCGGCGGCTGCGTCTCGCGGCAGACCGGCAGCGCCTTCTGGCACCGCGGCGCATAGATGCAGCCTGAAAGTGGCCTGGTCAGGTCTGGTATGTCGCCAGGAATTACCGGCAGCTTGCGCGACACGTCGTCGATCCGGGCCGGATCGCATTCCAGCAGCGCACGGGTATAGGGGTGTTGCGCGTTGTGGAATATCTCGCGCACCTCGCCCGCCTCGACCACCTCGCCAGCATACATGACAACCACGTCGTCACAGAGTTCTGCGATCAGACCCAGGTTGTGGGACACGACGACCACCGTCGCGTCCAGTTCCTTTTGAAGGTCCTGCAACAGGTGGATGATCTGCGCTTCCATCGTCACGTCGAGCGCCGTCGTCGGCTCGTCCGCCAGAAGTAGCTGCGGCCCCGTGAGCAACGCCATCGCGATGCCCGCACGCTGCCGCATCCCTCCGGAAAAATGATGCGGATACTGGTCGATCCGTTTGTCGGGGTCAGGGATGCCCACCTTGCCCAGCATCTCCACCGCCATACGCCGTTTCTCGGCGGTCGAGAGGTTGGGCCGCCGGTAGAGGATGTCGCGCATCTGCCGCCCGTAGGTCAGCACCGGGATCTGGCTGGTCATCGGGTCCTGGAACACGACCGAGATTTCCTCACCCCGAATGGCGCGCAACTGCGGCTCCCCCGCGTGCAGCAGGTCGCGCTCACCAAAGCGCACCTCGCCACCGGTCACCTCGGCATTCCCTGCCAAAAGGCCCAGCAACGCCCAGAGAACGGTGGATTTTCCCGACCCGCTCTCGCCCACGATTCCGACGATGCGGCCCTTCCGAATAGGAAAGGAGATGTCGCGCAGCGCCTTGACGCGCCCGCGCGGCGTGCGGAAATCGACCGACAGGTTGCGAATGTCGAGCAGCGTTTCGGGGGCCTCAAATATGTCCTTTGGCATCCTAGCGTCCTTTCCCCATGCGCGGATCGAAAACGTCACGCAGCGCCTCACCGAGGAAGGTAAAGCCTAGCGTTGTCAGGATCAGTGGTATGCCTCCGGCAATGACCATCCACGGCGCGTCGCGGATCACCAGATAGCCCTCGTTGAGGATCGTCCCCCAACTCGCCGTGGGCGGCAGCACGCCGAGACCCAGAAAGCTCAGCCCCGCCTCGACCGTCACCACCACAGGCACGTCCATCGCCGCAAGGATCATCAGCGGTCCCATGACATTGGGCATTACGTGGTGCATCAGGAGTCGGGTCATCCCGGCCCCCAACGACCGCTCGGCAAGGATGAATTCGCTGTTCTTCAGCGACAGCGTCGAGGTACGCGCCACCCGCGCGTATTGCGGGATCGAGGTGACGATGACGATGGCCAGAACCATCCCGAGGCTTGGCCCCGTCAGCGCCACGGTGGCCAACGCCAGAACGATCGTGGGAAAGGCGCGCACCGTGTCGAAAACCAGCAGCAGCAGGCTGTCGAGCCAGCGCGGCCCGAGCCCCGCGATCATGCCCAGGATCAATCCGGTGACGAGCGCCACCGACACCCCGATCGCCGCGATCTTGAGCGCGACGCGCCCGCCGTAGAGGATGCGCGACAGCGTATCGCGGCCAAGCTGGTCGGTGCCCGCCAGGTGCTCCCATGTAGGCCCCGACAGGCGCGATGGCACGTCGAGCGTATTGGGCTCATAGGGCGCGATCCACGGTGCGAAGATCGCACTGGCAAAGAACAAGACCACGAGGATCAGCCCCATCAGCCCCTGCCAGTTGGTGAGGAACAGGCGCAGCTTCTCGCGCCGCTCACGGGCGGCGGATTCGCGGAGCTCGGTCTCGGCGAGGTGGTCGGGCAGGCCCGAGGCATCCACCGGCGGCAAACCGGTTTCTGGGTCAGAGCGATTCACGGACACGGGGATCAAACCAAGCTATGAGGAGGTCGGACAACAGGACAACGAGGATGTAGAGGCCGGTGGCCACCAGCACCGCGCCCTGCACGATGGGGAAGTTGCGCGCCATGACGGCGTCGAAAATGAGCTTGCCGATACCGGGGCGTGCAAAGATGATCTCGGCGAACACGGTCGAGGAAATCAGCCCGCCAAAGCCCATGCCGATCAGCGTGATCGTTGGCAGGATAGCCACGCGCAGCGCATAGCCAAAAACCACCCGCTGCGGATGCAGACCGAAGGCGCGCGCCGAGCGGATATAGTTCTCGCCCATCACCTCGAGCATCGAAGCGCGCACCATCCGAGCCAGGTACCCCACCCAGCTCAACCCGATGGCAAAGGCGGGTAGCACCAGGTGCGACAGTTGATCGGCGGTATCGCCGGGCTCGCCCGCGCCGATGGCGGGTAACCAGCGCAGGTGCACGGCGAAAATGAGCAACGCCCAGATCGACACGAGAAACGAGGGCACGGCGATCGTGCCCACCGACAGCACGCCCGTCACCCGGTCGAGCCAGCTGTTGGGCCGCACCGCCGCCAGACAGCCGAGCGGGATGCCCAGCACCATCGCCCAGCCCATCCCCGCGCAGACCAGCGCGAGGGTGAAGCCGATGCGCTCCATGATAATCGCGGTCACGGGCCGGTCCGAGAACACGTCGAGGCCCAGGTCGCCGGTGGCCGCGTTGCCGATATAGATCAGGAACTGCCGCCACACCGGCTCGTCGAGATGCATCTTGGCGGCATAGCGCGCGATCGCCTCGGGCGTGGCGCGCGGGCCCAGCGCGATGGTCGCCGGGTCGCCAGGAATGAGGTACAACAGCGAAAAGAGCACCAGCACGACGAGGCAGATCACCATCGCCGAGAGGCCCAGTCGCTTGACGAGATAGTACAGCACTCAGGCTCTCCCCTACCGGTGCCCGCGTGGCGACCGACCCGCGCCTTGGCGGGGCCGGTCGCGCGGCGATGCGGTTACGCCCGTTCGAAGCGGCGGTAGTTCAGCTCGCCCGAGGGCGCGGCGTTCACCACCACGTCGGTGCTGTGCACGAAGGCCTCAGGCTCATGGTTAATCCAGACATAGGCGCCGGTGTTCTCCATGATCTCCTGCATCCGCACGTAGATGTCGTGGCGCTTCTGCGGATCGGTCTCGTTGATGCCCTCCTGGTAGAGGCGGTCATATTCTTCGTCCGTCCACCGCTCCCAGTTCCACACGCCGACCTGGTCGGAGGTAAACCATTGCGTCGCCTCGTAGGGGTCCGGCGTGGTGCCAAAACGCATGATCCACAGTTCCAGATCCTGCCAGGTGTCGCCCTTGCTCTCCTGGCCCATTTCCCAGAACGGGCCACTGTCGAGCGGCAGCACCTTTACGGTGATCCCGACCGCCGCGAGGTTGGCCTGGATGATCTGCGCCGCCAGCATCCGCTCCTGGTTGTTGAGCGTGCGCAGCCTCAGCTCCAACCCCGACACACCTGCCTCGGCAAGCATTTCACGTGCCTTTGCGGGGTCATAGGCATAGCCCGCGCTGTCGCGCTGCCCGACGAGGCCAGGGCAGATGATGCCGTGGGATTTCGCGGTAGTCCCCGAATAGGCCCCCTGAAGGATCGTATCCACGTCCACCGCGTGCTGTATGGCCTTGCGCACGCGGATGTCCTGCAGCTTGGGATGTTCGGTGTTCATGCCCATCCACATGTATTGCAGCTCGCCCGCCACGGCGATGCCGGTGCCTTCTGGCATGTCCTTGGTATAGCGCGCCAGTGTGTCGGCCCCTACCTCGGTGCAATCCAGTTCCCCGGCCTCGAAGGCCAGTTCGGCGGCCTTGACCTCGGTGATGACATTACACTCGATCCGCTCGAAGGCCGGTTTCGGCCCATTCCAGTCGGGGTTGGCGGAGAAAACTGCGCGCTGACCCGGCGTCGCCTCGTAGGTATATGGGCCGCAGACCGCCGGAAACTGCGTGGTGAACTTGCCGCCCGCCTCGGTCATGGCCTTCTCGCTCAGCACCGCGCCGGGGCCGTGGCAGAGCGTGATCATGATGAATGGTGCAAAGGGCTTCGACAGGACGATGGTGCCGCTGCGCTCGCCCGTCACCTCGACATGGTCCATCGCCTCGAAATAGCCTGACCAGTCGCTGTCCTTCATCCGCTCGTAGGAATACTTGACATCCGACGCCTGTACCGGCCCGTGGCCGCCTGACCATACCAGCCCCTCGGCCAGCTCGAAGTCGATATGCGTGGCATCGCGCTGCTCCAGCCTGGTGACGAAATACGTGGGTTCCCAGGTGAACGTTTCGCCCGCACGGGCGTATTGCGCGAGGAAGGGCAAGCATTGCTTCTGCGCCTCGATTTCGGTGCCGCCGGTCATGTAGCCCGGATCGAGCACGTTGTTATCGCCGTCGATGCGCAGCCGAAGCGTGCCGCCGCCCTGCGCGAACGCGGCGCTCGGCCAGCCTGGCACGAGGCCCATCGCCCCAAGTACGGCAGTGGTGCCAAGAAATCCCCTGCGTGTGGTTCCAGTCTGTTTCATCTCTGTCTTCTCCCTGTTTGTTACCTTTGCAGATCATGCCACGCGAAGGCACGTCAGCCTATTTCGCATCCTTGCGCGAAGTGACGCTGAACTCGCGAATATCAGCTCACATATGATCCCGCGCGATCCGCTCTTCCCAACGCTTTTCCGCTACCAGATCGTCGCCCTCCCAAGCGCGCAACTCGGCTGTGACGATGAAATCGTGCGCGTCCGCTCGAAGCTCTGTCCGGGTTTCCGACCGCACGGACCAGTCGCCACGACTCAGCCCGTAGTGCCACTCGGTGCGTCCCCACGCGGCGGTCACATCGTCAAGCGGCACGCCATAGGTCTCGTATCCCTGCTTGTGCATGGTGATGTCATTGGCCAAGAGCCGCGTCACCCCGCCGCCGTCGGCAATCTGCATCTGCATTTCGTTGCCTGCCGCATCCTCGACGATGCGGAAATAGCTCTCGGGTTCGATGATCTGCTCGGTCACGGGCGGCGGCCCGGCCACCGGAGGGTTGAAGGCGGGCAGCGTATCGTCCAGCGGCGACGGTCCGCGCAGTGGCAGATCCAGGGCGCTGCCCCCGGTATGGATGCTCAGCGTCACCGGCTCGGGGGCTGGCCAGATCATCGGGAAATAGCTGGTCGACAGTGCCAGCCGCAGCCGGTGCCCCGCGGGCAGGCTCTGCGCCACGGGCTTCATCGGGACGGTCACGTCATACACCTCGCCCGGCACCAGCGGTTCGGGCCGGTCGTGCCCGCCGCGATGGGTGAGGTTGAGCGCGCCAAAGCAGAGCCGCGTCGCCCGCCCGTCGGGGTGAACGTCCACCAGTCGCGCCGCGATCTGCGCCACCGGGCGGTCCACGCTCAGCCGCAGGTGCACATTGGCATCCCCGGCAAAGGTCAGTCCCTCCTCCGGCACCTCGATCTCGAAGCACAGGCTGCCCGCATCCTCGCGCCGCTGATCCACCGGCGCATCCCCCGGCGCGCCATAGCCGCACCACTTGCCCGAGGCCATCCCGACATCGGCGGGGCTTTGATGGGTCAACATGGCGCTCTCACCCGGAGACTCAAGGCTTAGCCCGCCGCCGGGTGTGAGGTGAAAGAGCGTGCGCACGACCTGCGGCGAGGGCCATTCCGGCTCGGCGATCCAGCGGCCCGGGCGCGAACCGTAATGGCCCCGCGGTGGCACGCTCTCCTGCACGAAGAGCCGCAACATCGGCTCATTCATGATGCCGGTATCCTGCCCCTTGAGCCAGTGATCCCACCAGCGCAATTCCTCTTGCAGGAAGCCGATCGCCGGCCCCGGCTCTCCGAGGTGTGGATAGCGGTGCGCCCAAGGGCCGACCAGACCCTTTTTCGGGCCTTGAAGGTTCTCCATCAGGCGAAACACGCTGCGGCAATACCCGTCCGCCCAACCCGACACTGCGTAGACCGGCACACGCACCCGCGACCAGTCCTCGCAGATCGACCCGTGCCGCCAGAATTCGTCGCGCCGCTGATGCCCCAGCCAGTTCTTGAGCCACAGCCCGCTGCCCTCCAACCGTTCCAGCCACATGTCGCACCACCTGTCGCCGACATTGGCCGGATCGGGGGGCAACGTGTTGCGCCCGAACATGATCGACGCCCAACTCAACTGCTCGCCCAAAAGACAGCCGCCCATGTAGTGGATGTCATCGGCATAGCGGTCGTCGGTCGAGCACAGCGTCACCACCGCCTTGAGCGCGGGCGGTTGCAAGGCCGCGATCTGAAGCCCGTTGAACCCGCCCCAGGAAATGCCGATCATCCCCACCTTGCCATCGCACCACGGCTGCCGCGCGATCCAGTCGATGGCGTCGCAGCCATCCTGCAATTCCTGAGGCAGGTATTCATCCACCATCAGCCCCTCGGAATCGCCCGCACCGCGCAGGTCGAGCCGGATCACCGCGTAGCCGTGCCCGGCGAGGTAAGGCTGCATCGAGGCATCGCGCATCGTGGTGAAATCATTCTTGCGATAGGGAAGGTATTCGAGGATCGCGGGTACCGGCGCATCCGGCGCACCCTTCGGCATCCAGATGCGCGCGGCCAGCTTGCAGCCGTCTGGCATCGGGATTTCCACATGACTGATTTCCGTTACCTCATACGGAAACGCGTCCACGTGCTTCATTCGTCTACCTCCGGGCCGCTGTTCATCACAGGGATGCGTGTCGTTGCCCAGAGCCTACGCACCGCCGCGCGGCGCGCAATTTCGCACCCTTTCGCTAATTGACGCTATTTAGGCTTCACTATACACATGCGACATGTCTGATGATCTGCGCCACAACCTCGCCCTGCTATGCAGCTATTTTCCATCAATTGCAGAGGTCTGCCGCAGGCTTGACTTCAATCGTCAGCAGTTCAACAAGTACCTGGCTGGCAATGCCTATCCGTCGCGCCACAACATGCGCCGGATATGTGATTTCTTCGGTGTCTCCGAATCCGAACTGTTGATGGAGCCGCAGCAATTCCAGGAGATCGTTTCACTAAAACGCAAGCCGCTCCAGCAGGAAGCGCTGAGCAAGCCCCTGCGCCATCTCGACAGGCTGTATCAGCACAGTCAGGAATTGAACAAATATGTAGGCTATTATTTCCGCTACTTTTATTCCTTTGGTAACCAGGGAAAGGTCATTCGGTCCCTGGCGCTCGTCTACTGCGAGGATGACAAGTATTACTGGAAGAATATCGAGATTCTGCGCGACCCGGAAACCGGACGCACGAGCGGGCTGAACAAATATGAAGGCGTGTTGTTCTACCTTGCTGATCGCCTCTACATTTTGGAGTACGAAGCGATCGAAGTGAATTCCATCACGCAGGCAACGCTTTACCCGAGCCACCGAAGCAGGCTGGGGTTGCTGCTTGGCATACAAACCGGTGGCCCGACACGCCGGGGACGCAAACCCGGAGCCTCGAAGGTTGCATTGGAGTATCTGGGCCGAGATATCAATGTTCGCCAAGCTCTGAAGCGCACCGGGCTCTTCAATCCAGAGGATGGCCTGATACGATCAGAAATCCTCTCCTTGATCGAGAACACCATAGAGCCGTCCACATTTGTTCTGGACGTGGATGAGCCGTGATGTGTGGCTGTTTCAGACCAATTGAACAGGATGACAGTCCCCTGAACGGATATGAAGCGGCCACCGATCACCCATCCGGTCGCGCGCCAAAGTAGTCCCGGCGCCCTGGAAACACTTACGGAGCTCAGGCGACCACCATCGTCGATACGTTCACGTCATCGTCCACCGCAAGCGTGGCAAGCAGCATGCTCGAGCCGTCGAAGAACTGGTAGATGTCAAAGGTCGTGCCGTTGTCTGTAACCGGTCCCGTCCCGGCCGGATTCTTGACGATATCCCCGTCAGGGTTGGTCAGCTCGAGGCTGTCGCCGACGTCTCCGTAGACCGTGGCGCTATCGGGGTCGACGAGGGCTCCGCCGAGGAGCGCCTCGAGGTCAGTATCTCGTTCGGATGACAGCCCCTCGATATCCGCCAGCGTCAGGGACAGGCTGTTGACCTGCCCGTTCTCCATATCCAGTACCTCGATATCGTTGATTGTCAGCGTCGGCAGCACATCGCTTGTCAGATCGCCCGCCATGTCGAACCTAAGCGTGTCGCGCCCGGTGCCGCCGTCGGCCAGAACCGTCCCCGCCGGCGCGCCAAGGGCGATGAGATCATCATTCGCCCCACCAAATATACGGTCGTTTCCGCCGCCACCAAGCAAACTGTCGTTTCCACCGCCACCGATCAGAAGGTCATCGCCCAGACCACCGTCAAGCGTATCCGCAGCCGCGCCACCCAGCAAAAGATCCGCGCCGTCCGAGCTGGTCGGCGATACCGCGCCGTCCGGGGTCGAAAGGCGCCCGGCCTCGACGATGGTGATCTGATCTCCTGTTGTACCGACATCGCCATCAAGGTCGAATACCGCCGTGGCAACAAGGTCATTAACCTCGCCAAGCATGTTTTCTATCCCGACAACTGACGCCAGCGGCAGGGTGAACCCGGTGCCGTCCGCGTCGATCGCGGTCGCAATAACGCCATGATCGGTGCCGTCACTCTCCAGTTCCAGCGAGAAAGAAACCAGCTCAGCAGCGAAGAGCCCAGTTTCCTGGATCTCAGCGGTCAGGTCCGAAGCTGCGGTGATCGTCTTGGCTTCGCCATCGCTGTCGAAGCGGTAATCGGTGCCGCCGATGGTAAAGGTCTGTTCCAGTTTCGTAGGATCGAAGCCGCCGCCAATCCCGAAGGTAAAGATTTCTGGATCATGCGCGTCCCGGATACTTTTGATCGCGTTCTGCCACAGGCTGTCCGAGCCGGATGGCTGCCCATCGGTAATAAAATAGAGGATATCGACCTCGTCATTACCAACGGTGTTCTCCTGATCGAAGAATTCCTTGGCATCGTTGATCGCTTCGTGCCAGTCGGTACCGCCACCCGGGTGGCTTATGCCGTCCAGCGCCGTCTGGATCGCGGCTGCGTCTTGGACCAGATCGAATGGCGTGAAGCCGTTCGCGGGGTCATCCGCCCCGTTCTTGCCATAGCTGGTCGCACCGCTCGCAAAGACGATAATCTGCACATCCACTTGCGGCGCATTGGGATTGTCGAAATCGACGGCCAGTGCTGCGAGCGCATCCTTGACCGCCGTAATCTGGTCGGCGAACTCATCCGCGAAGCTGCCCGATCCATCCATCGCGAAGACAAGGTTGATCGGCGTCGCCTCAACCGTGGAGCGCGTTACGTTGACGCTGCCGGCAGGGCGCCCTTCAACGCTTTCAATGTCTATTGAAATGCCCAACCCGCGATCCTGCGCCTCCTGCGGGCCAGGATCGTTCACGGCGACCGTGACGGTCGCGCTGTCCGACAGGCTGCCATCGCTTGCGGTGACCTCGAAGCTGTCGAATCCCGTGAACCCCTCATCAGGCGTATAGCTGAAACTGCCATCGGAATTGACCGTCACCTCGCCACCGTCCGGACCTAGCCCGCCAAGGCTGAACTGGGGCGACTCACCCGCGTCCGGGTCGAAACCAAGGACCGTGCCGGTGATCGGCCCGTCGTTGTCACCGGAAACCAGGAGGTCCTCGGCCACCGGCGCATCATTCTCGCCGGTCACGGTCACGGTGACCGTGGCGGTCGAGGTTTCGCCTGCCGCGTCCTCGACCGTGTAGGTGAAGCTGTCCGTCGTGGTGACGCCGGCGGCGAGGCTTTCGAACTGGCCGTCGGGATCGTAGGAAAACTGCCCGTTGCCAAGGTTCGTCACCGTGCCCGACGTCGCCAACGTGCCGAGCGTGAAGCTGCGCGTGTCCCCGGCATCGGGATCGGAGACCGGCGCGTTGATCGTGATCGCGGGGCCGTCCTCATCGGCATTCACCGCCACATCCGAGGCCACCGGCGCGTCGTTCTCGCCGGTGATCTCGATCACGGCGCCCTGCGACGAAACCTGCGTGCCGGAGATCACATCGAAGCTCAGGATGAAGCGTCCGCTCTCCCCTGCCCCGAGGAAATCGTAACTCGCCGTGTCCACGGTCGCCGTGGTGGCGCCGATGCTGAACGGGGCCACGGTGCCGGTATCACTGTCCCCCGCCGCCGCGATCGAAAGCGAACCGGCCACGATCTGCGGCGTCTCCGCGGTATCGACATCGCTCGCCGTCAGCACCGTGGCCGGGTCGAAGACCACGTTCGACAACACGCCCGCGTCGCCCTCGGGGACGGGGGCAAAATCGGAGAGCAAAATCACTGGCGCGTCGTTCTCGCCCGTCACGGTCACGGTGACGTCGTTCTCGGCCGTCGCGCCATGCGCGTCCGTTGCCGTGACCCGGATCGTCACGTCGCGCGTCGCACCCGCCGCAAGGTCCTGGAAACCGGCGCCGGGGTCGAAGCTGAGCGTGCTGCCAGTGATGGAGGCGCTGCCCTCGGCGGGAGCCCCGGTGACAGAGTAGCTGAGCGTCGTGCCGTCGTCGTCGCTGTCCACGTCCGTCCCGAGCGCCGCAAGGTCGAGCGTGACCACAGGCCCGTCCTCGACCGCCACCGCACCCGCCGCCGCGAGTGCCGGCGCGTCGTTCTCGCCCGTCACGGTAATCGAGAGAGTGCCAGTATCGCTTAGCTCGCCGGACGTGGCGACGTAGTCGAAGGTGACGACGCGCTGCTCTCCCGAGGCAATATCCTCGTAGGCTTGATCGGCGGCGTCCAGGCTGTAGCCGCCAGCCGAGGCAAGGGTCAGTCCATCGGGCAGTGGGCTCGCGGCATCCGCAGGCGCGTAGGTGATGTCGTCGTCGGGACTGTCGATATCTGTGGCGGCAAGAACACCGGAAATGGTGGTTCCCTCGGCCCCGGCATTCGTTGAGTCGGGGGCCACGGGCGCGTCATCGACCGGCGTCACGTCGATGGTCGCGGTCGCGCTCGTCGAGCCACCTTGTCCATCCGATACGCTATATGTGAAACTGTCCGTGCCGTTGAAATTCTCGTTCGGGGTGTAGGTAAATTCACCCGTTTCAAGCAGAACCACAAGGCCGTTTTCGGTGCCCGTTTGGAGCGAGAAGGTGATCGGATCACCATCCGGATCAGTAGCGGCAAGGGTGCCGTCGAGGCGCGTATCCTCGGGCACTTCAAAACCAGCATCCTCGGGCACAGGTGCATCGTTGCCGTCGAGCTTTGTTGGATCGGGGCCAATATCCGGACTGGGCGTGGCACCTTCCGGATCCTGTCCTCCGCTATCGTCGCCACCGCCGCCACTTTCATCCCCGTCATCCCCGAGATCTGCCTCGGCGCCCGTTTCGGAATCATTGTCGCCGCTACCCGAACGGTTGCTGCTGCTGTCGAGTTCAACAAGGCTCTGCCCCGCTTCCAGCCGCGCAAGAGCAGTGGCATAGGCGGTCGCAGCATCGGCAAGGATTATGGAATCCTCCGCCAAATCGTCGGCCGTGCGCTCGACCTCGTACGCCTCATCGCCCACGGGCACGACCCACTTGGTATCTGTCGTGGTGATCGTGGTGATCTCGTTCCCGTCGAGATCGGTGATGACGATCTCGCCCAGTCCGCCATCGGGATCGGTGTTGAGCGACACCGCGACGGTGGTGACGCCCTGCACGGTCTGAATGTCCACGAGTACGGTGGTTCCGCGAATGCCCATCGTGGCCGATGGTGTCGTCACCTCCATATCGCCGCTCTTGGCGACCTGCCCGGCGATGAAGACAAAACTGCCTTCGACGAGGCTGAACGCGGCAGAGTTATCCTCGGAATCAGCGGCGTACACAAGCTCGTCCAGCACCATCCGCGAGCCCGAGGCGAGAGTAAATATGGTGCCATCCACAAAAGTGATCGAGACCTTGCCGCCGTTCTCAGTGATCAGGACGTCGTTCTGATAGACCTTGGTGCCGATTTGCAGATCGACCAGTGTGCCATCGGCGCGTTGCGCGCGGGCGATACCCTCAAGCGTTTCAACCTGCCCGATGGGGTCGCCCCGCGGGGACGAGCCCACCTGTGCATATTGGCCAGGGGCTTCCGGTCCGGCTAAGCGCTCCACTACCGGGCCACGAAGGGTGGCGCCGTCGGGAGTTGTGAGGTCGGCGGGGGCAGCGTGTGCGAAATAATCGATAATCCGGATAGTCGGCGCGCCCGGATTTTCCAACAAAAGGTCCGGCCCGTCGCGAGTGAAGTCCGCAGAGAACAGAAGGGCGGCATCATTCACCACGACAGCCTCGCCGCCGGCACTCCGAAGGAGAACGGATGGCCCCTCCTGAGGCCCGTCAATCGAGCCCGCGACTTTCATTAATCACCTGTTTTAAAGATTAAACTAATTTAAGTTATAGATGAGTTTCAGATTCGCACAAGTGCGCAGGCACCCAAAGACCCGCCAAAGCACGTAAACGGCCGAATCAACCATCGGCAACATCGTGGCCGGCGCATGCACCAAACATACGAGTAACTTTGCTGAGTACTTGTGCGATTCGCGTCATGTGGATTTCTGCGGAGATTTGGAGGTTGACGCGAACAGCACGGCTGTCTTTGGTACATGGCGAAGCAGCGCCCACCCGGCGCGGCACAGGGGATGGGAAGGGGAGAGGCGATGCTGGGCGCCATGCTGCGCCGGATCGGACCGGGGCGCCTCGCCGGGGTGGCTCTTCTGGCGGTGATCCTGGTGCTGCGGGTCGCGGATCCGCCGACAGTATCGGGTTTGCGCAATGCGGCGTTCGATTTCTATCAGCAGGTCAAGCCGCGCGAACCCAGTCCGGTGCCGGTAACGATCCTCGACATCGACGATCCCAGTATCGAGGAATTCGGACAATGGCCGTGGCCCCGCAACCGGGTAGCCGAGATGGTGAGCAAGACCGCGGCCGCTGGCGCGGTGGCGATTGCGTTCGATATCGTCTTTGCCGAGCCGGACCGTTTGTCGCCTGACGAGGTGGCGCGCGATAATCCGGCGCTGCCAGAAGAGGTGCGGGCGCGGCTTCGGACCTTGCCGGACAATGACGCGCTGCTGGCCCACGCGATGCGGCAGACGCGGGTGGTTCTTGGCCAGACCAGCGTGCGCAGCGCCCGCTCGAACCGCACGGACAAGGTCGCGATGCGCGCGGTACCGCACGCGATCATGGGTGCCGATCCGACACCCTTTCTGCCAAGGTTTCCGGACGTGGTGCGTAATCTCGACATCCTTGAAGAAGCGGCGGCGGGGCGCGGGGTATTCAGCGTGCGGCCCGACCCCGATGGCATCTATCGGCGTGTGCCTATGGTGATGCTGGTGCAGGACACTCTCCGACTGGGCCTGTCACCGGAACTGTTGCGGGTGGCAACGGGGGGTAACGCGTTCGCCCTGCGCAGCAACGAGGCGGGGATCGACGGCGTCGTGCTGGGCGGCAAGATGATCCGTACCGGTCCGGATGGCAGCGTATGGACCTATCTCACGCCGAGCCTGCCAGGGCGTTACGTTTCGGCCGGTGACGTTCTGGCCGACCGGGTGGCGCCGGGGCGGCTGGCCGGTCAACTGGTACTGGTGGGCACCTCG
Organism: Roseovarius sp. B-10; assembly: GCF_056859295.1. Classification (NCBI taxonomy): domain Bacteria; kingdom Pseudomonadati; phylum Pseudomonadota; class Alphaproteobacteria; order Rhodobacterales; family Roseobacteraceae; genus Roseovarius; species Roseovarius sp. B-10. Next base: position 235,171 of record NZ_JBSXOE010000040.1, on the reverse strand, counting down.
GCCATCGGACTGGAGGATTTCCGGCCCACGCCCCTGGGCGTGCCGATGGCGGGGGTGGAAATCCACGCGCAGCTTCTGGAAAATATCCTGACCGACACTTTGCTGAACCGGCCCAACTATGCCGTGGCGGTGGAGCTGATGACGGTTTTGGTCCTGTCGGCATTGGTGATCATACTGGTGCCGGTGATCGGTGCGCGCCTGATCATCGCGCTGGCGGTGGTACTTCTGGGCGGGTATTCGGGGCTATCCTACTACCTGTTCCAGGAGATGCGGATCTTGCTGGACCCAACATGGCCGGTTCTGGGCACAGTGCTGACACTGATGCTGATGTCGAGCGCCAACTATCTCCGCGAGGAACGCCAGAAGCAGCAGATCCGCGGCGCCTTTGGGCAGTACGTCTCGCCCGATCTGGTCGCCAGACTGCAGGAAAACCCCGAGGCACTGACCCTTGGCGGCGAGCGGCGCGAACTTACGGTGCTGTTCTCAGATGTGCGTGGCTTCACCACGCTGGCCGAGGGATACCGGGACGATCCACCAGGGCTTACGGCGCTGATGAACAGCTTTCTCACCGTGCTGTCGCGGGCCATCCTGCGCGAGGGCGGAACGATCGACAAGTTCATGGGCGATGCCGTTATGGCGTTCTGGAACGCGCCGCTGGACGCGCCGGACCATGCCGCCGCCGCCTGCCGTGCCGCGCTGGCGATGCACGCGGACGTGGCGACACTCAATGCCGAACGCGCGCGCACGGCGGCCGAGGCGAACGACAAGGTGTTGCCCATCAACGTGGGCATTGGCCTCAATACGGGGGATTGCGTGGTCGGCAACATGGGCAGCGACACACGGTTCGACTACACCGCACTGGGCGACGCGGTAAACCTTGCCTCGCGGCTCGAGGGACAATCCAAGGCCTACGGGCTGGGAATCATCCTCGGGTCGGCGACGGCACGGGCGGTCGAAGGCCGGTTCGCGATGATCGAACTCGACCTGCTGCGGGTGAAGGGCAAGATGGAACCAGAGCGGATCTTCGGCCTCCTGGGGGACGAGGTGATGCTCGGGAGGTCCGAGTTTGCCGAGTTGGAGGCAACCAACGCCGAGATGCGCGCAGCCTATTCAGCGCAGGAATGGAACGTCGCAGAGGCCGCGCTGGACCGTCTGGAGGCGGCGGGTAAGCCGCTGGACCTGGAACTTTCGGGTTACGCCATGCTGTATCGTAAGCGCCTAGAAACGCTGCGCGCGGCCCCGCCGGGCGAGGGCTGGAACGGGGTGCATGTGGCCACCGACAAGTAAGCGCACCGAGGCGCAAGCGCCGGGCGATCAACGTTCGCGCAGGGCCTCTGACCGGGCGCGCATCAGTGGGCGCGCCAGGTAGTCCAGCACGGTCTTGCGGCCGGTCAGGATATCGACCTGCGCCACCATGCCGGGGCTGATCGGCAGGGTCGTGCCATCGTCCGCCTCGAGGTCGCTCCGCCAGGTGCGGACCATGACGCGGAAGAACTCGGTTCCCTCGCCGTCCTCGACGGTGTCGGCACCGATGCGCTGCACGGTGCCGTCGAGCGCGCCGTAGACTAGATAATCATAGGCAGTGATCTTGACCGAGGCGGAATCGCCGGGACGGATGAAGGCCACGTCGCGGGGGCGAATACGAGCCTCGATCAGCAATTGGTCATCGCGGGGGACGATTTCTATCAGGGGGCCGCCGGGCTGCACGACCGCGCCAATGGTGGTGACGTGGACGGTGTTGACCGTGCCATTGACCGGTGCCCGCAGGCTGGTGCGCGATACCTTTTCGGTCGCGGCGCGCAGCGCCTCGCGCAGTACCGCAAGGTCGCCGTTGATCCTGGCCAGCCGTTCGCGCGCCGTCAGCACGTAGCCGGTGCGCGCCGAACGGATCTGGCTTTCGGCCTCGTTGATGGCGGCGCGAATGCCGGGCAGGCGGGCGCGAGACACGGCAAGCTCGCCTTCCAGTTCGGCCATGCGGCTTCGCAGGCGCAAGAGCTCGATCCGGGGGACTGCGCCGCTGTCCACGAGGCCGCTGGTCAGGTCAATCTCCTCGGTCAGCGGCGCGATCTGCGCCTCCAGCTTAACCACGGCTGCCTGCAATTCGCGCAAGCCGGACCGGCGCTGCGCGAGCTTGTCGCGAAGCACCGACAGCTCGCTCTCCAGCTGCGCACGGCGGGACAAGAACACCTCGCGTTCGGCCGAGACAGCACCTGGCGCGCGCTCGGCCAGCCCATCGGGAAAGGCAAGGGTCTCGCCGCCCTGCGCCTCGGCGCCTGTGCGCGCGGCCTCGGCCAGAAGCGCCGCCTCGCGTTCGCGCAGCTCACCGCGTTCGGCACCGGCGGATGTGTCGTCGATGCGCATCAGCACATCCCCCTCCTGAACAAGATCGCCTTCGCGAACCTCGATCGCCGAGACGATGCCCCCCTCGAGGCTCTGGACGACCTGAAGCTGGCGGGTCGGCACCACGCGCCCGGTGCCGCGCGTTACCTCTTCGATCTCGTAGAACGAGGCCCACACGAGAAAGGCGGCGATGCCGCCGGCAATCAGCAAAAGCAAGAGCCACGGCCCTTGTCCGCGACCGCGCGGGCGACCGGCGGTGGCGTCGTTCACGAAATCCTCTTCCGTCCTCGGTCCGAACATCCGGTCACTCCGCCGCGCGGCGGGCCGCAGCCTGCTTTAGTTGCGCCACCACCGTATCCCGAGTCCCGTCGAGGATCTTGCGACCACGGTCGATCACGAGCCAGCGGCTTGCCAGATCCGCAAGCGCCGGACGGTGGGTGCACACGACCAGAGCCGTGCCTCCGGCGTTCAACTCGCGCAGGCGCGCCACCACCTCGGCCTCCATGTCACGGTCCATCGCGTTCGTGGGCTCGTCAAGGAACAGCAACTTGGGCCGCCGCAGCAGCAGCCGCGCCAGGGCAAGCCCCTGCCGCTGCCCGCCGGAAAGCTGCGCGCCTCTTTCACCGATGAAGCGGTCAAGCCCCTCGGGATCATCCTTGACGAAGCGATCCATCGCGGCCAGGTGCAGCGCTGCCTCTATCTCGTCCTCGGTGGCGTGGGGTCTGCCGATCACCAGGTTCTCGCGCAGGGTGCCGGTGAAAAGCTCGGGTTCCTGCGGCATGTAACCCACTCCGGCGCGCAGTTCGGCCGGGTCGTACTGCCCCGCCCCGCGCCCATCGATCAGGAGCGTGCCGCTGTCGGGGGTCAGCAATCCGCAGAGCAGCTTACCCAGCGTGCTCTTGCCCGACCCGACGCGGCCCAGAAGCGCGACGCACTCCCCCGGCGCGATGTCCAGCGTGACGGATTGCAGCGCATCCATGCCGGCACCGGGATAACGGTAGGTGACCTCCGTGAGGGTGGCGGCGCCATTGGTCACTCGGGCGCTGCTGCTGACGGCAGGGCTGCGTTCGGGCGCGACCTTCATGAATTGTGACAGGGCGCTCATCGCTCTGAGCGCGTAATGCGCGCGGAATATCGTCTGGGCGATGGTCCCCAGCGGGGCAAGCGCGCGGCCAGCGAGGATGTTCGCCGCAATGAGCGCGCCGATGGTTATCCGGCCCTCGGCCACGAGATAAACGCCCCAAACGATGATCGCCACGCTGACACCCTGCTGGATCATCTGGGTGCCAGATGCGGCGAAGCTCGACCAGAAGCGGCTGCGCCCGCTGATCCGCGCAGTTGCGGCGCTAGCGCGATCCCATTCGCGCTGCATGACCGGTTCGGCGTTGAGGGTTTTGATGGTTTCCAGCCCCATGAGCGATTCCACCAGCACCGCCTGTCGACGACCGGCCAATGCCTGTGCGGCACCCGCCGCGCGCCCCATCGGAAGTTGCGCGACGATGGCGAGAACCAGCACGATCGGCACCGCCACCAGAGGCACGATCGCCAGCGGCCCCACAAGGACGTAGAGAACGAAGATGAAGAGGCCGATGAACAGCAGGTCGATCAGCGACACGAAACTGGCGGAGCCAAAGAATTCGCGCACCGCCTCGAAGTCGCGGATATGGCTCGCCAGCCCGGCCGCACCGCCGGGCCGGTCGGCCACCCGCAGGCTGAGCGCGTGCGAAAAGAGCGTGGCGGCAATGCCGGTATCCAGCCGTCGACCGACGGTTTCCAGCACCCCGGTCCTTAGGCTGCGCAGGGCCAGATCCAGCCCGATGGCCAGCGCCACCCCGATCGCCAGCGTCCACAGGGTTACGTAGGCGAGGTTGGGGATAACCTTGTCGTAGACGTTCATCACGAATATCGGCAGCGCGAGCCCCAGCATGTTTATCAGTAACGCCGCGATGACGACCTGAAACCAGCCGGAGCGGTTCTCGCGCATAGGCCCCCAAAACCAGTGCCGAGGCCGGTCCTGCACCTTGGCTTCGAGCCGCCGGTCGACTAGATCGTCGCGCACGGAGGCGAGCATGATCTCGCGCTGAACACGCCGGGCAAGCTGTCGCAGTGGGACTTCGCGGTCGGGGGCGTCGCGACCCGGTTCAAGAACGCGCGCGTTGCGCCGGTCGGGCGAAAAACCCAAAAGGATGAGAGGACCGCCAGCGCGGTCGAACAGAACACAGGGCAACACCGCCGGGTCGATCTGACGAAGCTTGCGAAGCACGAGCCGCGATTTCAGACCGACCGCGGCCAAGGCCCGTGCAAGGGTTTCGGGATCACGCCCGTCGAACCCGGCGGGCATGCGGGCACGCACCGCCTCCGGACTCCAGGGTCGGCCATGATGGCGAGCCAGCCATGCGGCGGTTTCCAATCCCGGTATCGTGTCACTGTCGGAGTCCGCTCCATCCTCTCCGGTGTGCCGCTCGGGTGCCCCGGCGGAGGCCGACCCGACAGCTGGTGTCATTTCAGGGACCTGATCTCTGTCTTAAAGATCGCCGCGGCCCGCGGGGCATTTTGCGCGCGGGCAGTAAAGTCAGGTTCAAGCGGAACATCTGCCGGTTCGACACCAAAATGCATGGCCAGGCGGCTTTGCGACGCGAGCATCCGGTACTGGTTGAAGGTGAAACCCGCCTCCGCGCTCACATTCTCGAACGCCACATTGAAGAATGTCCGTTCCGCATCCAGCACGTCGAGCAGGCTGCGGGTACCGGCGCGGAATTGATCCCGGTATTGTTCCGAGGTGTTGCGCGCAGCCGAAACACGCCTGTCCAGAAGCACGGTACGTTCGATGCTCGTATGGTAGGCGTTCCAGCTTCTCTCGGCCATCTCGCGAACCTCGCGCACCACCTTCTGGCGCTCGGCCTCGGCCTGCAACGTGCGCTGCTGCAGAGCACGGCGGCGCGCGTCACGGCCCCCGGCGAAGAGTTCCCAATCTAGCCGCACGCCTACGAAGGCATCCGATTCAGATCCGGATGTACCCGCGATGTTTCGCCCCGTGCGCACACCAGCCTGAAGCGTGACCTGTGGCTTCTCGTCGGCGGTGGTGATACCGTTCTGGAAGCGGGCCTGCGCTATATTCTGGCCGGACTCCATCAATCGAAAACTGTTGCGCAGGCTGCGCAAAACCATCTCGCTCTTGGTCATCGGCAAATTCGCGACGGCCGGCACGGGCTGTGTGCCGTGAGGATCGTGACCGATCACCGCGCGGTAACGCGCACGCGCATCGGCCACCGCGCGTTCCACGTCGAGCCGTGACAGCTGGGCCGCCAGCAGACGTTCCTGAACTTCGAACCGGGCACTGACCGGTAGCTTGTCACCGTCGACCAGATCATCGACCTGCCGCGCAATTTCCTGGTGGCGCGCGATGTTGCGAGTTGCCACATCCAGAAGACGGGCGTGCCTGACCACGTCGATATAGGCCTCCACAGCGTTGAGTGCCATCGTCTCGGACGCATCGAGCAGGCCGAAAATCGCCTCGTCCAGCCGCGAGGCGTTACGGTAGACAAGGTTGGCGCGGCGGTAGCCGTCGAACACTGTCAGCTCAGCCGTGAGGCCGATTTCGCGATTGAATTTGGTGTCACGGTTATCGATGGGGCCAAGCCGGTCGAGATCGTCGTATTGTTCTGCACCAGCCTCGCCGTAAAGCAACAGCCGCGGCTGATACTCGCCGCGCAACTGCAGCAGTTCCAGCGCCGACGCCTTCACATCGGCATTCGCGGCACGTCCAGTGGGGTTGGTCGTGACCGCGGCGCGGACCGCCTCACGCAGGCTCTCCGCAGTCGCGGGGAGCGCCAGGCCGACAAGCAGCCCGAACGACGTGGCAATCGCTGATGTCAAACCTTTCGTCGTCGGTCGGAACCGGCAAGCCAATTTTGTCAGCGCCATTAATAATTCCCCAAGAAAAGTTAATACAAACAGATTCAGAAAGTGTAGTTCAAAGTCAATCAAAACACAGGTTGGCTACCCGGAAGAAATGGAAACTGGGTGCAATTATCACACAATACCCAACGCCAGCCAAACGATTGCCACGTAAGTCACCTGGTGGGCGAACTGATCGAGTCCAGTGAGGCCCCAGTAGCCCTTTTCCTGCGGGCTCCAGCCCGACCACCTCAATAGCCGGTCCTTGGTCCAGTCTATGTGATAGTGGAGAACAAACTCGACCGCCGCGAGACCAACCACCGTAAGGACAGTCATCGGCGTCCAGATCAGCACCGGCACCGTCAGCAGGCCGTGCAGCCCGGCATGGGCAATACCGCCCAGATGCCCGTAAGTGCCCTTGTTGCGCACCATCCAGCCCGTCTGCCAGATAAAATCCGCAAGCAGGTGCTTGACCTGGAAAAGCAGCATCAGGATCAGGAGCGTGGCAGGTGTCATGTCTGGTCTTCCAGAAGCTTGTTGGCGCGATCGAGCCTCTCGACCGGTCTCGCAGCGACGAACCGATGCAGGGTCGTGGCGAGGTCGGGGGCCTTGTTCACGATCTCGCGCATCCGGGTTTCGCTTGCGCGATACACGACCGCTTCGGTTTCCGCAATCACGTCGATGGTAGGTGAAAGACCTGCATAGCTTGCGATCACGGCCACGGGTGCCTCGGTGCGCAGGACGCGCGGGGGGGGGAGCCAGCCAAATCCGACGTTCATTCCGCAGCGGGTTTTCGCGTCATCTTCGTGTTGGCCTCTATCAACTTGCTCTTGATCGCGGCATTGAGATGCTGATCGAGTGAGGCACGGAATTCCTCGTCCGAGCGGATCATGCGGCGCAGGATATCTCCGGAGATGGAGAAGACGCGCGAAGGAGCCTCGATCCTGACAGTTGCCGAGGCGCGGCCTGGTTCCATCACATTCATCTCGCCGATAAATCCCTCGCGAATCTCGGCGATCTTGCCCTCATTGAAATACACGCCGGCCAAACCGTCACTCAAAAAGTGAAGATGCGAGACCGCTTCGCCCTCGGTCGTCAAGTCCACCCCGGGCTGCGCATCGCGCCACACGCCGGCATTGAGCAGCCGCCGCGACATCGGTTTCGGCATCCGCGCCAACCCCCGTTTGACGAGCTGCGCTTCCTCGTCGTTGAACCGCAGACGATGGTGTATCAGAAAAACCCGCGTGATGCCCACGACGCTGATCACCACCCAGCAACCCTGAATGATCGCAGAGGCCAGGTTGAACTCCGCCGACAGGCTGATCAGCACGAAAATCGCCGCAATCATGTTGAGCAACGCGTAGCGATAGCCGCTGCCACGTATCAGACCGAGCTGCAGACAAATATACGCACCGAGATATACGGAGACGCCAGCATATCCGGCCCAGTCATACACGCTTGTAGTGAAAAACATCGTCACCCGCGTTCTCCCCAAGACGATGCTTTCGCGCAACCGGGTGAACGAGGCTGCGAACTCTGAATGCCACAGGGCCGCTATTGTGACAAGTTGTTTGGGAGATGTGACGAGTACCGGTCTGGAGCCCGCCGGTCAGCATGCTGGAGCGAAGAGTTTGCGGAGGCCACGGGAACTCGCCCGACCCGCATGATAAGCGCTCCGGTCAACGCGCTGCCCCAGCAGCCCGGTTCCGGTCGCGCTCACGCGGCCTCTACCATTCGAATGCGGAGTTGCCGGTCCTCGCGCCAACAGCTCCCCGCGCAACGGCATGGGCTGAGAGCGACCCGCGCGTTTTCGTGACAGCACGAGATTTGTTCCCATATATTCTTGGATTGGCGGCGGGGGTTCTGCCTCAATCTGTGTGGCACAACTATCCTGAAACTGGAAAATTCAGGAGGCATAGTCGTGAGTTCAAAGAAGCGCTGGTCGCCCGGGAGCGATGTTTCGGTTCACAGCGTTGAGCGAAGTGATTTCGGCGGTTGGCTTGTATCCGGCATTCTGGCACCTCAAGGCCTCTGCCCAGACTGTGGTTTGCATTCACGACGACGTCACGGATGGCGGCATCCGCGGCTGCAGGATTTTCCCGCACATGGAGACGGGGTCACAATGGAACTCCAGGTTTGCCGCTGGCGATGTTTGGCTTCCGCTCGCCCGCGCCGGACGTTTTCAGACCACGTTTCCTCGATTGCACTTCCATTTGCACGTCGCACCTCGCGTGTCGGGGAGATTGTCAGTAATCTTGGGCATGCGACAGGTGGGCGGTCTGCCGAGCGGCTCTTGCACCGTTTGGGCATCGGAGTCAGCGATGACACGGTGCTTCGGCAACTTAGGTGTTCAATCCCACGGTTTGATGGTGTGATCCTTTCGCAGGAATGGAAGGAAGCACTATCGGGAGTCGATCAAGCGTGAAGTGCTTGAGGGTGAGTTTGAAGGTGTGCTGCAAAGCCTACAGCCCACAGAGGGCCTGTTTGCGCTCGTCAAAGCCATGTTCCGCGATGCGTGGGATATTCGCCTTGTTTAGGCGTCTGAGGCCTCCAAAGGTCTGAAGGCGAACGTCAAGCAACTGGAAAAGCAGATCGATCAGCGCCTTGAGCGCATCGTGAATGCGCGCAACGGCTCTGTGGTGTCGGCCTACGAGGAGCGTATCGCCAAGCTGGAGCGGGAAAAAGTTCTGGCTGAAGAACAGCTCGCCCAAAGCGGCAAGCCTCGTCATACCTTCGAGGAGTCGTTCGAACACGCAATGCGATTCCTATCACGCCCTTGGAAAATCAGGATAAATTCCAACTTAGACCTGAAGAAAACAGTCCTGAGACTGGCCTTTGTAGAGCCTTTACCCTACTGCCGGAATCAGGGACTTCGAACATCTAATTTAGCCTTACTGTTCAAGGCTTTACGTGACATTTTCGGCAACAAATGTGAGATGGCGCACCCAGTAGGATTCGAACCTACGACCTTCGCCTTCGGAGGGCGACACTCTATCCAGCTGAGCTATGGGTGCACGCGGGGCAACCTATAGCCGTCCGTGTCCGATGCCGCAATCGCAAATTCAGCCGAAGAGCTCGTGGGCAAGCTCCAGCGCTTCGATCAGCGCATCCACCTCGGCGCGGGTGTTGTACATGGCAAACGAGGCCCGGCAGGTGGCGGTCAACCCGAGATGATCCATCAGCGGCCCGGCGCAATGGTGGCCCGCGCGCACAGCGACGCCCTTCTTGTCGAGGATGGTCGAGATGTCGTGCGCATGCGCCGCGCCGTTCATCGTGAAGGAAAAAATCGCCGCCTTGCCGTCCGCCGTCCCCTGAAGTCCGAGCCAGTTGAGCCCGGATAAACGCTCCATCGCGTAGGCGGCGATGTCAGCCTCGTGGGTGGCGATCGCATCCATGCCGACACTCATCATGTACTCGAGTGCCACGCCCAAACCGATGGCCTGTACGATGCCGGGCGTGCCGGCCTCGAATTTCATCGGCGGATCGTTGTAGATCACTTGGTTCTTGCTGACCTCGCGGATCATATCGCCGCCGCCCATGAAGGGGCGCATCTCGGCGAGGCGCTCATTTCGCACGAAGATCGCGCCAGAACCGGAAGGTCCATAGAGCTTGTGGCCGGTGATGGCGTAGAAATCGCAGCCCATATCATCCACATCGACGGGCATGTGAACCGCCGACTGGCTGCCATCCACAAGCACCGGCACGCCCTTGGCGCGGGCCGCGTCGCAGATGGATTTCACATCAACAACGGTTCCCAAAACGTTGGAAAGATGGGTGATCGCTACAAGTTTGGTTTTCGGCCCGATGGCGTCGATCACCTTTTGCGGATCGAGCGCCCCGCGCGAATCCACATCCACCCACTTCAATGCCACGCCCTGCCGCTCGCGCAGGAAATGCCACGGCACGATATTGGCGTGATGCTCCATGACCGACAGGACGATCTCGTCGCCCGCCTCCATCCGCGGCATGGCCCAGCCGTAGGCGACCATGTTGATGCCCTCGGTGGTGCCCGAGTTGAGCACGATCTGCCGCTCGTCCGCGACGCCGAGGAAGCGCGCCACGATGCCGCGCACGGCTTCGTACTTCTCGGTTGCGAGGTTGCTGAGGTAATGCAAACCGCGGTGAACGTTGGCGTATTCTTGGGAATAGGCCCGGGTGACCGCGTCGATCACCGCCTGCGGCTTCTGCGCGCTGGCTCCGTTGTCGAGATAGACCAGCGGCTTGCCGTTCACCTCGCGCGAGAGGATCGGGAAATCAGCGCGGATTTTCTCAACGTCATACATCTCAAATCCCCCCCGCGACGCGCACGCCCGCCAGGCTGAAAAGAAGGCTCAGGCCGAAGACCAGCGCCACGAACCCGATGATGAGCACGCCGGCGGCACGCCACAGGCTGTCGAATCCGTGCGCTTCAGCGACGAAGGCCAGCAGGATGTAAAGGCCCCAGACCGCCGCCACGATCACCACGACCCCCGCGAGTGTGGGCATCACCATCGCCAGCACCACGAGCACCACCTGAAGCAGCAGGCGCAAGGCCTGCATCCAACTCAGCAGCACCAGCATCTCGCGCATCCTGCCTGTCCCTCCCAGCGCGCGCCCGGCGTGGGTAAACGCGAGCGCGGTTAGCGCCAGTGCTGCAAAGAGCGTCACGGCAAAGATGAGCGGCGCCCCAAAGGCCGGACCCATCATGTCCATCATCGCCGGGTCGCTCGGCGGGCTCAGGCGGATCGACAACGAATAGACCAGAGTGTTGAGCACCGCCATCAGCCCGAGCACTAGCCAGCCCTCGCGTGCGGGCAGCCCCAGAGACAGGATGCGCCCTGCCGCTTCGCGCGGCTCGAACAATGTCTGCCGCACCAGCGACCAGAACGCCTCGCCTGTCATCATCCGCTCCATTCCGCCTCTCGCAGCCCGGATATCCAGAACCAAAGGAAAACACCACACCAGATAAGTCCGACGCCCTGCAACCCCGGCCCAGGCCCGACAAACCCGGCGACCAACCCGTGCAACAGGATAAGCGGGCTCGCAGCAAGAAACGCCCAGAAGAGCGCCAATCGTGCACCATAGGCCGTGCCGTGCCCGCCGATAAGCCGCGCTGCCCCATGACTGAGCAGCGCCAGCGCATATAGCAGCAGCGGCGCGATGAACACCCAGGCCAGTAGAGCCCCGCCCAAGAGCGGGTTTAGCTCTTGCTCGGTCAGATGCGCTTCGCGCGCCAGCCGCGGCCATTGCGCAACGAACACCAACACGCAGGCCGCGATCAGCATGACCAGTGCGCGATCCTCGCGGGGCCCCATTTCGAGCAGGCGCCGCACCACCCGGCGCGGCCCCCGATAGGTGGCGATGATGTCACGCGTGACCGGCATCAGCCGCGCCGCCGCTCCAGCCAGCCCGATAGCCGGGTTGTAATCTCGTCGCGCAGGCTCTCCTCTGCGATCTCCTCCACCGCCTCGGCAAGGAACGAGAGCACCAGCAGGTCGGTGGCAATCGGCCTGGGGATACCGCGCGAACGCAGGTAGTAGAGCGCGTCCTCGTCGATCGCGCCAGAGGTCGAGCCGTGCGAGCACGCCACGTCATCGGCGTAGATCTCAAGCTCTGGCTTGGCCAGGAACTGGCTATCGTCGTCGAGTAGAAGCGATTGGCTGATCTGGTACCCGTCGGTCTTCTGCGCACCGGGCTTGACGAGGATCTTGCCCTGGAACACACCGGTGGCGCCGTTGCGCAGCACCTTCTTGAATACCTGCCGGCTCTCACAGCGCTCCGCGTCGTGGGTGACGAAAACCGTGTCGTCCTGGTGGAAATCGCCGTCCCCCATCGCCGCGCCCGCGACATGGGCGCTGGCGTCGTCGCCGGTAAGATTGATCACACATTCATTGCGCGTCATCACGCCGTTGGCTGTCATGGTAAAGGATTTGAACGCACTCTCGCGGCCCAGCCGGGCAAAGACATGGGTAGCCGCACGGCGCTCGTGGTCGCGCCCCTGCACGCGCACGTGGTGAAAGCGCGCCTCATCGGCCACGTCCACCTCCATCACATTGTTGAAGCGCGCCGCCGCCGGGCCGTTCTCGAGCACGGTCAGCTCGGCGCCCGCGTCGAGCTTGATCACGTGGTGGAGGAGCGCGTCGGAGGTCTCTGACCTGTGGTGATAGACGAGGTTGATCGGCTTGGACGCCTTGCCGGTGACATGGATCAGCACCCCGTCCTCGGCCAGCGCGGTGTTGAGCGCCGCCAGCGGGCGCGGCACGGGGGTTTGCCCACTCGCCTCGAGCGTGCCATAGAGATCGCGCGCCCAGTGCAGGTCTTGCCCCGCCAAGTCTGCCAGCCGCTCGATGCGCACCCCCGCGAGTTCGGGATCGTCGCTCGCCTCCGGATCAAACACCCCGTCCACGAAGACAAGGCGCAGCCGGTCCATATCACCAAACATCTCGGGCTCGTCGCCGTCCTCGAACAGCGCCGCGCGCGGTGCCTCGGCCAGCGTCAGGCTGTCGGGACGGGTGAATTTCCAGTATTCGTCCCGACGCTGCGGCAGGCCGGTCGCGCGCAGGCGCGCCAGCGCCTCCTCGCGGGCCGCCGTGATCCATGCGCCCCCCTCGGGCAGGCGCATCGCGTCGATCTGCATCGTCGTGTCTGTCTTTGCCTGCGGTGCTGCCGCCATCACGCCACCTCCGCCTTGAGATCGGCATAGCCGTTCTTCTCGACCTCGAGTGCGAGTTCCGGCCCGCCGGACTTGATGATGCGGCCCTCCGACATGATGTGCACGACATCGGGCACGATGTGATCGAGCAGGCGCTGGTAGTGGGTAATAACAAGGAAGCCACGACCCGCGTCGCGGAGAGAATTCACGCCATTCGCGACGAGCTTCATCGCATCCACGTCGAGGCCGGAATCGGTCTCGTCGAGGATGCACATCTTCGGCTCCAATACGGCCATCTGAAGGATTTCGTTACGCTTCTTCTCTCCGCCGGAAAAGCCCACATTGACCGGACGCTTGAGCATGTCGGCGTCTATCTCGAGTGCCTTGGCCTTCTCGCGCACCAGCTTGAGGAAATCTGAGGCGCTGATCTCGTCCTGCCCGCGCGCCTTGCGCTGCGCGTTCACGGCGGTGCGCAGAAAGGTCATATTGCCCACGCCGGGAATCTCCACCGGGTATTGGAAGGCGAGGAACAGGCCGGCCGCGGCACGCTCTTCGGTCTCCATGTCCAGCAGATCCTGCCCGTCGAGCGTGGCCGACCCTTCGGTCACGGTGTAGCCATCGCGCCCCGAGAGCACGTAGCTCAAGGTCGATTTCCCCGACCCGTTCGGCCCCATGATCGCGTGGACCTTGCCGGCCTCAACGGTCAGGTCGACGCCCTTAAGGATGGTCTTATCTTCTTCTTCAAGATCGACGTGCAGGTTCTTGATTTCCAGCATGATTTTTCCTTTCAACATCGCTCGCGGCGTCACGGCCGCAGCATCATCCCGATGGCGTCGCTCAGACGCTCCAGCGGCAGCGCCATCGGCACCACCTCGAATTCGGCCATCCGCCCGATCATCTGGCGCGGAGCGCCGATATAGGTCTCGATCCGGTGGTAGTGGCGGCGCGGCGCGTAGTCGTCGAACAGAAGCCGCAGCGGCTTCTTCGTGTGAAGTGCAGTTACCAGCGCGCAGCCGGTGCGGAACCGCCCGTCCACCAGCACCACGTCGGGGGCGACGTCACCGCGCTCCCACGGTCCCAGCGAATAGCCCGGGTAGCGCAGGTAACCACCCTTGCCCTGCGGGTGTCCCCAATCGCGGGTCGGACCGATGTCGGCCCAGATAACATCGACCTCGGTGCCCTGCGCGGGCGGGTTGGCGGCAAGCCAGTCTCGCATCATCCCGGCCCACGCCGCATCGCTCTCGACCGACCAGACGCGTTTACCCGGCATCTCGGAGGCCATCACCGTCGAGCCACCCGAGCCGTATTCGAGGATGGCTCCAGCCTGCTCGTAAGCCGCGCGCAGGTGCGCCGCTTCGGCCTCGGGCAGGGTCAGGTCCGGCCGCGATATGGTTTCGGTGTCCGTCATCGCTGCACGCAGGCGCTAGCCCACCGACCCCTCGAGCGAGATCGCCACCAGCTGCTGTGCCTCCATGGCAAATTCCATCGGCAATGCCTGAAGCACCTCACGGCAGAATCCGTTAACGACGAGCGCCACCGCCTCTTCCTCGTCCATGCCGCGTTGCCGGCAGTAGAAGAGCTGGTCGTCATCCACCTTGGATGTCGTGGCCTCGTGTTCGACGCGGCTCGAGTTGTTCTTGACCTCGATATACGGCACCGTGTGCGCCCCGCAGGTATCGCCGATGAGCAGGCTGTCGCACTGGGTGTAATTGCGGCTGTTCTTTGCCTTGGGGTGCATCGACACCAGCCCGCGATAGGTGTTCTGGGCATGGCCCGCGCTGATCCCCTTGGAGACGATTCGCGAACGCGTGTTCTTGCCCAGGTGGATCATCTTGGTGCCGGTATCGGCCTGTTGCCAGTTGTTGGCGATGGCGATGGAGTAGAACTCGCCCTGGCTGTCGTTGCCACGCAGGATGCAGGAGGGATATTTCCACGTCACCGCCGAGCCGGTCTCGACCTGCGTCCACATCACCTTGGAACGGTCACCACGGCAATCGGCACGCTTGGTGACGAAGTTGTAGATGCCGCCCTTGCCGTTCTCGTCGCCCGGATACCAGTTCTGCACCGTGGAATACTTCACTTCGGCATCTTCCTCGGCGACGATCTCGACAACCGCCGCGTGAAGCTGGCTCTCGTCGCGCTGCGGCGCCGTGCAGCCTTCGAGATAGCTCACGAAAGAACCCTTGTCGGCGATGATGAGCGTGCGCTCGAACTGGCCCGTATTCTCGGCATTGATGCGGAAATAGGTGCTCAGTTCCATCGGGCAGCGCACACCCGGCGGTACGTAGACGAACGACCCATCGGAGAACACCGCGCTGTTCAGCGTGGCGTAGAAGTTGTCCGAGACCGGCACGACCGAGCCGAGGTACTTCTTCACCAGTTCGGGATGCTCCTTGATCGCCTCGGAAATCGAGCAGAAGATCACACCAGCCCTTTTCAATTCCGCTTGGAATGTCGTGCCGACGCTCACACTGTCAAAGACCGCATCCACGGCCACCTTGCGCGCCTCTGCGGGGGCCTCATCGGCACCCTCGACACCGGCGAGGATCATCTGTTCCTTGAGCGGGATGCCCAGCTTTTCGTAGGTCGCCAGCAGCTTGGGGTCGACGTCGTCCAGCGACTTGGGCTTGACCTCCATAGATTTGGGTCGCGCGTAGTAATACTGCTTTTGAAAGTCGATCTTGGGATAATCGACCATCGCCCAGGTGGGCTCTTTCTTCTCCAGCCAGCGGCGATAGGCGGCGAGCCGCCATTCGGTCATCCATTCCGGCTCTTCATTCTTGGACGAGATCAGGCGCACGATGTCCTCATTGAGACCCATCGGGGCATAGTCCATCTCGATATCGGTGTCCCAGCCATACTTATAGGCCCCGCCGACCTGCCGCACGGTATCGACCGTCTCCCGATCGACGCCGTCCTTGACCTGTCTGTCGTCCAAAGCCGCCATTGCCGTTTTCTCCTGTCGTTCAGGCCAAGCGGGCCCGATGTCTGTTCCACAGCCTCGCCCAGACCTCGGCAAGACGCATGATATCGTCCGTCGTCGTCTCCGGCCCGAGAGACACGCGCAGCGCCGAGTTTGCCGCCGCTGCATCAACGCCCATCGCCTGCAAGGCGCCACTTGCCCGGACCTTGCCGCTCGAACAGGCACTGCCCGACGATACGGCGAACCCCGCGAGATCAAGCGCCATCACCTGCGTCTCACCCTTCCAGCCCGGCGTCAGCAGGCAGCTTGTGTTGGGCAGGCGAGGCCCGTCTTTCCCCACGAAAATAGTCTCCTTTGAAATCTCTGCAATAGTTGATTCTAGAATGTTTCTAAGTTTTTCGACCTCGGACCAGACCCCGTCGGCCAGATCACGCGCAGCGGCCTCTGCCGCTGCCCCGAATCCGGCGATGCCAGCGACGTTCTCAGTGCCCGCACGGCGGCCCATCTCCTGCCCGCCACCGCGAAGTTGCGCGGCCACCTCGCAGCCCGACCGCACCACCAGCGCGCCCACGCCCTTGGGTCCGCCCAGCTTGTGCGCGGAAACGAGCGCCATGTCCACGCCCGACCAGTTAAACGCCACCGGCAGCTTGCCGAATGCCTGCGTCATGTCGCTCACGGCCAGCCCCTCGGGCAGGGTCTGGATCACGCCAGTCTCGGAATTGGCCAGTTGCAGAACCGAGCGGGCGGGGTCGCTCACCGTCACGCGACCACCCGCATCCACCGGCAGATCTGCGGTGATCCAGGCGCGCACCGCGTCGTGCTCCACCGCCGCGCCCGACAGGTGCCGGCCCGCGCACGCAAGCGCCGCTGCTTCGGTCGCACCGGAGGTGAATATCACCTCTGCCCCATCGGCCCCGAGCGCGGCGGCGACCTGCGCACGCGCCTGCTCGACCAGCGCCTTGGCGGCGCGCCCCTCCGCATGGACCGAGGACGGGTTACCCACCACGTCCATTGCAGCGATCATCGCCTCGCGCGCCTCGGGGCGCATCGGCGCGGTCGCGTTATAATCGAGATAGACGCGCGTCATTCTTCCCCCGTCCGGCGGCCACGACCGACGGGCCTGTCGGCACCCTCCGCGACCGTGGCTCAGATATGGATCACCCGCCCATAGGCGTCCAGCACCGATTCGTGCATCATTTCCGAAAGCGTGGGATGCGGGAAGACGGTGTTCATCAGCTCTTCCTCGGTGGTCTCGAGCGTGCGGCCCACGATATAGCCCTGGATTAGTTCCGTCACCTCCGCGCCCACCATGTGCGCGCCCAGAAGCTCGCCGGTGCTCTGGTCGAAGACGGTCTTTACCATGCCTTCGGCCTCGCCCAGCGCAATGGCCTTGCCGTTGCCAATGAAGGGAAAGCGGCCCACCTTGATCTTGTAGCCCTTCTCCTTGGCCTGCGCCTCGGTGAGGCCCACGCTGGCAATCTGCGGGTGGCAATAGGTGCAGCCGGCGATGCTGTCGGGGTCGACCGCGTGCGGCTTGCCGCCAGCGATCAGCTCGGCCACCATCACGCCCTCGTGGCTGGCCTTGTGTGCGAGCCACGGTGCGCCCGCGATATCGCCGATTGCATAGACCCTGTCGACGCCGGTGCGGCAATGCGGGTCGGTCACCACGTGGGTTTTCTCGACCTTCACACCCAAGTCTTCAAGTCCCAGCCCTTCTGTATTTCCGACGATTCCCACGGCAGAGATCACCGTATCGAACTCGTGCTTTTCGACCTTACCGCCGGTCTCGATATGGGCGGTTACCTTACCCTTTTCACGGTCGAGCTGCTTGACCGCTGCCTTTTCCATGATCTTCATCTTCTGCTTGGTGAATGCCTTCTTGGCGAAGGCGGAAATCTCGGCATCCTCAACGGGCAGGATGCGGTCCATCACCTCGACCACGGTCGTCTCGGCCCCAAGCGTGTTGTAAAAACTTGCGAACTCGATCCCGATCGCGCCCGATCCAATGACCAGCAGCTTTTTCGGCATGCGCGGCGGCACCAGTGCGTGCTTGTAGGTCCACACCAGATCGCCATCGGCCTCCAGCCCCGGCAACTCGCGCGCCCGCGCACCGGTCGCGATCACGATGTTCTTCGCCTTCAGCTCCTCGGTGCCCTTGTCGGTCTTGACGCTGACACGGCCCTTGGCGGGCAGGCTCGCCTCGCCCATGTAGGCGGTCACCTTGTTCTTCTTGAGCAGGTGGCCAACCCCGGAATTCAGCTGCTTGGCGACCGCGCGAGAGCGCTTCACCACCGCGTCGAGATCATAGCCGATACCCTTGGCGCTCAGCCCGAATTCCTTGGCGCGGTGCATGAGGTGAAACACCTCCGACGAGCGAAGCATCGCCTTGGTGGGGATGCAGCCCCAGTTGAGGCAGATGCCACCCATGTGCTCGCGCTCGACAATGGCCACCTTCAAGCCAAGCTGCGCGCCCCGGATGGCGGCCACGTAGCCCCCAGGCCCCGCGCCGATCACGATCATGTCAAAGCTGTCAGACGCCATGTGGCCCTCCCTCGCCGGAAACTAGTTTGGTGTTAAACTATTTCCCACGAGACCTCAACGCAGGGAAAGGCACACCCCGCGAAAAGCAGGTCTGCCCACCGCGCAGGGCCGAAATCACGCCGCCTCTGTCACCTCTCGGACCAGCACACCATATCCGCCCTCGGCCTCGAATGTGCGTTCCGGTGCGGTCGATGCCCGGCCTAGCGCCGCGTTACGATAGGGGAATCGGCCAAAGCGGCGGATCACCTCGCGATGCGCGCGGGCATGAAGCAGGTTGTCGGGGCCATACACCGGCATGCGCTCGCAAATCAGGCGCACGCAGCGCTCCTGGTCGCAGAGATTCTCGGAATGCATCAACGGAAGATAGAAAAACTGCCGCGCCGGCTCGTCAATCCGGACATCCCAGCCACGGTTGATCGCCACCTTGGCCGCCGTCAGCCCCGCACGGTCGGTAGCAAAGGCCCGCCTCTCGCCGCGGAACATGTTGCGCGGGAACTGGTCGGTGAGGATCACGTAGGCAAGCGTGCCGCTTGGATAGGTAAGCCACAGGCCGTACGTCCCCGCACGGGCATTCTCCCACGCGCTTGAAAAACGCTCGCGCACCTGCGCGTCCAGCGCCTCCGAATTCTGATACCAGCCTTTCTGACCGACCTCGTCCAGCCAGAACCGCAACACCTCGTCGGGCGACACCATTGGGACTCTCCTCGATTTCCCGTCATGTAACTGTCACGTTAACCCCTGATTTCGGCAATATTACAGTAACATATTGCTTCAAAAAGGACATATTCAATCCGGTTTTCCGGGCTCCTCGCCCTCCTGCGCGGTTTCGATAGCCACTTCCTGCGCAAATTCCACCGCCATCGGCGAGGCCGATGGCGCAACCGCCATATAGCTGTCGGTCTGCGCGGGTGCCGGGGCGGCGCGCTGCGTCATCCGGTAGGCCGCGTAGGCGGCAATCGACAGTGCCAGCACCGCGATCACCACAAAGAATCCGCGCGGCCCGATCACCCCCATCAGCCAGCCGGTGACCAGCGGGCCGGTCACCGCGCCCAGCCCATTGATGAACACCATTCCACCGGCGGCCGCGGCCATGTCGTCATGCTCGAGGAAGTCGTTGGTATAGGCGATGAGCAGCGAATAGAGCGGGTTCGACATGCCACCGATGACGAAAGCCGTCACCAGAAGCGGCACAAAGACCGCGCCTAGCACGAAACCGATCATCGCCCCGACCCCCATCAGCACGGCCGCCCCGCAGATTAGCACGCGGCGGTCCATTCGGTCCGACAGCCAGCCGATAGGATATTGCAGCACCAAGGAGCCCACGAAAAAGGTCGAGACGAAGATCGATATCTGCACCACGCTCAGTCCCGCCTCGGCGCCGTAGACCGGCGCCATGCCGAACTGCGCCGAGAACACGCCGCCGAGCAGGAACATACCGACACAGCCGAGTGGCGAAATCGCCATGATCCGGCGCAGCGACAGCGGCTTTGTGGTATCAAATGCGGGGGTGGGACTAACCGACAAAAGGATCGGCGCAAAGGCCAGCGACACCAGCACCGACGGGATGACGAAGAGCACATAGCCCGACGGATCGCCCAGCACCAGAAGGCCCTGCGCCGCGACGATGCCTACCATCTGCACGATCATGTAAAGCGACAGCGCCTTGCCTCGGGTCTGATTGGTGGCCGAATTGTTGAGCCAGCTTTCCGCGGTCACGTAGACGCCGGAGAAGCAAAAGCCGATCACGACGCGCCCGACCGACCACGCCCAGGGGTCGGCGAAGGTGGGGTAGAGGATCAGCACCGCCGAAATCATCGACCCGAGCGCGGCGAAGACCCGCACATGCCCCACCCGGCGGATCATCTCGGGGGCCATGCGCGAGCCGAACAGGAAGCCCGCGAAATAGGCCGACATGACCACCGACATCTGCGTGGTGGAAAACCCCTCGAGCGCACCGCGCACGCCGAGCAGCGTGCCCTGCATGCCATTGCCCACCTGCAAGAGCATCATACCCAGAAGCAGCGCCCATGCGCTCGAAAACACTTGCAGCATGTCGTTTCTCCATGATCCGGGGCGACCGTCGCAGGACGGGTCGGCACGCGTCTAGGCGGTTTGCGACTCAGCGGGTCGCTGCCTTCTGTCCGTTGTCAGGCCCGGGCGGTGGGATCAACAGGGATGCATCGCCGTAGGAAAAGAATCGGTATCGCGCGGCGACGGCATGGGCATAGATTGCGGCAATTCGCTCGCGGCCCATCAGCGCGCTGACCAGCATCATCAGCGTCGATTTCGGCAGGTGGAAATTTGTCATCAGAGCATCGGTCGCGCGGAACGCAAAGCCGGGATAGATGAAGATGTCGGTCTCTCCCTGCCACGGTGCCACCTCGCCGGTGTCGCGCGCCGCCGTCTCGATCAGGCGAAGCGCGGTGGTGCCCACCGGGATGATCCGTCCTCCCGCCGCACGGGTGGCGGCAATCTCGGCCGCGACCTGCTCGCTCACCTCGCCCCATTCGGCGTGCATGCGATGGGTGGTGATGTCTTCGACCTTTACCGGCAGGAAGGTGCCCGCCCCCACATGCAGCGTCACATGGGAAAACGTCACTCCCCGCGCGGCCAGGTCGGCCAGCACCACCTCGTCGAAATGCAGGCTCGCTGTTGGGGCGGCCACGGCACCGGGGCGGCGTGCCCAGACGGTCTGGTAATCTTCGCGGTCGCGGTCGTCGGCGGGCCGCCGCGCGGCGATGTAGGGCGGCAGCGGCATAGCACCTGCGGCATCAAGCGCAGCGTCGAAATCCTCGCCCGCGAGGTTGAAACGCAGCCGCGCCTGCCCCTCGCCGCGCCCCTCGAGCACCGCCGAGAGCCCGGAGGCAAAGGTGATCTCCTCGCCCTCGCGCAACTTTCTCAGCGGCTTGACCAGCGCGCTCCACGTGCCGTCGGCTTGCGGCTCCAGCAACGTGACCTCGATCCCCGCCCCCACACCGCCCGCGCGATGACGCCGCCCCGCGAGCCGAGCGGGAATTACCCGCGTATCATTTAGTACCAGCCGGTCGCCCGCGCGCAGCCACGTTCCGAGATCGGTGACCCGGGAATCGTGGATCGCGTCACCCTCGGCCACCAGAAGCCGCGCCGCGCGTCGCGGGCGGGCTGGCCGCGTGGCGATAAGATCCTCGGGCAGGGCAAAATCGAATTCATCGAGCTTCATGGGTCCTGTCTCTGGTAGGCCGGCGGCTCCTCGTCGGATGGGTCCCCGCCCGATGGCGTCGGCGGTTCTCCCTCCATCCGCGGGGTCGGCCTGCGGAACATCTCACGCAAAAATCCTGGCGTCAGCGCCGAGAGCGGGTTGACAGAAACCGCCGGGTCTTCGGAGGCACCGCGAAGCGTGAAGTTGAACCCGATAAGCCCTTCTCCAGGCCGGGTAAAGGCCCCACCGATGGCGTTGAGCAGATAGACCGGCGACAGCACGCCCTGCATGTCCATTCGCTTGGTGGCGAGGTTGTAATAGCCGTCCATTGATATCCCCACCGACGCACCGACCGCGCTGCCCTGCGTAACGATCAGCCGCTCTGGCGTCAGGCGAAACCGCGCGTTTACGGACGTGAAGTGCAGCCCCTGTCCGTAGAACTGCTCGATCAGCCCGACAATGCTGATGGTATTAAGCAGCGCCGCCAGCGCCGGGGCCCGCTTGACGCGCAACTGCTCGATGGCGAGCACGCCGTCATAGCTGCCGGGGCCGCCTGCCGGTGTTAGCCTGAGGTCGAGCACGCCGTTGCGCGCATCCTCGAGAATGCCCGCCGCCGCGAGCAGCCCTCCCGCGTCGCCCGAGCGAATGCGAAAGGCGCTGCGCCCAGCGCTCGTCGGAATCACGTCGCCCTCGACCGGCGTGCGCCCATTCACCCGCGCGGTAAAGCTGCCGCGCGCACCGCCGTGCGTCTCCAGCGTGGACGAAAACCCGGTGAGCGCAATACCGTCGGAGATACGCAATTCGTCCAGTTGCAGATTGACCGGCCCGCCGTCACCGCCATCACCCGCGCCGAGCGCGCCATGTCGCAGATCGACGGTGCCTCCGGTCACCTCCACCCGCGGTGACTGCCCCACCCCGCGCCCGACGAGCGTGGCCGCCACGTCGAGCCAATCGTCTACTTCCACGCGAGTGAACCGCGCCTGCACGAGGCTGCCATTCGGAGACAGCCGCACCTCGCCGCGCGCCCGGAGCCCGCCCGCCTCAAGCGCCAGCGTGTCGATCTGCGACGGCGTGCCCAGCGTGCCCGCAACATCGAGCCGCCCGGTGGCCTGGCGGCTCAGCGCCCAGTCGAGCGGCGCGATCCCCAGGCCGACCCCCATCAGATCGGAGGTGAGTGCAAACTCCGCCGGCGCGTCGCGCGCCAGAGCGATATCGACAGTTGCTCGCCCCTCGCCCGTCAGGCTGCCCTCGGGCAGCGTGATCCCAAACTCGTCGAGGAACCGCTGCGACAGTTCGATCTCGCCGCTCACGCGGCTCGCGCCGCCGGTGTCGGGCCCCAGAGGCAAGGTCCAGGTCCCCGCGACCGGCACGCGCCCGATTCGCGCCTCCCCCGCGATGGCGAGCGCCTCATTATCGGCCTCGACCGAGAGACCGCTCGCCGCCAGAACGCGCCCCTTGACCAATGTCTCGCTGCGCATGTCGGTAATCTCGCCGGTCACCGCAAAGGCTACCTCTTCCGGGGTGAGTTTCTGCTTGAGGATGAAATCGAGCCGCCCCGTGAGGTCCGCGCGGCCATCGGCCAGCGTTACCGGGCGCCCGGCTTTTTGAAGGAATCGGAAGGGCGGCGAATCAAGCAGCGACAGCGCCGCAGTGATCGTGCCGCGCGCCCGCAGATGCGCCTCGGCGGGACCCTTCTTGATGCGAACATCGGGGATGATGAAACTGGTGCCGGAAATATCCACCCGTCCGCCCTGCGCCGCTGTCACGTGGCCCGACTCGGCATGGATGGTGAAACGATTGTCCCGAATCGAGGCGTGGCCTGAGGTCGCCTCGATCGGTGGCACCTCACGGACATAGACGGTCGAGAGGTCGGAGAACCCGAACCCGAGAAACATATCCGGCGCGCGTCCCGGCTCCCCGCGCAGACCGAACTGAATGTCGTGCAACGCAATGCCGAGCACATTCTCGTCGATCCATGTGCGCGTCTTGGGCTTGATCGTGACGGGCCACAACTCCAGCAGGCGTTCGGGAGCGATGGTCTCCATCCGTCCCGAGACATCGACCGACCAGCCATCCGCCTGCCCTCGCGCTACCCCCGACAGGCGCAGCACCTCGCCCCGGTCCCGCAGCCGGAAATCGCCGACGGTGAGCGCGAACGGGTCAAGCTCGAGCCGCAGATCCGCGCCTGCCCCCTCGAATACTACCGGACCGGGATAGAGCCCCGCGGGGTTGGCCGCGATCTCTCCGATGCGCACCTGCGCCTCAAGCGCGGCGGGCCAACCGCTCTCCATGCCCAGAAGCCGCGCGCGCCCCTCGGCGCGGGCGGTGCCCCAATCGCTCTCGACCGATATCTCGGAAAAATCGATCTGCCCGCGCTTCGGATCGTAGGTGAAATAGCTCCGCGCAGACCGGAACGGAATCGGCACCGTGGCCGCGTTGGGGCGCAACGCGCCCGCCCCGATCTGAAGCGTGGCGCTGAGCGGGCCCAGCCGTCCCTCTTGGTCAATCGTTGCGCGCAGTGCCCCCGAGATCGGGGCCTGCACCGCCCCGAGCCATGCAAGCGCAGGCGACTGCCCGGCCAGTTCCCCGGCCGGGACATCCTCGAACCGGATGCCGAATTCCGCGACCGCGGACTCCAGGTTGCCGGTATAGTTCACCTCCAGACCGCTTGCGTATTCACGCGCACCAAGCACGGTGATGTTGCCACGCAAGGTGATCCGGTCACCCTGGCGTTTCAGCGTTGCCTGCCCACCATCGGCCGACCAGGCCCGACCGCTGCGCGCATCTTCGTAGCGCAGGCTGATGTTGTCGGCCTCAATCTGCCTCAGCCGCGCCAACGCGGGCTGCGACAGCATCTTGCCGATCTGGTCGGAAAAGCGGCCCTCGCGCCCAGGGTGGCGACCGCGTCCGTCACTGGCCTCGAACGCCACCGACAGGGCACCATCCGCCCGCCGCCGCAGAATAAGTCGCCCCCCGTCGAGCCGAACGCGCGACAGCGACACGTCGCCCGACAACAGTGCCGTCCGCGATAGCGACACGTCGAGAGCCCCGAGATCGACGAGCCGCACGCCTTGGGCATCGAAGAGCGTGACCCCCTTCAGCACCACCTGCGGAACCATCCCGCCGTCAAGCCCCAGCGTGAGCGTCTCGAAACTCAACCGGTGCTCCGGCAGCGCCGCGCCAATCCGCTGCTCGACCCGCTCGCGCATCCAACCCGGCGCGGTGACACCCGCCGCCAGCACCGCGACCACCCCAACGCTGACGATCAGCACGACCGCCACGCAGCCAAGGCACAATTGCCCGAAATGGTGCAGCAGGCCGCGCCGCGGCAGCACGCGCGCGCGCGCGCCATCCGGCACCTCCCCGGATACCCGCTGGTCGCTCTGTTGCGTCTCTGGCTCGCTCATGCGTGTCATGCCGCGCCACCTTTGGCGCCCGGCTCTGCCTCGTGGCTTTATTCTTGCCCGTCCCGACCTAATATGCGTTCGGCAAGGAGTCATCACAAGCCGCATCACGAAGGAGCGCCCATGCCCGACATCTCCGATATCGCCCCCGATTTTACCCTGCCGCGCGACGGCGGCGAAAGCGTCACGCTCTCGGCGCTGCGCCCCGTCGCGGTTGTGCTGTTCTTTTATCCGCGCGACGACACCTCCGGCTGCACCAAGGAGGCGGTGGCGTTTTCCGGCCTGCTCTCCGAGTTCGAGGCTGCGGGCGCGACGGTGCTGGGCATTTCCAAGGACAGCGTTGCCAGTCACGAGAAATTCCGCGGCAAGCACGCGCTCACGGTGCCGCTCCTGTCGGATGCCGAGGCGGAGGTGTGCGAAGCCTACGGCGTGTGGAAGGAAAAGAACATGTACGGCAAGAAGTTCATGGGGATCGAGCGGTCTACCTTTCTGATCGACGGGGCGGGCCACATCGCGCGCGCATGGCGCAAGGTCAAGGTGCCCGGTCATGCCGAGGAGGTGCTCGAGGCGGTGCGCGCGCTGTGACCGACCGACCACTCGTAGAGATGGCCGTCGAGGTGCTGACCACCGCCGACGGTCGAGCCAAGGCGGCGCTGTCGCGGCGGCACGCGGCGACGTGGCAGGCGGCCCGAACCGAGGGACGCATGCCTCCCGTGGGGCGCGCCACGCCGCCCGCACGCCCCGCACGCCCCGCTCGACCCGAGTTGCTCGATCCCCGCGACGTCCCTCGCCGCCGTCCCGGCAGCCAGCAAGGCCGGATCGCCATGTTGCACGCGGTGGCGCATATCGAACTGAACGCTGTCGACCTGCACTGGGATATCGTCGCACGCTTTGCCGATACGCCGATGCCAGCCGGTTTCTACGATGACTGGGTAAAATCGGCTGACGAGGAATCCAAGCATTTCAACCTGATATGTGACTGCCTCGAGGAAATGGGCAGCCATTATGGTGCCTTGCCCGCCCATGCCGGGATGTGGCGCGCGGCCGAGGACACCGCCGATGATCTGATGGGGCGGCTCGCCGTGGTGCCGATGGTGCTCGAGGCGCGCGGGCTCGACGTGACGCCGGGCATGATCGACATTTTTGCCCGCGCGGGCGAGACACGCGCCGTCGAGGCGATGGAGGTGATCTACGCCGAGGAGGTGCACCACGTCTCCTACGGCTCGAAATGGTTCCATTTCCTGTGCGGGCGTCACGATCTTGACCCGAAGGACGTGTTTCATGACCTTGTGCGCCGCTATTTCCACGGTGCCCTCAAGCCGCCCTTCAACGAGGAGAAGCGCGCCGAGGCCGGGCTGCCACCGGATTTCTACTGGCCACTCGCCGAGCGACCGACAACTCAGGATTGAGCGAACCGGGGCGCAATCGGCAAGTTTCCGCCCAATGAGCGGGAAACCTCCGCGGAATCCGGGGCTTGCGGTCAAATTTCTTGCCCACCTCGCCACCTCTGTCTAAGCACACATGCAGACAGGGACAGAAGAAAGACCGCAACATTGAAACCGACGCTGGCGATCCGACTGCACGAGCTTCTCGAACGTCATTTTCCCGAACGCCGGGTGTTTCTGCGATCCGACACCGACACGCGCTTCATCCGGCTACGCCCCGGCACGCAGATCATCGCCGCTGTCGGCACCTGTGCGATCGTGGCCTGGACGATCATCGCGACCGCTGTTCTGGTGATGGACTCCATTGGCGCGGGCAATTTCCGCGAGCAGGCGAAGCGCGAATTGCAGACCTACGAGGCGCGGCTCAACGCGCTGGCCGAAGAGCGCGACCGCCGGGCACAGGAGGCGTTGGCAGCGCAGGAGCGGTTCAGCTCGGCGCTGGCGCAGATATCGGCCATGCAGTCGGAACTTCTCGCCTCCGAGACGCGCCGACGCGAGCTCGAAACCGGGCTCGAGATGGTCCAGGGCACCTTGCGCCGCGCCATGTCCGCGCGCGAAGATGCGCAGCACAAGGTCGCGCGCCTCACCTCGCAAATCCAGGCCGGGAAGGCCGAGAACCCCGGCGCCGCAACCAGCCCAGCGGACGATCCCACGGTTGAGGTGCTGACCACCGCGCTCGCCGATGCGGCGCGTGAGCGCGACAAGACCCTCGCCGAGGCCGAGGACGCTCAGCGCGACGCCGAGGAGATGGCCTTCGAGTTGCGCCTCGTGAACGAGCGCAATTCCGAGATATTCAGCCGCCTCGAGGACGCGATGACCATCTCGGTCGAGCCGCTGGAAACGATGTTTCGCAAGGCCGGTCTCGATCCGGATACGTTGATCGACACGGTAAGACGGGGCTATTCCGGGCAGGGTGGCCCGCTCACCCCGATCTCGCTCTCTACGCGCGGCACCGCCCCCTCACCGGAGGCCACGCGCGCCAACCGCATCCTGACACGGCTCGATGAGCTGAACCTCTATCGCCTCGCCGCCGGCAAGGTTCCGCTGGCGATTCCGGTCAAGGGCGCGTTCCGCTACACCTCAGGATTCGGCATGCGGTGGGGGCGGTTGCACGCGGGCACCGATTTCGCCGGAGCGCACGGCGCCCCCATCCATGCCACTGCCGACGGCGTTGTGACCCATGCAGGGTGGCTGTCGGGCTACGGGCAACTCGTCAAGATCAAGCACGCTTTCGGCATCGAAACGCGTTATGCGCACATGTCCAGAATCCGGGTACGCGAGGGCCAAAGGGTCTCGCGCGGGGATCGGATCGGTGATATGGGCAACACTGGACGTTCCACCGGCACCCACCTACACTACGAGGTTCGGGTGGATGGCAAGGCGATCAACCCCATGACCTATATCAAGGCTGCGAGAGATGTTTTCTAAGAGCAAGATCAACGAACCCGCACAAAAGCCCGCCGAGACCAAGCCGGCCACGACGGACACGCGGACCGAAAGTCCCCGCGTCGATACCGGCGGCGAACAGCGAAGCACGTCGCCCAAGGCCAAGCCGCCGGCGTCGGTGCTGTCGTCGGACCTGCACGTGGTCGGCAACCTGCGCACAACCGGCGACATCCAGGTCGAGGGCACCATCGAGGGCGATATCCGCGCGCACCTGCTGACCGTCGGCGAAGGTGCCACCGTCAAGGGCGAGGTGATCGCCGATGACGTGGTGGTAAACGGGCGTATCGTGGGCCGCGTGCGCGGCCTCAAGGTGCGGCTCACCTCATCCGCGCGGGTCGAGGGCGACATCATTCACAAGACCATCGCCATCGAATCGGGCGCGCATTTCGAGGGGTCGGTGCAGCGACAGGACGATCCGCTCTCGGGCAACAAGCCCGGCGCCAAGGGCGGCGCACAGGCGGCCCCAGCCCAGCACCAGCAGGGTGGGACGCAACAGGCGGCTGCACAGCAAGGCGGCGTGCAACCTGCTGCCAAGCCCGCGGACGCCAAGCAGAGCTGATCCGGCAACCGACGCAACACAGAAAAGGCGCCCTGCCCCGGCAGCGGCGCCTTTGTTGTGTGCGATGGTCGTCCCTCACGCCTCCAGCTCGGCATCCCAGTACAGGAAGTCGATCCAGCTTTCGTGGAGGTGGTTGGGCGGGAACTTGCGGCCCATGTTGCGCAACTCCTCCGCCCCGGGGGGACGCGGCGGGCGGCGCAGGCTCATCCCAACCTGCCGCAGGCTGCGCGCGCCCTTGCGCAGGTTGCACGGAGAACAGGCGGCCACGACATTCTCCCAGCTTGTGCGCCCGCCGCGGGCGCGCGGCACCACGTGGTCGAAGGTCAGGTTGTCCTTTGCACCACAATACTGACAGCGGAATTCGTCCCTCAGAAAAAGATTGAAGCGCGTGAAGGCCACGCGCTTCTGAGGTTTCACATAGTCTCGCAACACGATTACCGAAGGTATGCGTATCTCGGTACTCGGACTGCGCACCCAGTGATCGTATTGCGCGACAATATCCACGCGGTCGGACCAGACCGCCTTGATCGCCTCCTGCCAGGTCCAGAGCGACAGAGGATAGTAGGAGAGTGGTCGGTAATCGGCATTGAGCACCAGCGCCGGAAACTGCCGCAGTCCAGCCGGCTCTCTCACGAACTCGCTTCTGAAATCACCGTCCATCGCGTTCACAGCCCCAGTGGTGCCCTCTCTTGCGGCGGGCGAGACATGCACCCACCCTTAAGACTACTATATATCGCGGCGACCGCCTGACAAGCCTTAGATATTGCGCCACATCTAGCGATTCCATAGCCGCGGAAGGTAACCGCCATGTGACACGCTCAGGCCGCAACACCCGGGTCCTGCTCTGACTGCCGCCGCCACAGCGCTGCATAGCGACCACCGCGCGCCAGCAGGTCGGCATGGCTGCCCTGCTCGGCCACGCGACCGTCCTCCAGCACCACGATCCGATCGGCGCCCGCCACCGTCGAGAGACGGTGCGCGATCATGATGACAGTGCGCCCCTCCGCAGCGCGGGCAAGCGCGTCCTGGATGTCGCGCTCTGTCCCGGTGTCGAGCGCGCTGGTCGCCTCGTCAAGCAGCAGAATCGGCGGGTTCTTCAAGAGCGTGCGCGCGATTCCCACGCGCTGTTTCTCTCCACCCGAAAGCTTCAGCCCCCGCTCGCCGACCTGCGTGGCATAGCCCTCGGGAAGCCCGGCGATAAACTCGTGTATCTGGGCCGCCCGCGCCACTTCCTCGATCTCGGCCTGGGTCACGTCGTCGCGACCATATCCGATGTTGTAGCCGATCGTGTCGTTGAACAGCACCGTGTCCTGCGGCACCACACCGATGGCCGTGTGCAGGCTTTCGAGGGTGACATCGCGGATGTCCTGCCCGTCGATCGTGATGCGCCCGTCCTGAACATCGTAGAATCGGAACAACAGCCGCCCGATAGTCGACTTGCCCGACCCCGACGGTCCCACCACCGCGACCATCTGGCCAGCGGGCACATCCAGCGTCACGCCCTTGAGGATGGGGTTGCCCGGATCGTAGCCAAAGCGCACATCCTCTAGCCGCACATTCGCGCCCGCTACGGCGAGCGGTCGCGCGCCGGCCCGCTCGCGCACGTCGGGCGGTTGATCAAGCAGGTCAAACATCTCGCCCATGTCCACCAGCGCCTGCCGGATCTCTCGATAGACCGTGCCGAGGAAATTGAGCGGCATGGTAATCTGGATCATGTAGGCGTTGACCATCACGAAATCGCCCACGGTCATCGTGCCCGCCTGTACGCCCGTGGCCGCCATCACCATCACTGCCACAAGCCCGCCGGTGATAAGGAATGACTGCCCGAAATTGAGGAACGAGAGCGAATAGGCAGTCATGAGCGCCGCACGCTCGTAGCCGGCCATCGCCCGGTCGTAACGTGCTGCCTCCAACCCCTCGGCACCGAAATACTTGACCGTCTCGTAGTTGAGCAGGCTATCGATGGCCTTCTGGTTGGCGTCGGTGTCCTGGTCGTTCATCTCGCGGCGCAGGCGCACGCGCCACTCGGTCACCTTGAAGGTAAAGGCAACATAGGCCGCGATCACCCCCGCCACCACCGCCAGATACCAGATGTCGAAGGCTAACCACAGGATCACCCCCACCATCAGCAATTCGAGGATCAGCGGCGCGATGGAGAACAGCAGGAAGCGCAGCAGGAAATCGACGCCCTTCACCCCTCGCTCTATGATCCGGCTCAGCCCGCCGGTGCGCCGCGTCAGGTGATAGCTGAGCGAAAGCGCGTGGATATGGCGGAAGGTCTCGAGCGCAAGCTTGCGC
Source organism: Roseovarius sp. B-10 (assembly GCF_056859295.1). Classification (NCBI taxonomy): domain Bacteria; kingdom Pseudomonadati; phylum Pseudomonadota; class Alphaproteobacteria; order Rhodobacterales; family Roseobacteraceae; genus Roseovarius; species Roseovarius sp. B-10. Next base: position 204,509 of record NZ_JBSXOE010000040.1, on the reverse strand, counting down.
AGCGCCCGCTGACCCACCTTGGCAAAGGCCGCGTCGCGCGCCTGCTGGAACCCCACGTTCATCAGCCGCGCCATGCCATAGGCCACGGTCAGCCCGATGGCCCCCGCCCCCAGCGCCCAAGCCGGACCTGGCCCCTCGCCCGCCAGCGCATCCACCGCCACCTTGTAGAACACCGGCGTCGTCACCGCGACCAGCTTGGCCACCAGCAAGAGTAGCAGCGCCAGTACCACCCGGCGGCGCACCCACGGCTCTTCCGCGCTCCACAGGTAGGGGACGACCCGGCGGATGATCCGCCATCCACCGCGCTCTGACGGATAAGACTCGGGGTTGGGGGTGCGCATCGGTGGCCTTTGTCGTTGCTGCCGGACCCCACAGATAGCGGCGACACTCCCCGATGACCAGACCGCGGCGCTACTGCGGCAGCTCGAACACCTGCCCGGGATAGATCAGGTCGGGATCGCGGATGCGGTCGCGGTTGGCCTCGAACACGCGCACGTAGAGGATACCCTCGCCATAGGCCTCACGCGAGATCGCCCAGAGGGTCGAGCCGGGCTGCACTGTCACCACCGACATGCGCGGCGGCTCGGGCGTGCCGTCCCCGTCCTTGTCGTCGTCCTGCGCCGCAAGCGTGGCCACGTCCTCGCGCTTGAACGGCGTCTCGACCCGCGAGGTCACCTCGCCCCCGGCACCGACCTCGTCAACGCGCAACGTATAGATACCGGCATCCACCTCTGGCAGAGAGCCGCGCCATGCACCACTCTCGTCCACCGGCGCAGTGGTGACGGCACGATTGTCAACGTAGATGCGCACACGCGCGTCGGGCGTGCTGGCCCGTCCGGAAAGTTTCACCTCGCCCGTATCGGAATAGCTGATCGAATCGAGGGCCACTGACGACATCACGTCCGGCCCCTGCTCGGAGGGGGCCTGCAACACACGCACACCCTCGGTATCCGACAGCACCACCGTGGGTGGCGCGGGCGTCTCGGCGGGCGGCTTGGCCTGCGCGACCGAACCCTCGCCCGCGCCCGGCTGCAAAGCGTCTGCGGTGGGCGGAGCCACGGGCGCGGCGGGCTGTTCCTTGCGCGCCTCCGGGGCCGGATCGTGCATTTCGGACGCTGTTTGAGTTACCTCGGCGGTGGGCGCGCTCGTCTTCGCCGTTTCCGCATTCGCAATCTCTTCCGTCTCCGGTTGCGCCCCCGCCATCTCGGTTACCTGATCTTCGCCAATGTCGGGCGCGTCCCCGGTCGTTACCCCCTCCTGCGTTGCGGGTGAGGGCGGCGTCGCGGTGTCGGCCTGTGCCACCGCCTGCGGGCGTGGAGCCGGGGGCGGCGACGGCGCGATCAGGATCTCGTCAGGCGCGCGGATCACGCGCCCGTCGTCGAGCAGCAGTTCCAACCCCAGCACTCGTACCGCATCGCTCAGCGGCAGGTCGAGAAATGCCACGAACTTGCCCGACCGGTCTGACTGGGCCGCGCCAAGGCGGACGTCATCCACTGTGATCGCCACCTTGCCGCCCGGAATCGCGCGCCCCGCGATGAGCATCTGCCCATCCGGATCAAGGCGAAAGGTGTCGAGCGCGGGCGGTTGCGGGGTCTCCGTCTCCGGCTCGGCCTCAGGGTTCGCGCCTCCGTCCGCCTTGGCGGCTGGTGCCACGGGATCCTGTTGCGCTGTCTCGCTGGCTTCGACCGACTCGCCCGCGTCCTGCGCGTCTGGCGTGGGTTTTGCGACGGGTTCGGGCGACAGCTCAGTGGCAGGTTGTGCCGCCTGCTCCGGCTCGGGCGTGGATAGCGACAGGCCACCATCCGCAAAGAAATAGGTGCCGATGGACACCGCCGCGACAACCGCAGCCACCCCGAGCCCGATCACGGGACCCGCACCCAATCCGGCGATTTTGCTCATCTTTCCCGACATCCCCAACCAGGGCACCATGCCCGGTTGTCGGAGCATATCAACAAGGCTATCAGGGGTCAAAGCAACCCTTTGAGCGACAGGAGAAATTCATGACACACGCGGCTGTCTGTGTCTTTTGCGGCGCACGTGAGGGTCATGACCCGTCCTACCTAGCGGCCGCGGAGGAGACCGGCCGGATGCTGGCCGGGAACGGTTGGGAGCTGGTCTACGGCGCGGGCGACGTGGGGCTGATGGGAGCAGTGGCGCGCGCGGCACAGGCGGCAGGCGGGCGCACGCTCGGCGTGATCCCCGCGCATCTGGTGGGACGCGAAGGTGGCAAGCGCGATCTCACCCGTTATGTCGTCACCGAGACCATGCATGAACGCAAGAAAGTGATGTTCATGAACTCCCACGCGATCGTGGTACTTCCGGGGGGCGCAGGCTCGCTCGACGAGCTGTTCGAGGTGCTGACATGGCGCCAGTTAGGCCTACATGAAAAACCGATTTTTCTTCTGAATACTGAAAGTTACTGGATGCCGTTTATCCAGCTGGTCGAGCATGTCATCGCCTGCGGCTTCGCCGATGCGAATCTGCGGCACATGATCCGCGAGGTGGATGACCCTCAGGCTCTCGGCACCGCCCTGCGCGCCGCTCTGTCCTGACGCAGGCTCGCGGTGGTGTAGATCGCGAGCGCGGTCCAGATCATGGCAAAGGCCACGGCGTGCCAAAAGCTGAACGGCTCGAGAAAAATCAGTGTTGCCACTAGAAATTGCAGGGTGGGGTTCAGATACTGCACCAGCCCCACCGTGGCCAGCGTGACGCGCTTGGTGGCATAGCTGAACATGATCAGAGGCGTGCCGGTGAGGATGCCGGAAAACGCCAGCAGCAGGCTGTCACGCCAGTTCGCGGCAAAGGCCCCGTTGCCGCTGGAATGAAAATACCACAGCACCGTCAGCGCGATCGGCGACAAGAGCAGAACCTCGGCGGTGACAGACACCACCGGCCCGACCGAAAGCCCTTTCTTGACAAGACCGTAGAGGCCAAAACTCGATGCCAGCACCAGCGCGATCCACGGCGGCACGCCGAGGCCCAGTGTGAGCGTCACCACCGCGCAGAGCGCCAGCCCCACAGCGAAAAGCTGTGCCCGGCCTAGCCGTTCGCGAAACGCAATCGCCCCGAGCAGCACGGCCACCAGCGGGAAGATGTAATAGCCCAGCGACGCCTCCATCGCCTTCCCGATCTGTATCGAAGTGATGAACACGAACCAGTTGGTCGAGATCATCAATGCGGCGAGCGCGATCGACAGCACCGAGCGCCGCCCGGCCAGCGCCCGGCCAAGCATGGAAATCCGCCCCTGCACCAGCAACACGAGGGCGAAGAAGGCGCACGACCAAAGCGTGCGATGCGCCAGGATCTCGATGGGCGGGACATGGGCGAGCAGCTTGTAATAGATGCCCGACAGCCCCCAGACCGTGCAGGTGGCGACCATCGCCACAATCCCCTTGGTCGCCTCGCGCATCTGCGGCCTGCTCCTTCTGCCTCGCCGCTCTTGCTGCCCTGCCCGAGCGGCAATGGCAAGAGCGACCAGGCAACGAGGTCCGCCACGGGCCGGCGGGGCTCAGTGCGCCGCCAATTCCGCCAGGAGCACTTTTTCCAGCCTATCGCCGGGATGGTTGGTCAGGTCCTTGCCGATCTCGGCCACGACGCACTGCGCGACCTCCTTGTGCAAGTGATCACGCAGGCCGCCGAGCGTTTTCGGCGGGGCCACGAGGATCAGCCGCTTGAAGGTGCCGCGATGCGCCATCCGGTAGAGGACATCCGCCATGTCCGAGGCGAACCTCGCCTCGTCCAGCTCGTGCCAATCCGCGCCGGATAGGCCCGAGCGCTGCCCCTGCCCGGGATCGGTCATGCGTCCGGGTCGGTCGCTCTGTTGCTCGCGATTCGGGGGCAGGTCCTGTTCCTCGACGCGGCGGATCACGAGATTGGGGGCCTGTGCGTCGGTCACGTTTTCGAGAAACAGCGCCTTTTTCCCGTCTGCCACCAGAACCCAAGTGCCGTGCGAAAGTTCGCTCATCTGCGTCGCTCCTTTTTCTGCGTCTTTGCCGTTTGCCACTATCGCCCGTTCCGGGCACGGGCGGCGTTGATACGGATCAACCGGATGCGAGAAACCCCGCACCATTGGTGCGGGGTTCCGTGTCGAGTTGCATCGCCAACCGCAATCACATCCGCGAGGCGACGTTTTCCCAGTTCACCAGGTTGTCGAGGAAGTTCTGGAGGTAAGCCGGGCGCTTGTTGCGGAAGTCGATGTAGTAGGAATGCTCCCACACATCACAGCCCAGAAGCGCGGTCTGCCCGAAGCAGAGCGGGTTCACACCGTTCTCTGTCTTGGTGACCTTGAGGCTGCCATCGGTATCCTTGACCAGCCAAGCCCAGCCCGAGCCGAACTGACCGGCGCCCGCAGCGGAGAATTGCGATTTGAACTCGTCGAGGCTGCCAAAGCTCTCGTTGATCGCCTTTTCCAGCTCGCCGGGCATGCCGGTGCCGCCGGGGGCCATCATCTCCCAGAACTGGTTGTGGTTCCAGTATTGCGAGGCGTTGTTGAAGATGCCCGATTGCGCCACCGCTTTCGGGTCATAGGTGCCTCTGATGATCTCCTCCACGGATTTGCCTTCCCACTCGGTACCGGCGATCGCCTTGTTGCCATTGTCGACATAGGCCTTGTGGTGGATGTCGTGGTGATACTCCAGCGTCTCGCGGCTCATCCCGTGATCGGCGAGCGCGTCGTGGGAATAGGGCAGGTCGGGAAGTTCGAAGGCCATGTGGTCCCCCTGTTCGTTGGCGTTGAAATCCTGTGCCCGATACATGGTGACGGGCGCGCTAAAAGGTCAACCCCGCGCGCCGGAGTTTTTCCCTCGGGAATGGCGCCCGTTCAGCCGTAGACACCCACCTCGCCACCAGGAAGAGCCGCCGTTTTCAAGATGTTGAAAGCATAATCGCCCACCGAGCGGAAACACACGAGGTGGAAGGTGCCGCCCTCGTTCAGCCAGAAGGCGGCCGGCACCTGCGCCATGCGCGTGCGGCGGAACATGCCGGGAGCAAAGGCGTCAGGCGAGAGATCCACCGGGCAAAGCTTGGCCAGAACCTCGCGCGCACCCGCCCCCGAGATCCGCAGGAAGGTGCGCGCGTCCGAGACGTTGACGGCCAGGAAATGCTGCCCCTCGAGCGCCGATTCCAGCGTGGCGATGGTCTCGGCGACCTTGTCATAAGGACACATCAAGAGCAGTTCGTCCGGCGACATCCACAGCGCCGCAGTTCCCTTCCCGTCCAGCGCCGCGCGCTGTCCGGGAACGTCCAGACCCACGGCTTTCTTGACCGCGGCTTTGACCTCCTTGGAGGTTAGGTCGCCCCGCAGGGTAATCATGCCGGTGGGGCCAGCATCCTCGATGGTGGCGATCCCCTCGTACCGGGCGCCATTCAGGGCAGTTACGGGCTCAGCCATTCTGTTTCTCCCCGTCCTTGTCGTAAAACACCTGATCGACGATCTTGGCCTTGATGATGCCGCCGTCAACCTTTGGGAATTCCAGCACTTCGCCCATGCGGTCCGGCCCATGCAGGACCAGGCCCATGGCGATGCCACGGCCCAGCGTAGGCGAGTGATAGGTCGAGGTCACGCGCCCCTGCACGTTGCGCTGCCCGTTGGCGTTGTGGCCATCCGCCGTGGCATAGGCCCCATCAGGCAGAACCGAGCCGTCGAGCGTTTCCAGCCCCACCAGCTTCCAGCGCTTTGGGTCGGCCATGTGGCTGCGTTCCTGCGCGCGCTTGCCGATATAGTCCTCTTTCTTCTTGGAAATTGCCCAGTCCAGGTTGAGGTCCTGCGGGATGACCGTGCCATCCGTCTCGTCCCCGATCATGATAAAGCCCTTCTCGGCACGCATGACATGCATCGCCTCGGTGCCGTAGGGCATGACGCCATACTCGGCCCCCGCCTCCGTCAGCGCGTCCCACAGCGCACGACCGTGGCTTGCGGGCACGGAAAGCTCGAAGCTCAACTCGCCAGCGAAGGAGATGCGGAACACGCGCGCGGGGATGCCCGCGACGGTGATCTCGGTCCAGCCCATGAAGGTGAGCGCATCGGCGCTGATGTCATCATCGGTGAGCTTCTCGATCACCTTGCGCGAGTTGGGGCCCGCGACGCCGACCTGCGCGTATTGCTCGGTGACATTGGCGGTATAGACCTTCCAGTCCCACCATTCGGTCTGGAGCCATTCCTCCATGTGACCATGGATCGATTCCGCCCCGCCGGTGGTGGTGTGGCAAAGGAACGTCTCCTCGTCGAGCCGCGCCACCACGCCGTCATCCATGAGAAAGCCGTTTTCGTTGCACATGAGGCCATAGCGGCAGCGACCCGGCTTCAGGGTGGACATCATGTTGGTATAGAGCATGTCCATGAAGCGGCCCGCATCCGCGCCCTTGACGATGATCTTGCCGAGCGTCGAGGCATCGAGCAACCCGAGGCTGTCGCGGGTCTGGGTAATCTCGCGGTTCACAGCCTCGTGGCGCCCCTCTTCGCCCTTGGGGAAGCAATAGGGGCGGCGCCATTGGCCAACCGGCTCGAAATCCGCGCCGTTTGCCTCGTGCCAGCCCTGCATCGGTGTCTTGCGGATGGGCTGGAAATTGGCCTTGGTCGCCTCGCCGGCGATCGAAGACAACGAGATCGGCGTGTAGGGCGGGCGGAACGTGGTGGTGCCCGTCTGTGGGATCGGCTGGCCCAGCGCGTCCGAAAGAATCGCCAGACCGTTGATATTGCTCAGCTTGCCCTGGTCTGTGGCCATGCCCAGGGTGGTGTAGCGCTTGGCGTGCTCGACGCTCTCATAGCCCTCGCGGGCGGCGAGCTGCACGTCCGACACCTTCACGTCGTTCTGATAATCGAGCCACGCCTTCATCCGCAGCTTGTAGCCCGCTCCCTGCGGCATGAGCCAGACGGGCTGCATCGGCGCTTCCGGCGACGCGCTGCCCTGGGGCGCCTCGCCCTTGGGCTTGGCCCCCATGGCCTTTGCCACGGCCTGTCCCGCGGCGTGGGCGTCGGCCACGACGCTGGCCAGATCGCCCGCACCGTTTGCGGACCCGGCGGGGATAACGAAGCCCTCTCCGTGCGCGCCGCGCGGCGGGTTCTCGGGATCGGGGCGGAAATGGGCCTGTGCGTCGTCCCAGACGAGCTTGCCACCGCAATGCGACCACAGGTGCACCACCGGCGACCAGCCGCCCGACATGGCGACTGCATCACAGGCGATCTCCTCCAGCGCTGCGCCCTCGCCCGCCTGCGCGCAGATCGCGACGCCGGTGACGTGCTTGCCGCCCTTGACCTTTGCGATGCCCTTTCCGTTCTCGATGCGAATACCCAGCGCACGCGCCTCCTCGGCCAGCGCGCCGCCGCCCTGTTGGCGCGCGTCGAGGATCGCGGGAATCTCGAGACCCAGCTTCTTCAGCGTGATAGCCGTGCGGTAGGCGTCGTCATTGTTGGTCACGACCACGGTGCGGTCGCCAATCGAAACGCCGTAATCTACCGCGTAATCGCGCACCGCCGAGGCGAGCATGACGCCGGGAATGTCGTTGCCCGCGAAGCTCAGCGGGCGCTCGATGGCCCCCGTCGCGGTGACGATCTGGCCCGCACGGATGCGCCACAGCCGGTGGCGAGGGGCATCGCTGCCCGGCGCGTGATCGCTCACTCGCTCATAGCCAAGCGCATAGCCATGGTCATAAACACCCGCACCCATGCACCGCGTGCGCAGGGTGACGTTGGGCATGTCTTGCAGTTTTGCAATCGTGGCGTCGATCCACGCCTCGACGGGCTGGCCGTCCACCTCGCCGCCATCGACGGGCGCGCGCCCGCCCCAATGGGCGGTCTGCTCGATCAGCATGATCTTCGCGCCCGCCTCTGCCGCAGCAAGCGCGGATTGCAACCCGGCCACACCGCCGCCCACCACGAGTACGTCGCAGAAATAGTAGAAATGCTCGTAACGGTCGGGGTCGCCGGGGTTCGGTGCCTTACCGAGCCCCGCCGACTGGCGGATGAAGGGCTCGTAGACATGCTTCCAGAACGGGCGCGGGTGGATGAACATCTTGTAGTAGAAACCGGCGGGCAGGAAGCGTGCAAAGTGGGTGTTGACCGCGCCGATATCGGTCTCGAGGCTGGGCCAGTGGTTCTGGCTGACAGCCACAAGCCCGTCGAAAAGCTCGGTCGTGGTGGCGCGCTGGTTGGGTTCGAACCGCGTGCCTTCGCCCAGACCCACGAGCGCGTTGGGCTCTTCCGCCCCGCTCGCCACAACACCGCGCGGGCGGTGATACTTGAATGAGCGGCCCATCAGCATCTGGCCGTTGGCCAGCAGCGCCGAGGCGAGCGTGTCGCCCGGATGGCCCTGCATCCGCTTGCCGTTGAAGGTGAATTCCTGCGCGCGACCGCGATCGAGACGGCGGCCGCCGGTGGCCAGACGTGTGCTCATGTGCCAGACCTCTTGCCCGTTGCGGGCGTGATGAGTTGGGTATTTTTGCCAAGAAGAAGAGTCATGCGAACTCCCTCCATCTCCAGCCGGGGCGCTTGGCGGTGATCGCATCGCGGATGTCCTGCGGCGGCTCCAGCGTCTGGGCCGGATAGGTGCCGTAGACCTCCAGCGTCATGGTATCGCGCGCCGCGTGAAACCACTTGCCACAGCCGTTATTGTGCCGCCAACGCTCGAAATGCACACCCTTGGGGTTCTCCTTGGCAAAGAGATAGGTGTGGAACTCGTCGTCCGAGGAGCCAGGGCCGAAGCGCTTTAGATGCGCCTCGCCACCCTGGTGGAACTCAGTCTCCTCGGCGGTGACGCCGCAGCAGGGGCAGGTGAGGATCAGCATTTTCCATCCCTCCTTAGTGGGCGACGCCAGCGGCGACGGATTCGTCGATGAACCGACCCTGGTAGAACCGGTCGAGGCCGAACTCGTCGCAGAGCGGCGAGTGCCCCTTGGCCATCAATTCGGCAAAGCCCCAGCCGGAGCCCGGGATCGCCTTGAACCCGCCAGTGCCCCAGCCCGCGTTGATGAAGATACCCTCGATGGGCGTTTTCGACAGGATGGGTGAGCGGTCGCCGGTGACGTCCACGATGCCGCCCCACTGGCGCAGCATCTTGAGCCGGGCGACCATCGGGAAGGTCTCGACCAGCGCGCGCACGGTTTCCTCGATATGGTGGAACGAGCCGCGCTGCGTATAGTTGTTGTAGCCGTCGGTGCCGCCACCGATCACCATCTCGCCCTTGTCGGACTGGCTCATGTAGCCGTGCACGGTGTTGGCCATGACGACGCAATCCATGCAGGGCTTGATCGGCTCGCTAACCAGCGCCTGAAGCGCCACGCTCTCGATCGGCAGGCGGAAACCAGCCATGTCGGCGAGGTGGCCCGAGTGACCGGCCACCACGATTCCCAGCTTGTCGCAGTCGATATCGCCGCGGTTGGTGGTCACGCCTGTGACCTTGTCGCCGTCGCGGCGGATGCCGGTCACCTCGCATTTCTGGATGATATCCATGCCCATCGCCGAGCACGCCCGCGCATAGCCCCAGGCCACGGCATCGTGACGTGCGGTGCCCGCCCGCGCCTGCCACAGCCCGCCCAGGACCGGGTAGCGCGGCCCGTCGAGGTTGATGATCGGCACGATCTCCTTGACGCGCTGCGGGGAGATGAACTCGGTCGTCACGCCCTGCAACGCGTTGGCCTGCGCCGTGCGCTTGTAGCCGCGCACCTCGTGCTCGGTCTGCGCCAGCATGATGACGCCGCGGGGCGAATACATGATGTTGTAGTTGAGATCCTGGCTCAGCGTCTCGTAAAGCGAGCGGGACTTCTCGTAGATCGCCGCCGACGGATCCTGGAGATAGTTGGAGCGAATGATGGTGGTGTTGCGGCCCGTGTTGCCGCCGCCCAGCCAGCCCTTTTCCAGCACTGCCACGTTGGTGATGCCGAAGTTCTTGCCGAGGTAATAGGCGGTTGCAAGGCCATGCCCGCCCGCGCCGATTATGATGACGTCATAGCGCTTCTTTGGCTCGGGCGAGGCCCAGGCGCGTTCCCACCCCATGTGGTCGCGCAGGGCCTCTCGGGCGACGGCAAAGACGGAATAGCGTTTCATGCGCGGGGTGTCCTTTCCGGGGATTCGCGGGCCGGTAACGATGCGAAGGTAATGCGACGGGCGCGCAGGCGAAAGGTGACCGAGGGCGGCGCTTCGCCCGCAAATTGCGACATTGCGACATCGCGGCGCGGGGCTTGGGCCCGTATACGCGGCTTTGCCCCTTTTTTCCGCGCGGGCTGCGCTTTAGATGGGGGTGAGAGAGGATGACGATCATGAGCTTCTGGATCATCGCGGCGGCACTCGCTATCGGCACCGGGTTGCTTCTGGCGCTGGCGGCGCTGCGCGGGCGTGCGGGGGCCGAGCCGCCCGTTTCCTACGATCTGCGCGTCTATCGCGACCAGCTGCGCGAGATCGAGCGCGACGCAGGCCGTGGCGTGATTGCCGACGGAGAGGCCGAGCGGCTGCGCGCCGAGGTCTCGCGCCGCATCCTTGCCGCCGATGCGCAGCTGCGCGCAGGCGGGGCGACCGCCGGTCAGCCGCGCATCGCCGGACGAGCCGGAGCACTCGTGGCGATGGTGCTGGTCGCTTTCGGCGGGCTGGCGCTCTATGCCGCGCTTGGCGCGCCGGGCTACGGCGACATGCCGCTTGCCGCACGGATCGCCGCCTCCGAAGAGGCGCGCGCCGAGCGGCTCAGACAAGAGGCTGCCGAGGCCCGCTTTGGCCCTGGAGAGATAGCCCCGCCGGAGGGGACAAGCCAAGAGCATCTCGAGCTGGTGGAGCAGTTGCGCAAGGTGGTGGCGGCTCGGCCCGAGGATCAGCAGGGGCTGCGTTTCCTGGTGCGCAGCGAGGCCGCACTGGGGCGCATCGTAGCGGCGCGCAAGGCGCAGGAGAAGCTCGTCGCGCTACGCGGCGACGCCGCGAGCGCCACCGATCACGCAACACTGGCCGAATTGATGATCGAAGCGGCGGGAGGTTATGTCTCGACCGACGCGGCGGGGGTGCTGCGCGCCGCGCTCGAGCGCGATCCGCGCGCGCCCACCGTGCGGTTTTATCTGGGCGTCTGGCATTTGCAACTCGGCCGACCCGACCTCGCATTCCCCGTCTGGCGCGACCTGTTGGAGGACAGCACCCCTGACGCGCCTTGGGTGCCCGCGATCCGCGCCGAGATCGGCGAAATCGCACAGCGAGCGGGCGTGCGCTATACCCCGCCCGAAGAATCCGAAGGGCGCGGGCCGTCAGCCGCCGACATGGAGGCCGCCGGCGACATGGACACCGAGGCGCGCGCCGCTATGATCCGCGGCATGGTTTCACGGCTGTCCGAGCGGCTCGCAACCGAAGGTGGCCCACCCGAGGACTGGGCACGGCTCATCAACGCCTATGGCGTGATGGGCGAAACGGCGCAAGCCCGGCGCATCTGGACCGAAGCGCGCGAGACCTTTGGCGGCGATGCCCGCGCGCTCGGCATTCTGCGCACGGCGGCAGAGGCCGCAGGCGTGACCGAATGATCTGCGAAGACATCGCCGACTTCGCCGTCGCGCTCGCGCCCGAACGCGGGGTGATGGGGCTCGATCTTGGCACCAAGACCATCGGCGTGGCCCTCTCCGACCGGCTCTTGTCGAGCGCGAGCGCGGTGGAAACGGTGAAGCGACGCAAGTTCACCCTCGATGCCACGCGCCTCCTGGAGATCGCGACCGCGCGCGAAGCCGGCGGCATCCTGCTGGGTTTGCCGCGCAATATGGACGGCTCGGAGGGCCCGCGCGCCCAATCCACCCGCGCCTTCGCTCGCAATCTCTCACAGCTCACCGATCTCCCCATCGGGTTCTGGGACGAGCGCCTGTCGACCGTTGCCGCCGAACGCGCGCTCCTGGAGGCGGATACGACACGCAAACGTCGCGCAGAGGTCATCGATTCGGTCGCCGCCGCCTATATCCTGCAAGGGGCGCTCGACCGAATGCGCCATATGAGGACCGAGCAGCATGGCGGATGATGTCTGGAATCGCGACGAGGTCGAGAGCCCCTGCGTGCGCGTCTGTGTCGTCCACCCGGAGGCGCGCATCTGCACCGGCTGCCTGCGCTCCATCGACGAGATCACCCGTTGGTCAAAGATGAGCACGGAGGAGCGCCGCGCCATCATGGCTGCCCTGCCCGACCGCGCCGACCTACTGAGGAAACGCCGCGGCGGTCGCGCCGCAAGGCTGGCGCGCGGCGGCTGAGGCGTTGGCGATCCCGCGGGGACTCGAGCCGGCTCTGTTGCACAAAGCGCGTGAGGGATTCATGTCGCGAATGCAGTGTGGTAGCTGGGCGACATGAGCAGACCCACACCCTCGACCTACAAGACCAAGGAACTGGCCGGCCTACAATGAAGCGCTCAAGCACCGCGGCTCGCTGACGATCTGGTTTAACCCCGATATGACCTGGGAAGCTGCGCAGACTGGCAAACGGGGCCGGCAACCCAGTTACAGCGACACCGCTATCCAGACATGCCTGACGATGAAAGTGTTGTTCGGCATGGCGCTACGCCAGACCACGGGCTTCGTTGAAAGCTTGCTGCAACTGGTTGGCTTGGACTGGGCGGTGCCGGACTTCGGCACGCTTTCCCGCCGCCAGAAGGCCTTGGTCGTGAACATCCTGTATCGGGGCTCCACGGGGCCGCTGCACCCGCTGATCGATAGCACCGGGATCAAGGTTGAGGGCGAAGGTAAGTGGCATGCGCGCGAACACGGCGACCCCAAGCGACGGGTCTGGCGCAAGATTCATCTTGGGATCGATGAGCAAACACTGGAGGTTCGGGCCGTCGAGATCACTGGCAGCCATATCGGTGACGCGCCCATGCTGCCTGATCTTATAGGCCAGATCCCGATGGACGAGGAGGTCGCCAGCGTCGCGGCCGACGGCGCCTATGACACTCGAAAGTGCCACGATACTATAGCTGATCGCAGCGCCCATGCCGTTGTTCCTCCGCCCAAGAATGCCAAACCCTGGAAGCCAACCACGCCGGGTGCGCTCGCGCGCAACGAAGCCCTGCGGGCCTCGAAATACCTCGACCGTGCGATCTGGCGACGGTGGAGCGGATACCACCGCCGAAGCCGCGTCGAGACCAAGATGCACTGTGTGAACCGAAGGTCCACGGAGCGAAATTGCTCGGGCAGAGCCTCATGGCGAGACACTTCGACCGCCAGGTCGCAGAAATCCAAGTCCGCATCGCAGTCCTCAACAGCTACACCGCGCTCGGCATACCCATCACTGAGCCCGTAGGATGAGTCTGTCCGGGGAAAGGGGACGTCTGGCCTTCAGCCGATTTGTGCAACAGAGTCTCATCTACGTCCAAAGACTGGTCTTCGACCGGGTTTTCGGGATCCCCCCTGAGGGGCGCCTGAAGAACATCTGCGGACACACCCTCTATATCAACCCGCACCACTGGCTCCTCGGGGCTCAAGAGGTTCCGGAGCCCCCGGAATTTTCCGAGGACTATCCCCTCGAGGAGGCCATCGGGGTCGTCGACATGTACTTGGACCTCCATACGAGCATCGATCGCAACCACAACCTTCTGGTCGACATGCCCGAAGAGTTTCTTCGCGGCGCTCTGGTCGAACTCAACAAGGAACACCTGATATGAAATCGGTGACCTGCGGGGTCGGGGCCCGACTCAGAATTTCTGGGACGTAAGCCAATCCTTGAACACCGCGATCTCGGGACTTTTATTCGTGTCCTCGTACTGAACCAGAAAGAACTTCTGCAGCATGGATATCTGGTACGGAACGGGTGCGATAAGCGCACCTGTTTTTAGATAATGTCCGGCAAAGCTGCGGCTAATGATGGCGGAGCCGTGCCCGGCCGTAAGAATCTGCAGGGCGACCAGAGACGAGTCCGCCTTCATCCAATGCACCGGCACTGGCAAATCGAGCCCGTACTTGTCAGACAGGCGCCCCCAGTCGGTTTCCGATCCGACGACCTGGACGACACTGGCGGCGGCCAGCCCTTCAATCGAGAGGTCGTCGCCCAGGGATGACGCATGGTCGGGATGACAAACGACTACCGCATCATCGACCTCGAGGGGCCAGATATTCCGTTCGGGCCAGTCACCATCGCCGTAGCGGATGTCGAGATCGATACCCGCGTCGGTCATGCGATCCGACCAGACCGTAGTGAACAAGTCGATCTCGATCTCGGGGTGCCGTTCGCGAAACGCGTTCAGCCGCGGTGCCAGGACCAGCGCGCCAAACGAAATGGACGACCGAACCCGAAGTGTCGCCTTGCGTTGCCCGCGAAACAGGCCGTCGGTCGCCTGTTCCATCTCGAGAAAGGATTTCCGAAGCGGTTGTGCATAGGCTTGGCCGACATCGGTCAGCGCCACGCCCTTCGGCAGCCGCTTGAACAGCTCGGCCCCCAGTCGCTTTTCCAGAAGCCGGATCTGCTGGCTGACGGCTGCCGGGGTCAGATGAAGCTCGTCCGCGGCCGCCGTGAACGAACTGTGACGCGCCGCGGCATCGAACGCGCGCAGCCAGGTAACATGGGGCAATCTTCGCATCCGGCGTTTCCTTTCGGGGCACAACATGGCCTTGGACGCAGCCATGCGCAATTCGATGAGACCAAAATAATATGAGGCCTAGGCGGTGAAAGTCGTTGTTTGTGACTGTGCCGCTTCTATCCCCATATGTGATCGGCGGTCAGGCGGAGAGAGCAGATGGATGAAGTCGACTACGTGATCGTTGGGGCAGGATCCGCGGGCTGTGTGATGGCCAACCGCCTGTCCGCGAACGGCCACCACCAGGTGCTGCTGCTCGAGGCCGGGGGCGGAGATGCACGCATGTGGATCAAGATCCCCGTAGGCTATGCCATGACCTTCTCCGACCCGACACTGAACTGGGGCTACATGACCGAGGCGGATACCGGCCTGTCGGGTCGTCAGAGCTATTGGCCGCGGGGGCGTGTCATCGGGGGATCAAGTTCGATCAACGCCATGGCCTATGTCCGCGGTCAGCCCCGCGATTTCGATGACTGGGCGGCGGCCGGTGCGACCGGCTGGGATTGGCAGGCGGTAGAGGATGCCTATGACCGGATAGAGACCCGCGCACCGGGTGCGTCGCGGGCAAAGCCGTCCGGCGAAGGACCGGTCTGGGTGCAGGATCTCTCGGATCAGATGCATCCGTTCTCGAGGAACTTTCTCGAGGCGGGCCGCAACGCCGGATTTGCAGTGATCGACGACATGAACCGGCCCGGCGCCAATGGTCTCGGGTTCTACCGCAGCACCGTGCGGCGCGGCGTTCGCTGGTCTTCGGCGGATGCATTCCTGCGGCCCGCCACCCGCCGGGACAATCTGCGGGTCATCACCCATGCGCATGTTACCCGGTTGGAGTTCAGCGGCGCGCAGGTGAGCGGCCTTGCCTATATGCGGGGCACCCAAATGCGCCGGGTGCGCGCGCGCAAGGAGGTCATCCTCTGCGCGGGGGCCATCAATAGCCCGCACCTGCTTCAACTGTCGGGCATTGGACCGGCCGCGCTATTGAAGGCGCACGGGATCGAGGTTCGGCACGATCTGGCCCATGTGGGCCAAGGGCTTCAGGATCATCTGGCGGTGTCCTGTCAGTTCCGAGCCCGTGTGCCGACGCTCAACAACATGCTGGGCAGCCCCTCGGGCCGGCTGCGCGCGGCGCTGCGCTACGCGCTCACCCGCAAGGGCGCGCTCTCTGTTCCGGTCAATCAGGTGGGCGGCTTCGTGCGCTCCACGCCACAACAGGCGGTGCCCGATGTGCAACTCTTCTGCAACCCGGCCTCCTACGAGATCAACCGCGCCGGCAGGGTCGTTCTTGACCGGCAGCCAGGATACCTGCTCTCAGCGCAACCCTGCCGCCCGACCAGCCGCGGGCATGTGCGGATCGCCTCGGGTTCCTGGCGCGATGCGCCTGTCATACAGCCCAATTCCCTTGCGACCGATGACGACCTTGACGCGGCCGTGCGGGCCAGCAAGGTCATCCGTACCCTCGCGCGGAGCCCGCAATTGCAGATGGTGACCGAGTTTGCCAAATCTCCGGATTTCGACACGATGGACGATGCAGCCCTGCTCGACGACTTTCGCAACCGCGCCTCGACCGTCTATCACCCGTCTTGCACCTGCCGCATGGGGCACGGCCCGCATGACTCGGTGCTCAACGCCCGGCTTCAGGTTCACGGGGTGCCGGGGCTGCGGGTGGTCGATGCGTCCGCCTTCCCCAACATCACATCCGGCAATATCAACGCCCCGACCTTGATGCTCGCGATGCGGGCCGCCGACATGGTGCTGCAAGACGCCGGGTGAGCGCCCCCCAAAAGCGCCGCAAAAGGAGATGCGACATGATCACACTGAACACCTTCTATATCGACGGGGCCTGGGTCGCGCCTGCCTCGAGCGAGACGATGCCGATACGCTCGCCCGCCACCAACCGTCAGATCGGCACCGTCGCCATGGGCAACGCAGAAGATGCGGATCGCGCCGTTCAGGCCGCCAAACGCGCCTTCGAGACGTTTTCCATGACCTCCAAGGAGGAGCGTCTGGCCTTGCTGCGCCGCCTAGCCGAGGTGACGCGGGCGCGCATGGATGATCTGGCCCATGCCATGACCACCGAGATGGGAGCACCGATCACAATGTCTCGCGCGGTGCAGGCCGATGCCGGCATCGGTCACCTCGAGGCCTTCATCGCCGCGCTCGAGACGCTGGACGAGGCAGAGACGCTGCCCAACGGCGATATCCTGAGCCGCGAGCCGATCGGCGTCTGCGGGCTGATCACACCGTGGAACTGGCCGATCAACCAGATCGCGCTCAAGGTGATACCCGCGCTTGCCGCCGGGGCGACCTGCGTGCTCAAACCGTCCGAGCATACGCCGCTCTCGGCGCAGGTCTATGCCGAGATCGTGCACGAGGCCGGGTATCCGGCGGGGGTCTTCAACCTCGTGCAGGGCGACGGGCCGACGGTGGGTGCCGCGCTGGCGCGGCACCCCGACGTGGCGATGATGTCGTTCACCGGCTCGACACGTGGCGGCAGCGCGGTAGCACGCAACGCTGCCGACAGCTTCAAGCGGGTGACGCTGGAACTGGGAGGCAAATCCCCTAACCTGATCTTCGCCGACGCCGATCTTGAGAAACGCGTGGCCGAGGGTGTGGCCGCGTGCTTCTTCAACACCGGGCAATCCTGCGATGCCCCCACCCGCATGCTGGTAGAGCGCAGCGTCTATCCCCGTGTGCTGGAATTGGCCCAAGCCGCCACCGAAGCCACAGTCATGGGCGATCCCGAGCAGGAGGGCGATCACCTCGGGCCGCTCTTCGATGAGATCCAGTATGACCGGGTGCAGACTATGATAGAGACAGGGCTCAACGAGGGGGCGCGCCTTCTGACCGGAGGAACGGGCCGCCCCGACGGATTGCCTGAGGCGCTGCAATCCGGCTGGTTCGTGCGCCCGACGATCTTTTGCGATGTCACGCCGGAGATGGTGATCTGGCGCGAGGAGATTTTTGGCCCGGTGCTGGTCATCACCCCGTTCGACACCGAGGAAGTGGCGATCGCGCTGGCCAATGATACCGAGTACGGGCTCGCGGCCTTCATCCAGACCGGCAGCGAGGAGCGCGCCCTGCGGGTCGCACGCCGCCTGCGTGCAGGCGGCATCCATATCAACGGGCGCGATGCCGATTACGGATCCCCCTTCGGCGGATTCAAGCATTCCGGCAACGGGCGCGAAGGCGGTGTTCAGGGGCTTGAGGACTATATGGAAATCAAGGTCCGCCCGCCCTTCGCCGCCTGACAGGGCGTGCTCCCCAAACGACAGAACGGCGCGGGGCAATCCGCGCCGTTCACATGCGGTCGTGCCGGGTACCGGATCAGGCGCGCGCCCGGTCCTTGACGACAGACGTCTCGCCGGTAAAGCCCTGCCGCGCCAGCACGCGGTAGGTACTGCGAAGCGCGCCGCGATCAGTGTAGCAGCCGCGCAGGTGGCGGCGACCACTATCGGCCACGTAGCCTTCACGGCCATGCACGATGCGGTGGTTGTCGAACACTACGCAATTGCCGGCCTCCGAGCGGAAGCGCATCAGGAACCGCTCCTCCTGCATCATGCGAATGAACTTGAGGAATGCCGGGTAATAGCGGTCCAGAAGCTCCTGCGGCAGGTCCATGTTGTCCTGCAGGTGCTGGGAAATCGTGACGCCGGTCACGTTGCCGTCGAGGTCGGTCTCGATCACCCGCTGATGCGCGCGGTAATCCCAGTTGTCATGCCGGTAGAAGAACGGGATGTAGTGGCGGGACAGGAGATCGAATGCCTCCGGGTCCTCTGCGCGCAGCGCCTCGGCCACGGCCGCGCCGTCGAGAAACAGCGACAGCCCGCCCTCGACGGTGTTCTCCAGACAATGCAGAAACTGCACCCCCGGCGCGGTTTCCTCGCCCGGCAGGTCGGTATGCATTTCCAGCGGGCCTGCGGTGAAGGCGAGGTTGGTCGGATCGATCTCGACCCGGACATCAAAGAACAGCCCCTCCGCCGAAGGGGTGATGGGGCCGATCGCCCTTGCCAGACGCGGCAGGCTCTCGGTGCTGTGCTCCATGTCGTTGACGATTGCGATGCCGTCCTCGATCAGGGCGCGGCTCAGCCGCGCGCGTCCCTCGTTCGTGTCGGTCACCGCCTGCTGGCTGACGCGGACTATGTCGGGCAGGTGGTCGTTGTACCAGAGGTTGCGCGGGATATCCGCAGGATCGTCGACGCGGCCCTTGGCTGCGACCTCTTCCAGCAGGGCGATCGGCACGTGGCTCGCCTGCGCCTCGTCCTGCCAGCCAATCACCACCATGTCGCCATCGACATGGGCAGAGGTCGCACGCGGCGAGGACGACAATTCCGACGTGTCGAACACCCGCTCGCGTGTCTGTGGGTCAATGCAGGAGACACAGGCATCGCGCAGCCAGTAATAGTTGAAGTATGCGTGGTCGCCGGGCAACCCGACGACCATGCCATTTTCCTGGAATTCGAACGTGACGTCGCTCATCGGTTGGTCATCCTTTCAGCAATTTCATGGTGTCTCAGGTGGCGTAGGAGTCCGCCTCGGCATCGAGGATCGCGCGGATTTCGCGCAGATGTGCCTCGGCCTGCCCGGGATACTCCTCGAGTTCCCGCGCGGTCTTTTCCGCGATCTCGTCCGACAGCCGCCGCAGGGGCTGCCCGGTCTGAAGCGCGCGTAGATAGGTTTCCGCCGCGCGTTCGAAGTAATAGAGGCGGTTGAACGCATCCGCGACGCCGCTGCCGATGACGAGCAGGCCGTGGTTGCCCATCACCATGACCTTCTTTTTTGGGTCGGACAGCAGTTCGGCACAGCGCCTGCCCTCCTCCTCGAAAGCCAGACCGCCAAATCCGGTATCCACCACATGACGGTCATGGAACGTCGCGGTGTTCTGGTCGATCGGCGGCAGCGTGCTGTCGGCGAGGCCGGCCAGCACCGTGGACCAGATCGAATGGGTGTGCATCACGCAGCGCGCGTGCGGACAATGGCGGTGGATCGCCCCGTGCAGCCCCCATGCCGTGGGATCGGGCGCCTCCGGCCCCTCGAGCGTTCCGGAATCGTCGGCATCGAGCAGCAGCAGGTCCGACGCGCGGATGCGCGAGAAATGCATCTGGTTGGGATTGATCAGGAATGCGGTGCCGGTCTCGTTCACCGCCAGGCTGAAATGGTTGGCGACCGCCTCGTGCAGGCCAAGCCGCGCGGTCCAGCGAAAGGCAGCCGCGAGATCGGCCCGCTCCTGTGCAAAGCCTGTCCCGGCTTGAGCTTCTGGCGCAAGATCCTCCATCGGATCACTCCGCGGCAAGGGGCTTGGCGCGGCCGGTGGGGAACACCTCGTAGCCGGGCTCCTCGGGCTCGTCATCGACCAGTTCAGCAGGGAAACCCTCTGCCTGAATGCTCAGGCCGGTTGTATCCTCCAGCCTGCGGATGATGTTGGGCGACAACTCGCGGTCGCCGTAGCGGGCGATGCCGTCATCGAAGATGCTGACAAGCAGCGGGCTGATCTCGAGCGGCACATTCGCCGCTTCGGCGATCTTGTGGAACAGGCCGATATCCTTTTTCACCAAGTCCATCGTAAACGAGACATCGCGCGAGCCATTGAGGATCAACTGGCTTTCGGTTTCATGCACGAAGGACGTCCCCGACGAGATCTTCATCGCCTCATACGTGGTGTTGAGATCCATGCCGGCGGCCTTCATCGTCACCAGCGCCTCGCAGCAGGACAAGAGATTTGCGGTGGCCAGATAATTCGTCATCACCTTCAGGACCGAGGCGGTGCCGATCTCGCCGGTGTGCAGCACCCGGCGACCCAGCGCCGTCAGGGTCGGCAACATGCGATCGAACGTGGCGCGATCGCATCCAGCGAAAATCGAGATGTTTCCGGTATCCGCCCGGTGACAGCCGCCCGAGACCGGGCATTCGATGGCCGAGCCGCCATGCGCCTCCACCAGCGATGCGAGGCGCTTTACCTCCTCGGCATCCGTGGTCGACATTTCGAGCCAGATCTTGGTGTCATCGACGGCGGGTAACATCTCTTCAACCACGGCGGCAGAGGCCGCCGGCGACGGCAGGCAGGTGATCACCGCGTCGCAGGCCTGCATCAGCGCAAGCGGTCCGTCTACCGTTGCGGCCCCACGTTCAATGAACTCCGCGACAAGCTCACGGTTCAGGTCATGAACCGTGAGGTCAAAGCCGTTGCGTAGCAGGCTTCCTGCCAACTTGCCGCCGACATTACCCAATCCGATAAATCCGAGTTTCATCTTGCTGTGCCTTGCCCGCTGTGATCCCTGATGTACTCAGCAGCATGGCGCAGCACCGGGCGCCCGTAAAACAATGGCATTGCACCCTGAGGGTTCAGTTCCGTTGACAGAAAAGTGGGAAATCAGACCGATTTCATCAGTGGAACGGACTGACTAGCAACTGTATTTCTCAAGCGGGCTGCGTGGCCCATTTCTGGCGAGATTTGCAGAGTGCGTTGACGATTGTGACGAGCTTTCGTGCAACGGCAGTGATGACCACCTTGTGCGGTTTTCCGGCCGCGCGAAGGCGATCTGCAAAGGCCTTCAGGACCGGGTTGTGGTGGCTGGCGCCGAGAGCGGCCTGGAATATAACATGTCGCAACAGACGCCGACCGCCATCGATAGCGCGCTTGCCGCGCATGGCGCTGCTGTCATGTGCAATGGGTGCAAGGCCGGTGAGGGCGGCGGCCTGTTCACCGGTGATCTGTCCGAGTTCCGGCATTTCCACGATCAGCATGGTGCTGGCCACGGGGCCGATCCTCGCCGTGCTGGCGACGGTCAGGTATCCTTGCGCAACCGGACGCCTGCGCCGCCCCCATTCTCTGCGATGAACTCGACCCCGGCGGATTCCAGGGCTGCGCGGAGCGCTGCGATAGTGCGCGCATAAGGGGAACTCCGCCCCATTTCAAAACCCGCAATCGTACGCTTTGCGATGCCCGTGGCGCTGGCGAGATCATCTTGGGACATGGCCACCATTGCACGGGCGGCACGGCATTGTTCGGGCTTCATAAATCTCACTTTGCACTTTTGATGCACTCTGCGCCATTGATGCAATGCTGCGCTAATAGTGTAATATCATACTAGGAAATCGAGACAATGACGAACATTCCCGACCACGTCCGCCGAAATCACGAAAGAACCTCCGAGAGACTGGACGAGGCGCGCGCAATGCTGCGCGCCGTCGAGCAGATGGCCGAGGCTGCAAGGCTCCCCAACTCGCCCGAAACTGAAAGTTTGCTTGTTCGGATTACGGCCACGCGAGACCGTTTGTTCGAGGTTGACGACGCTCACGTTATCGAATGGGTGGGGCACGGCGGCAAGACGGCCGAGATGATGCTCGAGGAAACCGCTGCCGAACGCGGTGAGGCCGAGGACGTCCAGCACTGAGCAACTATCCGGACTGCATGTTTGAAGGGCTGGACGCCCTGCACCACGCCGCAGACACGCCGGAGGATTGCCTGTTTGCCAAGCGCACTGAACCCGAGTGACGCCTCCAACAGATCGACAAGGACCGGGCGGGATTCGCCCGGTCTTTTCTGCAAGTGTGACACCCGGTGACAAATTCGGTGACAAGGGCAAAAGAAAGCGCAAGGCTTAGCTTTGCGCTATCCACAGCCTCTTGTTTTCATTTTATTAAGTGGCGATCCCGGGAGGACTCGAACCCCCAACCTGCTGATTAGAAGTCAGCTGCTCTATCCAGTTGAGCTACGGGACCGCTGGCCGCCTCTTAGCGCGCGCCGCGGGCGAGATCAAAACCTATTCGCCGAACGGGTCATCAGGGTAGATCACCCGCGAGAGATAAAGCCCCTCGGGCGGCGCCACCGGACCGCAGGCGGTGCGGTCGCGCATCTCGAGCACGTCGCGCACCCGCTCGGTCGGCCACGCGCCCGCACCCACCCGCTCCAGCGTCCCCACCATGCTGCGTACCTGGTTGTGCAGGAACGACCGCGCGGCAAAGTGCAGGTGGATCTCCGGACCTGTCGCGGTATCCACCTCGGCGACCTCGACCGCGTCGAGTGTTTTCACGGGGCTCTTCGCCTGGCAAATCGAGGCGCGGAAGGTGGTGAAATCGTGGTGGCCAACCAGATGCGCCGCGCCCGCACGCATGGACGCGACATCGAGCGCGCGGCGCAGGTGCCACACGCGCCCGGCCTCAAGCGCGGGCGGCGCCCGGCGTGCGACGATCCGGTAGAGATAGCGCCGCCCCGTGGCCGAGAACCGCGCGTGCCAGTCATCGGGCACGCGCGCGCAGGCGGTGATCGCCACCGGCAGGGGCCGCAGGTGGTAATTGAGTGCCTCGCTGAGCCGGAACGGTTCCCACTCGCGCGTGAGGTCACATTGCGCCACCTGCCCCAGTGCGTGAACGCCCGCATCGGTGCGCCCGGCGGCGGCGATGGTGTGCGGCCCCGGCTCCAGCCGGGCAAGCGCGCGCTCGACCTCACCCTGCACAGTCACCTGGTCGGCCTGCCGTTGCCAGCCCGCGAAACGCGCGCCGTCATACTCTACCTTCAGGGCATAGCGGGGCATCGCCGGTCCTCTTGCTTGCACGCGCGTTCGGGCGGCATCCTTGGCGCGAAACCTCCCCTCGGGGCAAGCCGTTTCTGCGTCTTTCCCCCGACGCGTGCGCGGTGTAAGCCGGGGGCTGACCCATCCCCGGACCGGAGCCCGCACATGCCCATCGCCCTGCCTGATACCACGCTGCTCTTGCAGATGCTGGGCCTCCTGGCGGTAATCGGTGCCTTTGCCGGGATTCTGGCGGGCCTTTTGGGTGTCGGCGGCGGGATCGTGCTGGTGCCCGCGTTCTTCTATGCCTTCCAGACGCTGGGCTATGACGGCCCGCAACTCATGCAGATGTGCCTCGCCACGTCGCTCGCCACGATCATCGTCACCTCGGTGCGCTCGGTGCTGAGCCATCACCGAAAGGGCGCGGTCGATTGGGACATCCTGCGCGGCTGGGCGCCAGGAATCGCGGCGGGGGCGGTGTTGGGCGTTCTGGTGGCGGCGTCGCTGCGCTCGACAACTCTGCAAGGGTTGTTCGGCGCACTCGGCATCGTGATCGGGCTCTATCTCGGGCTCGGGCGCGCGCATTGGCGGCTGGGCCCGGCCATGCCCGGCGGGCTGCGGCGGCTGGTGCTATCGCCCATCGTGGGGTTCCTGTCGGTGCTCATGGGGATCGGTGGTGGCAGCTTCGGCGTGCCGCTGATGAGCCTCTACGGCGTCGCTATCCACCGCGCGGTCGCCACGGCAGCAGGCTTTGGCGTGACCATCGCGCTCCCGTCGGTTATCGGGTTCCTGTTCCTCACCATCGACCCGGCGCACCGCCCGCCGTTGACCTTTGGCGCGGTCAATTTCGTGGCCTTCGGCGTGGTCATTGCCATGACGCTCGTCACAGCACCCTGGGGCGTGCGGCTTGCCCACGCGATGGACCCCAAGCCGCTCAAGCGCGTGTTCGCGGTGTTTCTGACGCTGGTGGCGCTCAACATGCTGAGGAAATCGCTGGGATGGTAGCCACGCTATCGGAGAAAGGCTGGGCGATCTTTCCGCCCGAACCCGGCGTCGCCGAATGGGCACGCACCGCCCGCGACGCAGCACTCAAGCGCATGGCCGAGCCCGCACGCCGCGCGGCGGGGCTCGCGTGCGGGGGGACGTGGTTCGTAGGCCTCGACTGCCTACCCAACGACGCGGACGGCAGCGTGGCTGGCGTGCCGCTTGACGGGGCCGCGCGCCGCGCCGCCGAGACCATCGCCGGGTCACTTCCGCTCCACGCGGCGCAGGTCTCGGTGGTCTATCCCGGTTACCCGCGCCCGCGCGACGGCGAGGGCGCGGCGGCATTCCGCTACCGGCAAAAGCGCGACGCGGCGCATGTCGATGGGCTTCTGCCCATCGGACCCGAGCGGCAGCGGATGCTGCGCGAGCGTCACGCCTGGCTGCTTGGCCTGCCGCTGAGCGAAACGAGCGCGGGGGCAAGCCCTCTGGTCGTCTGGGAGGGCAGCCACCACCTGATGCGTCGCGCCTTTGCCTCCGCGCTAGACGGCGTCGATCCGCGCGACTGGGCGGATGTGGACCTGACCGAACCGTACCATGCCGCAAGGCGTGAAGCGTTCGAAACCTGCGATCGCGTGCCAATCGTGACCTCGCCCGGGACCGCCGTCCTAATACACCGAATGGCGCTGCACGGTGTCGCGCCGTGGGACGAGACCGCCACCGCACCGCCCGAGGGCCGCATGGTTGCCTATTTTCGACCCGTATTTCCCGACGACACGCGCGGCGACTGGCTCACCGTACCCTGAGTCAACTGCGCTTTGGTGCGGGTGAAGGGACTCGAACCCCCACGCCTTGCGGCGCCAGAACCTAAATCTGGTGCGTCTACCAATTCCGCCACACCCGCACGCACCGCCGCGCAGGGCGGGCCCTGCGCGCTCTAGCAAAGACCGGGAGCAGATTTAAGCCCGAATCGCGCGGCCCCTGCCCGCCGTGCACGAAAAAGGGCACGACATCGCCAGATTATTGCCTTAATGTGACAAAAAACTGAGGCAGAAACAGAGCGAGATACGCCATGAAACCGGATACGGTCGGGCGTCCTGACGGCAGAGCTGCCGCCAGTCCCCCATTTCACACGACCGGCCTGTGGGCCGATGGCATACTGCTGACCGCCACGGGCGAACGCCTGGCAAGGGATTTGCGCCCCGGCGATCGGGTCATCACCCGCGATGCCGGAATGGTCACGTTGCGCGCCATCACGCGGCGGTCGCTGCGCGCGCCGCTGGTTCGCATCCGCGAGGGATCGCTTGGCCACAGGCGGCCCGGGCGTGACGTGCTGTTGCCCGCCGGACAGCCGATCCTGGTTCGCGACTGGCGCGCGCGGGCGCTCTTTGGCCACGATCAGGTGCTGGTCGCCGCCGCGCGGCTGGTCGATGGCGAATTCGTTACCCATGCCGGGTGCGCCAAGCTCGATTTCTGCGAACTGGATTTCGGAGAGCCGCATATCCTCTATCTGGACGGCCTGGAAGTGACGAGCGAACCGACAAGCGCGCTCATCACCTAAGGCGCAAGGCGCTCGCCCTCCTAGAACAGCGCCAGTTGCGCGCCACGTGCGAGCGGCACCTCGAACAGGTCACAACGCAGCCCGGGCTGCGCCGCATCCAGCCCCAGCCGTCGCGCCGCCAGGTCGAAGCGCCGCGCGATCATCCGCGCATACACGCCCTGCCCCCGCATCCGGAGGTGCCAGTCGGCAGAATAATCGCGCCCGCCATGCATCTCGCGAAGCCGGTTCATCACCCGGCCCGCGCGATCGGGGTAGTGCTGCGCAAGCCAGTCGCGGAACAATCCTGACACCTCGCGCGGCAGGCGCAGCATGATCCAGCTCGCGGCCCCCGCTCCGGCATCGCGTGCGGCCTCAAGAATCGTCTCGGTCTCTGTATCGCTGAGGCCCGGGATAACCGGCGATACCATCACCCTCACAGGCACCCCTGCGCCCGCCAGCCGCCGAACCGTGTCGAGCCGCCGCGCGGGCGATGGTGCGCGCGGCTCCAGTCGCCGGTCCAACGTGTCGTCCAGCGTCGTGACCGACACGCCCACCTTCGCCAGCCCTCGCGCCGCCATATCCGCCAGCAGATCGAGATCGCGTTCGATGAGCGCGCCCTTGGTCACCAGCGCCACCGGATGATTGAACCGCGACAGAACCTCCAGACAGGCGCGGGTGATCCCGTATTGCCGCTCGACCGGCTGGTAGGGGTCGGTATTGGTGCCGATGGCGATCGGGGCCACGCTGTAGCCGCGGGCGCGCAGCTCCGCCTCGAGCCGGTCGGGCGCGTCAGGCCGGGCAATCAGCCGGGTCTCGAAATCGAGCCCCGGCGACAGGCCGAGCCAGGCATGGGTGGGTCGCGCGAAACAGTAGACACAGCCATGCTCGCAGCCGCGATAGGGGTTGATTGATCGGTCGAATGGCAGGTCTGGCGAGCGGTTATAGGAAATTACCCTTCCAGCCCGCTCTTCCGAAACCAGCGTGCGGAGCACGCGATTCTCAGCCTCCGGGCCGGGGTCACCGTCGGCATACTCGACATCATACGCCTCGAACCGGCCAGCGGCGTTGCTCGTCGC
Source organism: Roseovarius sp. B-10 (assembly GCF_056859295.1). Lineage (NCBI taxonomy): Bacteria > Pseudomonadati > Pseudomonadota > Alphaproteobacteria > Rhodobacterales > Roseobacteraceae > Roseovarius > Roseovarius sp. B-10. Next base: position 177,901 of record NZ_JBSXOE010000040.1, on the reverse strand, counting down.
GCCGCGACCGCGCGGACGCAGGTCAGCCGGAAGTGTCGGTTCGTGATTCATATCTGGAAAATGGAACATAACATGAACGAATGCAATATTCCGATAATGATGATGCCGATCTTTCCGTCACACTCGGGCCAAAACGCTGCTACAGGTCGGTTGCGACGCGGGCAGCGTCGCAATTCGGAAAGTCGCGCTGCGACAAATTGACGAAAGAGGCGCAACGTCACCGCGCCCCGCGCGCAGAACAGCCAGGGATTCCCACCATGTCCGACGAAGAAGACGACATCATCCTGTCAGAGCTCGACGACGAGGAACTCGTCCAGCAGATGTTCGACGACCTCTACGACGGTCTGAAGGAAGAGATCGAGGAGGGCGTGAACATCCTTCTCGAGCGAGGCTGGGCGCCCTACCGCATCCTAACCGAGGCGCTCGTGGGCGGCATGACCATCGTCGGCAAGGATTTCCGCGACGGCATCCTTTTCGTCCCAGAGGTGCTGCTCGCCGCCAACGCTATGAAGGGCGGCATGGCGATCCTCAAGCCGCTTCTGGCCGAAACCGGCGCGCCGCGCGTAGGAAAGATGGTCATTGGCACCGTGAAAGGCGACATCCACGACATCGGCAAGAACCTGGTCTCGATGATGATGGAGGGTGCGGGTTTCGAGGTAGTCGATCTCGGGATCAACAACCCGGTCGAGAACTATCTCGAAGCACTCGAGACCGAAGAGCCCGACATCCTCGGCATGTCGGCGCTGTTGACCACCACCATGCCCTATATGAAAGTCGTGATCGACACGATGGTGGAACAGGGCAAGCGCGATGATTACGTCGTGCTTGTGGGGGGCGCGCCGCTCAACGAGGAATTCGGCAAGGCCATCGGTGCCGATGCCTATTGCCGCGATGCCGCGGTGGCTGTGGAAACGGCCAAGTATTTCATGGCGCGCAAGCACAACGCCCTCGCGGCGGGCTGATACGGATCAGCGTGCCATTGCAGACTCCGACGTGCTCGCCGATCGAATTGGCAGGCACGTCGGAATACCAGCGGTGTCAGGCATGCGATCAGCGTACCGCGACGAGGCGCATGACCGCGACCATGACGATACCGTAGAGCACGTGCCCCACCAGCGCGACCCATGTGATGCCGGTGAAGTTCAGGAAAAAGGGCAGGCCCGCGACCGCCGTGATCCCGCCGATAGCGAAAACCCATAGCTCAAAGCCGTAAAGCACGGCGGGCACAAACCAGCCCCCCCTCTGCCCGGCAAGCCGGGACCAGACGGGCCGAAAGACATAGAGCCAACCGACCGGGTAGCCGATCAACCCCACCAGGTAGAAGTGCGTGAAATAGCCAGCGAAATCGCCATTGGGCAGGCCGAAAGTGCCAAGCAGGCTTCGCGCAAGCCCATGCGGCGACAGGTTGGCAAAGCCGAGAGCGGGGCTGATGATCTGCCCCCAGAGATCGAAGGCGACGGTCGCGACGAGGCCAGAGATGAACATCATTCCCAGGGTTTGGGCGAACCGGGATGGCAAGATGGGCGTGCGATCGGTTGACGAGGTCATGCTGGTCTGTCCTTGATTGTGATCAGAGGTCATAGAAGCCTCGAAAATGGCCCTGCCCTGTTCCGACGACAACGCTTTCTTTCTGGCGCACACGAAAAGGTCAAATGCCGTGACGCAGAGCAACGATAGCCTTCCCGATCCCGCGACGCTAACGACGCGCGGGCTGGCCCCTACAGGTCAGGGCCGCATCCTGCTCATTGCCTGCGGCGCGCTCGCGCATGAAATCCTCGCCCTCAAGCGCGCGAATGGTTGGGATCACATGGATCTGCACTGCCTGCCCGCCAAGCTACACCTCTACCCCGAGCGCATCACAGAGGAGGTGGAGAAGGCCGTCGCACGCCACCGCGACGCCTACGCGCGCGTGTTCGTGGTCTATGCCGATTGTGGCACCGGAGGGCAGTTGCAGGCGAAATGCCAGGATCTGGGCGTCGAGATGGTTGCCGGGCCGCATTGCTACGCCTTCTTCGAGGGGGTGGACCGCTTCGCCGAGCATGACGACGAGATCACCGCCTTTTACCTCACGGATTTTCTCGTGCGGCAGTTCGATGCCTTTGTGTGGAAGCCGATGGGGTTGGACCGGCACCCGGAGCTACGCGACGTGATTTTTGGCAACTACACCAAGCTGGTCTACCAGGCGCAAACCGACGACGCGGCCTTACGCGCCCGCGCCGAGGAGTGCGCGCAACGGCTCGGGCTCGACTACGAATACCGCTTCACCGGCTACGGCGATCTGCACACCGCCCTCGCTGTGCAGGCCGCAAAGAGCTGAGGGGCTGTCAGCCTTGAGCGGACATCAGGCATAAATTGAAGAGCCGCGCGAGGGCAGGACGCCAACGCTCGCCCAAGACTAGCTGCCGCCGCCGCCGCCTCAACGCAGCCGCGCCGCCGCCTCGATGGTGCCGTGGTCGGGATATTGCAGCAGCACCGCCAGCGGCGCGCCCTCAGGCCAGTCGACATCCAGCGTCAGCGGCTCCTGCGTGTCCCACTCGGCCACCTTGACCAGGTCGGTCACGATGTTGGTATAGGTGATCGTGCGCCCAGCATTCTCGCCGCGCTCGATCTCTACCTTGGCCTTGGGCATGTAGCGAGCGAACTGCACCATCAGCGGCATCTTGCGCGGCCGCTCAGACCGCGCCTCGAGATGCACCTGCCCGCCCTCGCGCCGCACCTGCACTGCGATCCCGTTCTCCTGCGTGGCACGATGCTTGTCGATGAGGTCGGTCACATCGCGATAGCGCGTGCCGACGACGTGATCGGCCCCGTTGACGATCATTTGGGGAGTATAGACCATCTTGCGCCCCGCCGCTGCGGCATAGCCGCGCTGCCGCGCGGTATGTGCGGGGCTGCCGAACGTGTCCTCCCAGCCGATGTAATCCCAGTAATCCACGTGCAGCGACAGCGCCAGCACATCGTCACGTGCGGCGAGTTGCTCGAAAAAGCCATCGGCAGGCGGACAGGAAGAACAGCCTTGCGAGGTATAAAGCTCGACCACCACGGGCCGGTCCGCGGCGAGCGCCGGTGCGGCGAGCATCGCCCATCCCGCCAAAAGGCTGTAAAGGAGGTAACGCATTATCGGATCGGTCCCATTTGGGTTCGGTTTGTTCGGATTTCTTGAATCTAGGCGCTGACTCCGCCCGTGCCAACTCAAGGTTTCGCGAGATCGCGAGCCGGGGGCTGTAACAGCAATCAAATTGTGTGCAATAGTATACAAATTGGCGCCCCACCTCTTGATTGGCGCGGGAATATCGGTCAGAAGCAGGGCAAACGTCATCCAGCCCTGACATGAAAGGACGGCATCCCATGCCTATCACAGTCGGTCAAGACAGCGCAAAGACCCGCAAGACCCTCAGCGTCAGCGGCCAGACCATCGCCTATTACTCCATCGACGCCGCCGAGAAGGCAGGGCTTGGCGACTTCTCGCGCCTGCCCGCCGCGCTCAAGGTGGTGCTGGAGAACATGCTGCGCTTCGAGGACGGCAAGACCGTCACGCTCGATGACATCCGCGCATTCTCCGAATGGGCCGCGAATGGTGGCCGCGCCAATCGCGAGCTGGCCTACCGCCCTGCCCGCGTGCTGATGCAGGATTTCACCGGCGTCCCGGCGGTGGTCGATCTCGCCGCCATGCGCGACGGAATCAAGGCGCTGGGCGGTGACGCGCAGAAGATCAACCCGCTCAACCCCGTCGACCTGGTGATTGACCACTCGGTGATGATCGACGAGTTCGGCAACCCGCGCGCGTTCCAGATGAACGTGGATCGCGAATACGAGCGCAACATGGAGCGCTACCAGTTCCTCAAATGGGGCCAGGGCGCGTTCAACAACTTCCGCGTTGTGCCGCCGGGCACCGGTATCTGCCACCAGGTCAACCTCGAATACCTCGCCCAGACCGTCTGGACCGACGAGGACCAGAATGGCGAGACGGTGGCCTACCCCGATACGCTGGTGGGCACCGACAGCCACACCACGATGATCAACGGCGTCGCCGTGCTCGGGTGGGGCGTCGGCGGCATCGAGGCCGAGGCCGCTATGCTGGGCCAGCCCATCTCGATGCTGATTCCCGAGGTTGTGGGATTCGAGCTCACCGGCGCGATGGTCGAGGGCACCACCGGCACCGACCTCGTGCTCAAGGTGGTCGAGATGCTGCGCAAGAAGGGCGTGGTGGGCAAATTCGTGGAATTCTACGGCGACGGCCTCGACAACCTGCCGCTCGCGGACCGCGCTACCATCGCCAACATGGCCCCCGAATACGGCGCCACCTGCGGGTTCTTTCCCATCGACGACGAGACCCTGCGCTACCTGCGTCAAACGGGGCGCGACGAGGACCGCGTCGCGCTGGTCGAGGCCTATGCCCGCGAGAACGGTTTCTGGCGCGGGCGGGATTACGCGCCGGTCTATACCGACACGCTCAGTCTCGATATGGGCGAGATCGTGCCCGCCATTTCCGGCCCCAAGCGGCCGCAGGATTACGTGACACTCGATCAGGCCGCACAAGCCTTCTACAACGTCGTCGCCGATTACCGTGGCGAGGATGAAAGCCTGGCGGCCCATGACATGGCCGCCGAAGGCCCGGCGGCCGATGCCAACGGCGATCCGCGCAAATCCACCCCCGTCAAGGGCGAAGACTACAGGTTGCGCGACGGCTCTGTGGTGATCGCCTCGATCACCTCCTGCACCAACACGTCCAACCCCTACGTGATGATCGGTGCCGGGCTGGTGGCGAAAAAGGCCCGCGAACGGGGCCTCACCCGCAAGCCCTGGGTCAAGACCTCTCTCGCACCGGGTAGCCAGGTGGTGACCCAGTATCTCGAGGCCGCAGGGCTTCAGGACGATCTCGACGCCATCGGCTTCAACCTCGTGGGCTATGGCTGCACCACCTGCATCGGTAACTCGGGCCCTCTGCAAAAGGAAATCTCCGAGGCCATCGCCGAGGGCGACCTCATGGCCACCTCGGTGCTCTCGGGCAACCGCAACTTCGAGGGCCGCATATCGCCGGACGTGCGCGCCAACTACCTCGCCTCGCCGCCTCTGGTGGTGGCCTATGCGCTGGCAGGCGACATGAATATCGACCTCACCCGCGACCCATTGGGCCACGATCCCGACGGCAAACCGGTCTACATGAAGGACATCTGGCCCACCCAAAAGGAAATCGCCGAGATCGTCGAAGCCACCGTCACCCGCGAGGCGTTCCGCTCGAAATACGCCGACGTGTTCGAGGGCGACGAGAAATGGCGGGCGGTCGAGACCTCGGGAGGCGAGACCTATGACTGGCCGCCACAATCGACCTATGTCCAGAACCCGCCCTATTTCCGCGACATGCCGGTGGAGCCGGGCACCATCTCGGATATCGACGGCGCGCGGATGCTGGCGCTGCTGGGCGACATGGTCACCACCGACCACATCTCGCCCGCCGGCTCGTTCAAGGAAAGCACACCCGCCGGTCAATACCTGCGCGAACGGCAGGTGCCGGTGCGCGAGTTCAACTCCTATGGCTCGCGGCGTGGCAATCATGAGGTGATGATGCGCGGCACGTTCGCCAATATCCGCATCCGCAACGAGATGCTCGACGGGGTCGAGGGCGGCTACACGCTCGGACCGGACGGCGAACAGACGTCGATCTTCGACGCCGCGATGGCCTATCAGCAAGAGGGCACGCCCCTCGTCGTGGTGGGCGGCGAGCAATACGGCGCAGGGAGTTCGCGCGACTGGGCAGCCAAGGGCACGGCGCTCCTGGGCGTCAAGGCGGTGATCGCCGAGAGCTTCGAGCGCATCCACCGCTCCAACCTCGTGGGCATGGGGGTTATCCCGTTCGAGTTCACCGGCAGCGATAGCCGCTCGACGCTGGCGCTCAAGGGCGACGAGAGCTTCAGCATCTCTGGACTTGCGGATGTGAAACCACTGCAGGAGGTGGGCTGCACGATCACCTATGCCGATGGCACCAAGAAGGACATCACCCTCAAGTGCCGGATCGATACCGCCATCGAGAAGGAATATGTCGAGCATGGCGGCGTGCTGCACTATGTGCTGCGCAACCTCGCCAAGTCCGCCTGACCGCTAGGCCCGAGCGTGGGGCCATACCCGCGCCCGGTCCATTCCCGCATCTTTGGTAATTGCCGGTCATTGCGTGGCGGCCCCTCGCAACCGGCGTGTCCCCGCGCTGTTCCCTATCATCGGATAAGGCTACAGGCATAGCACCGGCGTCCGCATCTCAGAGTGGATCAACACGCGCCTCACCGGCCGTCATGCCCGGGCAGGTCCTGTCGTGACGCAGGTAGGCGATGCCGCGCCCACCCGCCTGGGTAAAAAGTGTGCCGGCGGGCTTACCCTCTGGCGTGGTGATCGCGGTACCCACCGGGGCAGCGCCGTGGACCGCGACGAGGGCGAGGCCCTTTTTCAGCTCGGTTTTGTGCTTCATCCGGGCGGTGACCTCCTGCCCGACATAACAGCCCTTGCGAAAATCGACACCGCCCAGCCGCCCGAACCCCGCTTCGAGGATGAAGATGTCGGGCGTCAACTCGATCCCGGTTTCCGGGATACAGTGCGCCACGCGGATGCGGTCGAAGTCGGTGCCGTCATCGCCCTCCTCGTCGCCGTAGAGCCGCCAGCCGAGATCGGGGTGTCGCGGATCGGCCAGTGCACCTTCGGGCACGGGGCCGGTGCCGCGGCGCACGCCCTTGTCGGTCTCTGTGATCTGCACGTCGGCGCGCAGCTTATAGAGCGAGAGCCGCTGAATGAGCATTTGCGCAAGGCTCTCGTCCACGTCGAGCCAAATCGCGTCGCCGTGGCGCAGCAGGAAGAAATCGGCGATATACTTGCCCTGCGGCGTGAGCAGCGCGGTATAGACGAGGCCGTCGTCGAGCCGGGAGAGATCGCTGGTCACGAGCCCCTGCAGAAAGCTTTCGGCCTCGCTGCCGGTGATTTCCAGAATGCGCCGTGCCATGCTCGTTCCCTTGCCCGTGAACCCGTAATATAGGGCGAGGATCTGGACACGAAAGGGGGGCGTAATGCGCGCCGAGCTATCCGTGGTCATTCCCACGCTCGATGCCGGGGACGCACTGCCTGCTTGCCTGGGCGCTCTGTTCGAGGGCGTGCACACGGGCCTCATCCGCGAGGTGATCGTGAGCGATGGCGGCTCGCAGGATGCCACCCGCGTAATGGCCGAGGAAGCAGGGGCGGTAATCGTGACCGGCCCGCCGTCACGCGGGGGGCAATTGCGACGCGGGGCCGAGGCGGCTGGCGGCACGTGGCTGATGGTCCTGCACGCCGACACGGGGCTGCCCGAAGGCTGGAGCGAGGCGGTGCGCGCACAGATCGCGAAGGGCGGCGCGGCGGCGTTTCGGTTGCGCTTCGACGCGGGCGGGGTGGCGCCCCGGCTGGTCGCGGGATGGGCCAACCTGCGCACGAGGATGTTCGGCCTGCCCTATGGCGATCAGGCCCTACTTGTGTCGCGCCGCGCCTATCACGCCGCCGGGGGTTACCCGGACATCCCCTTGATGGAGGACGTGGCGCTGGCCCGCGCGCTCAAGGGGCGGATCGCACTCCTGCCGCTGGCGGTGACGACATCGGCGGCGCGCTTCCAACGCGAGGGCTGGCTGCGCCGGGGGGCGCGCAACCTGTGGCTTCTGGCACGGTACTTGTGCGGGGCAGACCCGGCGCGGCTGGCGGCGCGGTATCGGCGGTAGGGGGCAAGGCTGTTTGATCTGCGGCTGCCAATCGGGTCTTGGCGCCGGCGCGACTCACCTCAACGATCGCTCCAGGCCAGTTCCAGACCTTGAACCTTTGCTACGTCTCTCAGAACAGCGGCTTGTGCGTGGCGTTGTACGCGGCCTGGATCGCTTCATGATCGTATTCGGTGGCGATCCAGTCCTCGAAGCCGATGCCGGTCTCGGCGTGCCGGGCAGCGAAACGGTCGAGGATGAAGTCGAGCACACCGGTGCGGGTCCATTTGAAATGGATGTATTTCACCCCCAGCATCCGCCGCGCCTCGGCAACCGGGCGGCCCTCGATCACCATCAGGTAGATCGCGGCAGCAAAGCCCGCCCGGTCGGCCCCCGATTTGCAATGCATGACAAAGGGGCGTTCGATCTCTCGGAAGGCGGCGATCAGTGCCTCGATATTGGCGCGCGGCGCCGCGTCGCGGGCCTGCAGCGTGCAGTCAACAAGGCTGAGCCCAAGGCGGCGGCAGCTTTCCTTCTCGGTGAGGTAATGCGCCGCCCCCGCCGCGCCGCGCAGGTTGAGGATGCTGCGCACCCCCTTCGCCTTGAGTCGGACGAGCCGGGCATGGGTAGGCTGGTTCGAGCGCCACACGCCGGGAGCCACGGGAAACTGGTTGGTCCAAACGGTGCGCAGGATCGCATGGTCGAACCAAAGGTTGTAGACATGCGCGCGGCGGCGGTTCTCCGGCGTCGAGAGATCAGTGTTGTAAGAGGCGCGCAGCCGACGCTCCCAGTCGGATATCCGTTTGAAAAGGCTCATCGGCGCGGGGGTCTCCGGTCTTCGGGGTCACGCGCGCGCCCCGCCGCCACCGTCTAGGCGACCCGGCCTCGGATGACAAGCCGCACCGGTGCCGATTGACGCCGCCGGGCAGCGGGGTAATGTCACCCGCGCCATCAAGCGGAGATTTCCATGAGCCTTGCCAACGGTCGCGCCTATCTGGCCATTCCCGGCCCCTCTGTCATGCCCGAAGAGGTGCTGCGCGCCATGCACCGCGCCGCCCCCAACATCTACGAGGGCGACCTGATCGAGATGACCGCCGGGCTGATCCCCGACCTGCGCGCGGTGGCCCGCACGCAAGGCGACGTCGCAATCTACATCGCCAACGGGCACGGCGCGTGGGAGGCGGCGCTGGCCAATACGGTCAGCCCGGGCGAGCGGGTGCTCGTTCCGGCCACAGGCCGCTTCGGCCACGGTTGGGCCGAGGTGGCGCAGCTGCGTGGAATCGCGCCGGAAATCCTCGATTTCGGCAAACGCGCGGCGATTGATCTCAACCGGGTGGAGGCAACGTTGCGCGCCGACAAGGACCACGCGATCCGCGCCGTGCTGGCCACCCATGCCGATACCTCGACCTCGGTGCTCAACGATATCGCGGGGCTGCGCGCGGTGCTCGACGCCACTGGGCATCCGGCGCTCCTGATGGCCGACTGTATCGCCTCGCTGGCGTGCGACCGGTTCGAGATGGACGCCTGGGGCGTCGACGTGATGGTGGCGGCGAGTCAGAAAGGGCTGATGGTGCCGCCGGGGCTGGGCTTTGTCTTTTTCTCGGAGAAAGCGGCGGCGGCGCGGGCGCGAATGGAGCGCGTGAGCCGCTACTGGGACTGGACCAATCGCGCCGATCCACAGATGTTTTACCAGTATTTCGGCGGCACCGCGCCAACGCATCACCTCTTTGGCTTGCGTGCGGCGCTTGATCTGATCGCCGACGAGGGGATCGAGGCGATCTGGCACCGGCATGAGGTGCTGGCCCGCGCCATCTGGGCCGCCTGCGAGACGTGGGGCGAGGTGGGGCCGCTCGAGCTCAACATCGCCGATCCATCCCTGCGCAGCCGCGCAGTCACGGCGCTGAGGATCGGCGCGCCACACGGCTCGGCGTTGCGGCAATGGGTGCAGGACAACGCGGGCGTGACCCTCGGCATCGGGCTCGGGATGGCCGAGCCGGGCGATCCGGCCTGGCACGGGTTCTTTCGCATCGGGCACATGGGGCACGTGAACGCGCACATGATCCTCGGCGCACTTGGTGCGATCGAGGCGGGAATGCAGGCGCTCCGTATCCCCCATGGCCAGGGCGGTGTTGCCGCGGCGGCGGCGGAGGTGGCCCGGGGCTCAACCCTCGCGGGTTAGGCGGTCGGCCTTCTTGCGTACCAGCACGGTGCGCAGATCATGCATGGCCAGAAGCAGCGCGTCGGTCACCTGTTCAAGCTGTTCTTCGGTGGCGCGCGACTGAGCCCAATGGGCGGTGGTGTTTAGGTAGTCCACCGCGCGCAGGATGTCGTCGATATCGCGATGCGCGAGGATTTCCTGCCGCTCGGCCATCCACTCGTGGATCGCGGCGAGATCGGCCTCGGTCAGTTCGCGGTCACCATGCGGCTTGATCTCGCCCTTGCGGATATTGACCACGGCGATCTGGTCCATGTCGATACGTCGCTGGCGGTTCTCGGTATCCACGCGAAACACGAACGCGCCGTTCTCGCGCACGCGGAAATAGTATTCCGGCAGATCGCCCGCCATATGCCCCTCTTACCGCAGCCCGGCGCAGAACGCCTGTATCCGCCCACACGCCTCGCGCAGCGCTTCGTCGGCGGTAGCGTAGCTGACGCGGAAGTTCGGCGAAAGCCCGAAGGCCGCGCCAAAGACTACGGCGACGCCCTGCTCTTCGAGGAGGGCTGTGGCGAAATCCTCGTCCGTCTCGATCCGCGCGCCACCCGCGCTCGTCTTGCCGATCAACCCGGCGATCGACGGGTAGACGTAAAAGGCTCCGTCGGGCACCGGACAGTCCACCCCCTCGATCTCGTTCAGCATCGAGACCACGAGATCGCGGCGACGGCGGAACACCGCGTTGTTCGCGGCGATGAAATCGTGGCTACCGTTCAGCGCCTCGACGGCGGCCCATTGGCTGATGGTGCAGGGGTTCGACGTCGATTGAGACTGGATCTTGCGCATCGCGGCAATCAACTCCTCGGGCCCGGCGGCATAGCCGATGCGCCAGCCGGTCATGCAATAGGCCTTGCTCACGCCGTTGCAGGTGAGGGTGCGGTCGTAAAGCCCCGGCTCGACCTGCGCGGGCGTGCAGAATTCGAACCCGTCATAGGCGAGGTGCTCGTACATGTCGTCGGTCATCACCCAGACATGAGGGTGGCGCATCAGCACGTCCGTCAGCGCCCTGAGTTCGTCGCGCGAATAGCCCGCCCCGGTAGGGTTGCTGGGCGAGTTGAAGATGAACCAGCGCGTACGCGGCGTAATCGCGGCTTCGAGCGCCTGCGGGGTCAGCTTGAACCCGGTCTCGATGCCGGCAGGGGCCGCCACCGGCTCGCCACCCGCCAGCAGCACCATGTCGGGATAACTCACCCAGTAGGGCGCGGGGATCACCACCTCATCGCCCGGGTTCAGCGTGGCCATGAGCGCGTTGTAGAGAATTTGCTTGCCGCCCGTGCCGACACTGACCTGCGCGGGCGTGTAATCAAGCCCGTTGTCGCGCTTGAACTTGGCGCAGATCGCCTGCTTCAATTCCGGGATGCCATCGACGGCGGTATACTTCGTCTTGCCCTCTTCGATGGCTCGGATGCCCGCCGCCTTGATGTGGTCGGGCGTGTCGAAATCGGGCTCGCCCGCGCCAAGCCCGATCACGTCGCGCCCGGCAGCCTTCAATTCCTGCGCCTTGGTGGTGACGGCGATCGTGGGCGAGGGCTTGACGCGCGCAATCGTCGCGGAGAGGCGGGACATGGTCGGCTCCGGTTTGAATTCACTTCCCAAATCTCTTAGGGTGCGCGCGAGTTCCGTTCAAGAACGATCACCGGAAAGGAAGAGCATGACCACCGAGCAAGACGATAGCTGGTTCGACCCCGAAGCGACCACCTTCGGGGACCGTGTCGCGGGCGCGCGCGAGCGCGCAGGCATGAGCCAGAGCGATCTGGCCAAACGGCTCGGCGTGAAGCTCAAGACGCTCAAGGGTTGGGAGGACGACCTCTCCGAGCCGCGCGCCAACAAGCTGTCGATGATGGCGGGGCTGTTGAACGTGTCGCTGCTTTGGCTGCTCTCGGGCGAGGGCGAGGGGCCGGATTCGCCCACGATGGGCGATCTGGAACCCGATATTACCGGGCTTCTGACCGAGATCCGCGACATCCGCACGCAAATCGCCTATTCCACCGACCGGTTGGGGCGGCTGGAAAAGACGTTGCGCGCGCGCCTGATGGAGCAGGCCGGTGAATGACGAGCCGCGCGAGCACCGTTTGCGGCGCCTCGCCATGCGGGCCAATCGGCGTGGAATCAAGGAGATGGATATCATTCTCGGGCGTTATGCCGGGGCGCGTCTTGAACATCTTGACGCGCCCACGCTCGACCTGCTCGACGCGCTCCTGTCCGAAAACGACCAGGACCTCTACCAATGGGTGACCGGGCAGAGCGCCCCGCCCGGTCGCTTCGCGCCACTGGTCGAGGACATCGCGCAGGTGGCATGCGCCGGGAAATAGCGCGGATTTTAGGCGTCTGCTGCGCGATTTAACCGAATATTGGCGGTTTTGTCCGAGTCTCTCTCGCGAATGGTCCGCGACGGAGACATCCATGAGCTTTCACAGCCCCCTGAGCACACGGCCCGCGCCCGGTGCCTTCATCGCCGGGTATCTCGACGCGCTGTCGCTGGTGGAGCGGCTGCACCGCCTGCTGCTAGACGTCATCAAGGACGAGTTCGAGCGCGTCGGCATCCTGGAGATCAACGCTGTTCAGGCGCTTCTCTTGTTCAACATCGGGGATCACGAGGTGACGGCGGGCGAGCTCAAGTCGCGCGGGTATTACCAGGGCAGCAATGTCAGCTATAACCTCAAGAAGCTGGTGGAGGCGGGTTACATGCACCACCAGCGCTGCGAGGCGGACAGGCGGGCGGTGCGCGTGCGCCTGACCGAGAAGGGGCGCGGCATCCGCGACGTGGTCGCGGCGCTGTTCGAGCGTCACGCCGCGGGGTTGCAGGAACGCGGGGTGCTGGGCGAGGACGGGCTTGACCAGGTGACCGGCGCGCTCAGGCGGGTGGAACGCTACTGGAGCGACCAGATCCGCTATATTTATTGAGCTGGCAGTGCGCCCAACACGATATTGCTGATCTCGCGAAAGAGCTTGCGTGCCATGGCGCGCCTGAAATCCTCGAACCCGTCCGCCACCTCGAGAAATGCGCCGGGCCCGCGCAGCACCTCGTCGCGATAATGGCGCAGCACGGTCGCGTCATGGCCGAGGATCACCAGACCATTCACAGTTATGTTTTGAAAGGGAAAATGCCTATAGGCCAGCGCCGGGGCGAAGCCCTCGTTGTTCACACCGTCGCCCGACACGTCGATAACCCGGCGCGCACAATCGGGGGCGCGGGTCATCACCTGCGCGCCATAGCCGAGCGCGGAGCCGAGCGCCGTGGGAAATTCCGCGGTCGAGCGCTCCATGCCGGCCAGCAGGGCCGCCGCGCGGGTGATGTCGGCGTGGTTGCGCAAGATGGTCCAGTCGAGATGCAGCTTTTGCTGGTCGCGCCCGCTCCACTCGTAGACCGCCAGCGCCACGTCGCCCTCGCCCCCAAGGATCGCGTGGCGGATGTCCGGGGCGTCGAGCGCCGCCGCTAACCCCTTGCGTTGCAAGTCGTATTCATGCGCATCGACCGAGGACGACACGTCCAGCGCCAGCACCAGCGCGAGGCGGCAAGCCGCCTCGGCGGGGGCCGCGAAAAGGCCCGCGAGCAGGGCCGCCCATCTCACCAGTGGCCCACGTTCTCCATGCTCGCCCAGGGCTCGGCGGGGGCGAGCGCCTCGCCTTCCTGCAACAGCTCCACCGAGATGTTGTCGGGGCTGCGCACGAAGGCCATGCGGCCGTCGCGGGGGGGGCGGTTGATGGTGATGCCGTTGTCCATAAGGTGTTGGCACATCTCGTAAATATTGCCGACCGAATAGGCGAGGTGGCCGAAATGGCGGCTGTCCGACGGCAGGCCCTCGTCGCCGTCCCAGTTCCAGGTCAGCTCCACCGGGCATTCCTCCTGCCCCTCGGGAGCCATGAAAACAAGGGTGAATCGCCCACCCTCGTTGTCCCAGCGGCGGGTCTCTTGCAGGCCCAGAAGGGAGAAGAATCGCATGGTGGCGTCGAGGTCCTTGACCCGGACCATCGTGTGCAGATAGCGGATTTTCATCGGATTTCTCCTGTCGGTATCGCGTCGGTATTTTGTCGGTATCGCGTCGGTGCGATTACTCCGGCTCAGGATAGGGCCTGTGGCCCGCGTGTCGAGGGCAAAGCGAATCCGGCTGACACACCCGATATCGGCTTGGCGGCAGGCCCACCCGCAAGATATAGTGGAGATCGACTCGCCCCATCCCCGAAAGGTGCCGCCATGCCGCTGACCCCGGAACAACAGGCCGAAATCGACGCCGCCCGCGCCGAGCCGCGCGAAACCCTGCGCGCCATATCGCCGGGCATGGAGGCGCATCTCTATACCGCGCACCCGGTGCTGGATCACGGATTCGTGCGGGTGATCGACTACATGGGCGACGATGCCGCCATCTGCCAGGCGGCGCGGGTGTCGTATGGCCGGGGCACGAAATCGGTGAGCAATGACGAGGGGCTGATCCGGTATCTCATGCGGCACTGGCACTCGACCCCGTTCGAGATGTGCGAGATCAAGCTGCACGTCAAGCTGCCGGTGTTCGTGGCGCGGCAGTGGATCCGGCACCGCACGGCGAACGTCAACGAATACTCTGCCCGCTACTCGATCCTGGACCGCGAGTTCTATATCCCCGCGCCCGACGCGCTGGCCGCGCAATCGACCACCAACAACCAGGGGCGCGGGGACGCGCTGGAGGGCGAAGAGGCCGAGCGCGTGCTGCGCCTGCTGCGCGAGGACGCGATGCGGTGCTACGACCATTACGAGGCGATGATTTCCGACGAGGGGCAGCAGGGGCTGGCGCGCGAACTGGCGCGGATGACCCTGCCCGCCAATATCTATACGCAATGGTACTGGAAGGTGGATTTGCACAACCTGCTGCATTTCCTGCGGCTGCGGGCGGATGCGCATGCGCAGTATGAAATCCGCGTCTATGCCGATGCGATCTGCAAGATCGTCGCCGACTGGGTGCCGGCAGCCTACCGCGCCTTCGAGGATTACCGCATGGGGGGTGCCACGCTCTCGGCCACCGCCCTTGATTGCGTGCGGCGGATGGTGAAGGGTGAGGAGGTGACGCAGGAAACCTCCGGCATGTCCAAGGGGGAATGGCGGGAGTTTGTAGGGGTGATTGAGGGGTAGTGAGTGTTGACAATCGGCTAACTTGGAACAAAAATGAAACACGTGCATCACATGAGTGGATTATGAAGGGCTACGACGTGCGAGCAATCGCAAATATCGCGCTAGACGAGTGTAGGGAGAATGGCAGGCCAATCTCTAACCTTCATTTGAATAAGATGCTGTTCTTTATGCATGTCGATTGCTTAAGAGATAAGGGGTGCCCTTTAGTTTCAGCCAAGATTGAAGCATGGGAGCATGGTCCAGTATTTCGAGAAATATACAATCAATTCAAGCAATACAAAAGTTCTCCTATTCAAAGCTTCGCAACCAAGGTGGATTTCAACAGTGGAGAGCGAGTAGAGGCGAGGGAAGAACTGCCAGCAGAGTTAGAACGTTATATACGTGAGCTTGCAAATTTTTACTCAGAAATACCGGCTTGGATATTAAGGGACTTGTCGCACGACAAGGGAGGGGCTTGGGACGCCATATGGAATCATGATGGCGAAATGAATGTCGGAATGGAAATTACCGACGAAACAATCCGCACCTATGAGCTGCCAAAAGGTAAAAGGATACGTTGCCAATGACCTCAGTCGCAAAAGTCGATCGCCCCCCCGCCGCCGAAAATTGGGCGCGGATGCAGCATCCCGACATAAACAAGACAGCGAAAAACGTTTTCGCTTTCTTGAAAGGTGGGATAACGTGGAACTATCTGCCAAGTAGATCGGTCGCTAAATTCTACATTGAAGATCAGATAGATAGAAAGACGGCGCTAAAAATTGCTTCCGAACGAGGCAATCCAGTCGGACGCCCTTTCAATATCGAGCTAGTGAATGCATTTTACGATTTCGTTGAATCCAACCCAATCGAGGGTGTGAGGGCTTTCGATGAAATGCTGGAGTGGTTTCCTCTGAGGCGAGGAGTCGCGATCCCGATTAAGCCACTTAGTGTGGTCCGGATGGATGGACGCTTCACACCGATATTTCTCTGTCCGTGGAGCCAGATTGCATTCGATTCTTATCAGGCAAGCCTGTTCATGACCATTCTAGAGAAATCAGTCTTTACTCTTACTGACTTCGCAGACTCGGAAGGTAGAATATACTTCTTTCCACGGCACAAAGTCGGGGAGAAGGAATGGCAACGCAGGCCGGTGATTTGGAAGCGAGGTGATATTCCGCTGCTTTCTGATAACGAGCTAAACGATCAAATTCGCGTGTTCTTTGAAAGCAAGGAATTGGCCAGAATTTGGTATCAAGACTACCTGAAACGAACTGAAAAGAAATCGTAGCGTCGGCGTTAGGCGTTCTTCAGAACCCCTACCACCACGCACACCTCGCTAACGCGCGATATAGCCACGCCCGGCACCGCCGGGCCGCGCCCGACCCTCCCCACGGGAGGGCGCGGTGGTGATGTCGGTCGCAGCACGCATGGCGGGGATGCTTTGGGGTGCGGCGCATCGCACGGGCGGTGGTGCGCCCACCCAGAGTCGGGCGCGGCCCGGTGGTGGCTGCCGTTGGGGACGGATGGTGGGAGGTCCTCGGGTCAAGCCCGAGGATGACGGGGGGTGCTGCGGTGGCGGGAGGTCCTCGGGTCAAGCCCGAGGATGACGGGGGGTGCTGCGGTGGCGAGAGGTCCTCGGGTCGAGCCCGAGGATGACGGGGGTGGATCACGGGAAAGAAGGGCGGGGCCAGCCGTCTGGACCGACCGCCCTGCCCCGCGTCACGCTGGGCCTGCACCGCAAGATCGGCGTTTTCGTGTCACGTGCTTTCTAAAAACCGCTTCTTGAAGAACTGGACGACCTCGGCGCTCGGGCGGGGCTCGCTGAAGAAGTTCCCCTGGACCAGGTTGCAGCCTTCGGTGGTGACGCTGAGGTATTGCTCTTCGGTCTCCACACCCTCGGCAGTGGTCAAGATGCCCAGGCTGCTGCTCAGTGCGACGACCGCACGCACGATCGCGATGCTGTCTTTCCTGCCGGGCAGGTCACGAATGAAGGATTTGTCGATCTTGATCTTGCTGAACGGGAAGGCGCGCAAGTAACCGATCGAGGAATAGCCGGTGCCGAAATCGTCCATCGAGATCCTGACCCCGAGATCGCGGATCTGGCGCAGAATGACAAACGCACCCTCGCTTTCCTTCATCAGTACCTGTTCGGTGATCTCGAGCTCGAGCCGATCGGCAGGCAGCCCCGACTCGGCAAGCGCATTCTTGATGGAGCGGACGAGTTTCTTGCTCTTGAACTGAGCCGGCGAGAGATTGACTGAAACCGATATCTCCTCCGGCCACCGCGCGGCTTCGACGCAGGCGTGATACAACACCCATTCGCCCAGCGGCACGATCAGCCCTGTCGCCTCTGCCACCGGAATGAATTCGTCCGGCATCATGAGGCCGCGTTCGGGGCTGGACCAGCGCAGCAGCGCCTCGCAACTGTCGACCGCTCCGGTCTTGACGTCGATCATGGGCTGGTAGAGCAGCTCGAATTCGCCCCCGTTATGGATCGCCTTGCGCAGATCGAGCTCGATGAGGCGGCGGGCCTGCATACGCGCATCCATTTCGTGCTCGAAGAAGCGGTAGACGTTGCCCCCGTCCGCCTTGGCGCGATAGAGCGCCAGATCGGCGTTCTTCATGAGGACATCGGGATCTGTGCCGTCACTGGGCGCGACGGCAACACCGATACTGATCCCCACGATCACCTGACGACCGTCCAAGTCGTAAGGAGCCGAGACAGCCTCGATAAGGCGGCTTGCAAGTGCGGTGATGTCCGAGGGGTCCTTGACCGGAGTCTGGATAATGGCGAACTCGTCTCCGCCCAGCCTTGCCGGGATGTCTTCGCCACGCCGGCAGCTTTGCATGCGCCGGGCGGCCGCCTGCAGCAACAGGTCGCCCGTGGGGTGCCCGAGCGTATCGTTAACGGCCTTGAAGTGGTCGAGGTCGAGGCTCAGAACCCCGACGAATTCGCCCGGCCTCTGCTGCTTCATGAGGGTGTCCAACCGATCGTAGAAGCTCAGCCGGTTCGGCAGTTCGGTCAGCGCATCGAATTGCGCCATGTGCTGGATCTCCGCCTGATCGGCAAGCCGCTGAGTGATGTCCTCGAAGGTCACCACGATCCCGCCCTCCGGCATCGGCTGAAAGGACGCAGAAATGCTCCGGCCGTCGTTCAAGCGCTGGAGATATGTTCCACCCGCAGGGTCGCGGAGGATTTTCGCCAGCTGAGCGAGCGTGGCCTCGGGGTCCAGATCCCGGAGACCGGAAGTTGATGCCGCGAGATCCATAAGCTCCGGCACGGTCATGCTCAACCGTATCTGGTCTTGCGGCAACTGGAAAATCTCGGCGAAGCGCCGATTGAACAATATGATCCTCCCCTCTTCATCTTGCATCAAGAGACCCTGCGACATGTTCGTCAGCGCGGTCTGAAGTTTCGCCTCGGAGTCGGCAAGGGCCTGTTCCGCCTGCTTTCGTTCGCTGATGTCGATCGCGGCGCCGACCGCGGCAGGTTGCCCTTTGAAGACGGCGACCGACGCGTCGACGAAAATGTCGACGATCGTTCCGCTCTTGTGGGTTATCGTGGTCTCCAACTGGACGAAACGGCGCTTGCCGGACACGCAGTCCTTTACGACTTCGGCGATGGCAGCTCTGTCTTGTTCCGCGACGAAATCGAGGAGCGGCTCGTTGACCATTTCCGCCGGCAATTCGCCAACCAGGCTGGCCAAATACGGGTTGATGTAACCAATGGTGCCGTCGGCCCGCACAACGACGATGCCGACCACACTTTGT
The DNA here is from genome assembly GCF_056859295.1 of Roseovarius sp. B-10. Classification (NCBI taxonomy): domain Bacteria; kingdom Pseudomonadati; phylum Pseudomonadota; class Alphaproteobacteria; order Rhodobacterales; family Roseobacteraceae; genus Roseovarius; species Roseovarius sp. B-10. The sequence goes on along the minus strand of NZ_JBSXOE010000040.1, from coordinate 159,132 downwards.
TTGAATTCCGTTCCCGGCTCGTTCATCTCCCAGAACAGATCGCCCTTGGTATCGGGCAAGACCGGAAGCACGTCCTCTGGCCGCGACTTGGATCGCCTGGCCCGCTTGCCCGCGCCGTTCATGGCCACTCTCTCCTTCTGCCTGCGGTCAAAAGCGCCGCGGCCCAGCTCGGATGTATCACCCTATGGTTTGAACCTGTGAAGCCCGCGGGCAATTCGGGCGGTTTCGGTAGGGTCATTCCCCGCACTGCCATCTTGGCTCGCGCCTAAGCGAAGCCAATCCATGATCGGGAAATCATAACATACTACGGCCTCAGGAGCCATTGATTTCAGGTTTTTCCGAGTGTCTCAGGCTCCGTGAGGGAGGCGTCAAACGGGTGCTCTTGTTGAGCTTTGCCGAAGCGGCAGGCCGTCAAATCCGCCTCGACAACCTGCTTGAGCAGCTTGCGCGCTCCGAATTTCCGGGGTCGCTTCAGCTCGTCTTGAAGTACTGGAACGGGGAGCACCAGGTCATTCCGCGAGGCGCGCCGCCGTCCGCCTCAACCGGAGGTCATCCGACAGAGCTGAATCCGACAATCAACGCGCGAAACATCTCGATTTCTTTCCAAAACCGGCCGGCGAGCAGATCCAGCTGCCGTGACCGAGCAAGCGGGCGGATTGGGTCCCGGTCAGGTTGCGCCGGGCCCGTTCCACTTCGGCAGCTGTCTGGCCGTTGCTGAACCAGCTAAAGCCCTGCGTCGCGTTCACCTGCACGACCTGGGACTGTGTTGTCTCGTCGTGCGCCAGCACCGGACCGGCCTGCGCCGATATTAAAATGGCCACCGCGATGGCGCCCCCGAAATTCCTGGCTGTTCTTCTCATGACGTGCCCCTCGTGTTTTTGCCTGCTGCCGCCCTCCAAGGCGCGCCCGGCCCAATGAAATTCGGCCTGCCTCCCCCTCCCCTCCGGAACAAGGCCCGGCTCGAGCGAAATGAAGACCACTTCCCGTGACCAGAACTGATCACATGAATATGTTACGATATTGGCCAGATCATGGAACGGCAACGGCGCCCCTTTACAGGACGCCGTTTTTTGCCGAATTCCGCCGGTCGGAGCAGTTACTCGAGGACGCGGTGATGCACCCGCCAGTCCGGACGGCCGAACCCTTCGGGCCAGTTATAGACCTCAGGATAGTTGAAATAGACCACCCCGACGAGCTGGGGATATCGGTCACCAACATTGCGGACCGCGTTTTCCCACATGTCGACATAGGCCTGTTTTCCCGAGTAGGCGAGTTCGGCCACCACGACCGGCTTGTCGAAGGTGGCAGCGCGTTCGTACCGCGGCGCCATGATGTCCTCGAAGGTCCGGTCACGGTCGTAATGATCCTGGTCCCAGGGTTGGTAGCCGAAGACAGAGATGCCGACGACATCGGCGTAATCGTCGCCCGGATAATAGGCCTCCATCCCCTCAAAACCGGTCGGCGACCACATGTAGCGCACCTTCGGCGCCGCCGCGCGACAGACGTCGATCATCCGGCGATAGGCGGCAACATAGGTTTCCGCGTCCCAGCCGGCCCAGATGAACTGGCCGTTGTCATCGTCCATCTCATGCCCCCAACGCACCGTCACCGGGCTTTGCAGCGTGTTCAGAACCTCGCAGATCGTGCGCATGTTATTGTCATAGCTGCCGTCGAAGATCCCCTCGCGCAGGTGCTGGGGCGTGTTCCGTTCGGACCGCGACCAGGTCCAGGGCTCGATCGTTACCAGAACGGCGCGATGGCGCTTGAGTGCATAGGTATCGGCCTCGCTCAAAGATTGCAGATAGAGGTCTTCCCAGGGCAAGAAGAGATGCTCTATCTGCACGTTCGTGTCATTTTCGAAATCTCCGCCGGGATCGTAGACCCCGAAAGGCAGATCTCCCGGCGGCGCAGCCAGAACCGGCACCGACCCGGCGACCCCGAAAAGCAGCGCGGTCAAGAGGGTTGGGAAATACCGGCAATTGCGGTCGAGCGTTTTGGGTACACAAGTCATCATTGTTATCTCTCCATACTAATTTCATAACGTCAGGTTAGTTCCATCCCGGATCAAAGCGGTAGACGACAGTACCGCGCGCATTACTTCTTGCACCGGATGCACGATATTCGACACTGGTCAGGTGGACAGGTCCGAGTCCGGCCTCAAGAGCATAAAGGCTTTCGGTGCCCCGCAAGAACAGAGCGGCACCGATTGCCGCGAAAACCCCGGCTGTTGTTCCGATTTGCAGTGCGGCGCCCAAACGCCTGGGCCGGCCTGTTTCGCGCCAATGGTGCACGACGATCACCGCCAACAGGGCCGAATAGGCCAACGCGTTGAACACCGCCAGCAGGTAGAAGCCGCGCGCCTGCGTGATGTCCGACACCGCGAGGACCGGCACGACGCAGCCGAGCGCAAGAATGGCATAGACCGCCAGCACGCGCCCCGGCAGCGGCGCGTTTTGCGCACCGCCCTTCGGCGTGACCCGGAAGTCGACGAAGCGGCCGCTGAGACGGTCCGCCAGCGCCATCACCACACCCCAGACCACCCAGGGCCATTGCGCCAGTACGAAAAGCCCCTTTTCCCAAGAGATGATCGGGGCATATTGCGGCCGCAGGAACCCATCGCGGTGCAGGCGATAGGCAAAGAGCGTCATCGCCACGACGGTGGGCAGGCTGTGGCCCAGGAAGGCCGGATAGGTCACCTCGGCAAAGCGCCGGTCGAGCACGAGCGCAACGATCGGCAGCAAATACATCCCCGCGAAGGTCAGCGCAAACAGCGGATACCAGACCTGGCAGAAGACGAAGAGTGCCCTGAGCCGCGGCGTGAGGCTGCCGAGATAGCGCGGCGTATGGTACAGGAGCAGGCTGAGCAGGCTGCGCGACCACTGGAATTCCTGCGTGGCGAGATCGGTGATGCTGGCCGGACCGTCACCGACGGCGATCGCGTCGATGGCATGGACGCCGCGCCAGCCGCCGGCGTTCATCAGCATCGTCGTCGAATGGTCCTCGGCCAGTTCGGGGCCGAGGCCGCCCACCTCTTTCAGTGCCGGCGTCCGCACCGCGTAATGCGAACCGATGCACATCGGCGCGAGCGCTCCGGTGTAGCCGGCCTGCAGGATGCCGTGGAAACCTGCCTCGGCATAGAGGCGGGTCCGGGCAGCCCAACTTTCCTTGGCGTTCGCCGCGCAAATGCTGGGGGCGCTGACATAGCCGACGGCGGGATCGGCGAAGGGGCGGATCATCTCGCGCAGGTAACCGGGCCGCGGCACGTGATCGGCATCGAGCTGCGAGACGAGGTCATAGTCGCGATAGCCCCAGTGGTCGTAGAAGAAGGCGAGATTGCCCTCCTTGCAACGGGTGCGCCGGGGCCATTCCGCGCGGTGGTAGTCGTCGCGGCCCTTGCGGGTCGAGACGCGAACGCCGTGTTCGGCACACCATTCCAGGACCTCGGGCGTCGGATCCTCGTCGGCCAGCCAGGTGTCGTGCGGATAGTCCTGCGCCAGCATCGCCTCGAGCGTCGGGCGCACCACGGCGAAGGGCTCGGCTGGGGTCTTTGTCGTGATCATCGCGACCCGGTATTCTCCGGGCACGGGATCGGGCGCGGAACTGACGCGCGCGTTGTGCACCACGCAGAGAAAATAGACCTGCAGCCCGTAGAGCCAGATCAGCGGCCCGGTCGCCATGCCGTAAAGCCACGGATCGAGGATATGATCGGGTTGCAGCCACCATCCCCAGAAGAAGAGCGCGGCCAGCACCCAGACAAGCGTATAGCCGCGGTAGATCCACTTTTGCCGCCGGCTCAGAAGCGGTTTCAGAAGACGCTGGCCGGGGCGATCAGACCTTGTCCCCATCGCCGCCTCCCAACCCGAACCAGGGGGCCGCGTCGCGCACGATATCGGCGATGTCAGACCGCCCGGCGCGAAAGCCCCACAGCCGCGCCGCCAGGCCGGCATCGGCCGTCAGTTCCGGCGGGTCTCCCGGCCGGCGCGGCGCATCCTCGACCGGGACCGCACGGCCGGTCGCCGCTTCGATCGCGGCAGTGATCTCGCGGACCGAAAACCCGCGCCCCGAGCCGAGGTTCAGCGCCAGGCTCGCGCCCCCCGCCATCAGGTGTTCGACCGCGCGCACATGGGCGCGGGCAAGATCGGCAACATGGATATAGTCGCGCACGCAGGTGCCGTCGGGCGTGGGATAGTCGGTGCCGAAGACCTTCAGCGCCGGGCCCTGCCCCGAAGCGGCCATCAGCGCCAGCGGGATCAGGTGGGTTTCGGGGTCATGCCGCTCGCCGATCTCGCCCTTTGGGTCGGCGCCGGCGGCGTTGAAATAGCGCAGGCTGACATGGTGCAGCCCATGGGCGCTGCCGTGGTCGCGCAGCATTTGCTCGCAGATCAGCTTGGTGCGGCCATATGGGTTGATCGGGCGCTGGGGCGTGTCCTCGGTGATCGGCAGGCGCTCAGGCAGACCGTAGGTGGCGCAGCTCGACGAAAACACGACGCGCCCCACCCCGGCCTCGGTGCAGGCAGCAAGAAGGCCGATCATGCCGCCGACATTGTTGTCGTAATACTTGCCCGGATCCTGCATCGACTCGCCGACATAGGCCTTGCCGGCGAAATGCAGAACACAGGAAATTTCGTGGCGCATCAGCGCCGCTGCCACCGCTCCCCGGTCGCGCACGTCGCCGCGGACGAGAGGCCCCCAGCGCACCGCATCGCGATGCCCGGTCGAGAGGTCGTCGAACACCACCGGCCGGGCGCCCGCCGCTGCCAGCGCCTTGCAGGTATGCGACCCGATGTACCCCGCGCCGCCAGTAACCAAAACGGGCAGACCTTCAAGCATCAGGTATCCAACTCAGACATCATCCCGGTCGCCGTGCGGATTTCGTTGCGGAAACAGGCGATCGTCCGGTCCGGCCCCTCGCCGAGCGCACGCCGGGCTGCCAGCCCGGCAATTCGCCCGCATGGGTGGTCTCGGGGCGCGTCCTGAAGTGCCCGAATGGGCCGGGTTCGGTCATGCCAAGCGCGGCGAGGGCCCCCTGCCCACCACATGCCGGTTTGTTCCGACAACGCGCATTCATGTATTCGCTCCTTCAGCCAGGCATGTCCATTGAGAACTGGCGCCGGAAATAGCCGATCGTGCGCGCCAGTCCTGTCTCGAGCTCAACAGTGGGGCGCCAGTTCAGCTTCTCGATCGCAAGCGAAATGTCGGGTCGTCGTTTATGAGGATCATCCTCCGGCACGGGGCCGAATGTGATCTTTGATTTGGAGTCGGTAAGCGACATGATCAGATCCGCAATCTCGCGGATCGTGTGCTCGTCAGGGTTGCCGAGATTGATGGGGCCGGTCACATCGTCGTTCGAATCCATCATCGCGGCGAGGCCGCCGATCATATCGTCCACGTAGCAAAGCGAGCGCGTCTGTGAGCCATCGCCGTAGATTGTGATAGGCTTGTCGCGCAACGCCTGCAGGATGAAATTCGAGGCGACCCGTCCGTCGGCGGGCGACAGTCGCGGGCCATAGGTATTGAAGATTCTGACGACCTTTATGCGGACACCATACTGCCGATGATAGTCGAAGCAGATGGTTTCAGCGCAGCGCTTGCCTTCGTCATAACAGGCGCGCGGTCCAATCGGATTGACGTGGCCGTAGTAGGTTTCGCTTTGCGGCTGAACCTGCGCGTCTCCATAGATTTCACTGGTCGAAGCCTGCAGAAAGGTGGCCCCGGTCTCTCGCGCGAGGCGCAGGAGATTGATGGTGCCCATCACGCTTGTCTCGATCGTACGAACGGGTTGCAGCTGATAGTGATGAGGCGAAGCCGGGCAGGCGAGATTGTAGATCTCGTCGACTTCCAGCCGGAGAGGATCACGCACATCGAAACGTAGGATTTCGAAATTGGGAAAGCCCAGAAGATGGGAGACATTGCTTTTTGCGCCGGTGAAGTAGTTGTCGACACAGATCACGTCATGGCCTTCGCGCACCATGCGATCGCAAAGATGCGAGCCGATGAACCCGGCTCCGCCACTAATCAGGATTCTGCGCTTGGATGTGCCGCGCCGAGCTCTTTCCTTTATCAACTACCTTGCTTTCCGTTTGTGCCAGATTGAGACGCCAGATCCGGGGTGTTTGAAATTGAGGGCCGCCCGATGCTCCAGTAGGTAAACCCGGCGGCCGCCATCTTCTCGGGGGGGTAGATGTTTCGCAGATCCACCACCAACGCACGCTTCAGCAGAGTCTTCATATTCGCCAGGTCAATCGCTTGAAACTCCTTCCATTCCGTTAGGATCACCACGCCGTCAGCGCCGCTGAGGGCGTCGTCTGCGGTCTTGCAGATGTCCAGATCGAGGCGCGAGCGCGCTTCCTTGCCGCCTTGCGGATCATAGGCCTGAATTCGCGCGCCGCAGGATTGGAGATACGGAATGATCACGAGACTCGGTGCGTCGCGCATGTCGTCGGTGTCGGGTTTGAAGGTCAGGCCGAGCACGGCGACGGTCTTGTCTTTCACGCCGCCGAACGCCGCTTCGATCCGTTTTGCCATTGCATGCTTGCGGGCCGCATTAACGTTCACGACGGTTTCGACGATGTGCGTCGGCGCGCCTACGTCCTGAGATGTCTTGAGCAGCGCCAGCGTGTCCTTCGGAAAGCACGACCCTCCGTACCCGGGCCCCGCATTCAAGAACGCTCGCCCAATGCGACGATCGAGGCCCATGCCTCGCGCGACCTCCTTCACATCGCCACCAACTTTCTCACAGATGTCCGCCATCTCGTTGATGAAGGTGATCTTGGTCGCGAGAAAAGCATTGGCCGCGTACTTGATCAGTTCTGACGTCTCTCGCGTAGTAAAGATCATCGGCGTTTCGCGCGCATGGTGGTGTGGTTGATATACTTCGAGCAGCACTTTGCGCGCCCGCTCGGTATCGCAACCCACCACAACCCGGTCGGGGTGACGAAAATCCTCGATGGCAGTACCTTCGCGCAGGAACTCGGGATTGGACGCAACGTCGAATTCTCCGTCAGGCAGGATAGACCGTATGATCTCCTCAATCTTGCGGCTTGTGCCCACGGGAACTGTCGATTTGGTTACGATGACCGCATACCCCGTCAGCGCATGGGCGATCTCTGCTGCGGTATCGAAAACGTCGGAAAGATCGGCGTGGCCATCGTTGCCGCGGCTCGGTGTCCCGACCGCGATGAATACGGCATCGGCATCCCGAACCGCCGTGCTCATATCTGTCGTGAAAGAGAGCCGTCCCGCCTGAGCGTTGCGCGCGACGAGTGCGTCCAGACCCAGTTCATAAATCGGCATGATACCCTCGGCCAGCGACGCAACCTTGTTCGCGTTCTTGTCAACACATACCACGTAATGGCCCGACTCCGCAAAGCCGGCGCCCGATACCAAGCCGACATATCCGGTCCCGATCATGGCAATCTTCATTCGACTCTCCTACCCGATTGCGGCGACAGCTTGTGACGTCGCAGCGCGCAGCCGCAACTCTCTTCACACTGCCGCAGATCCATCAGCGGAAAACTGATCTAAATCAACGTTCGGCGAGCATTGTTCGTGGTCGAGCGCGCGGCGATCCATCGGGGCGCGGCGACGAAAGATCGGGTCGCTAGAGAAGCGAGAGACAAACGAACAACTTTATCTGTCGTCGGAGCCGTCGTCATTATTCTCGTCGTCTTGGGTTACCTGGGTTTCTGGTGGCTATCTTCGCTGCGCGTTAAATGTTATGTTTCATGTTCGTTCTCGATCGCCCCGACGCTCGTGCAGCAATTCCGCACTGTCGGGGGATCGCGTAAGTCGCAGCGTGGCGAGGGGGCCGCCCATGGCCCATCCAACCAGTGGACTCAAGACGATCATCATTCCCGCCGCGGGCACGGGCACACGGATGCTGCCAGCAACCCGGGTAACCGCGAAAGAGCTTCTGCCAGTCTATGACCGACCGGTCATCCAGTTTGCCATCGACGAGGCGATCGAAGCTGGCGCTGACCGGATCATCGTGGTTGTCAGTCCCGCGAAAGCGGCCATCCTTGAATATCTTGGTCATACCGCAGTGGCATCCACCGCAGGGCTGGTCGGCACGGACACGGTCCAAAGCTCCCCTGAGATCCTCTATGTGTCCCAGAACCAACCGCTGGGTCTTGGCCATGCGATCCTGTGTTGCAAGGGACTTACCTTGCCGGGACCGTTCGGCATCATTCTGCCGGATGACGTCATCATGGGGCGCAACTGTATTTCCGAAATGGTCGATCACTATCAAGGGGGGCAAATGATCGCCGCGATGGAAGTGTCTCAACAAGATGCCTGCCACTACGGGATATTCAAGTTGGACGGCTCCGTGACCGGCAACTGAATTCCCGTGACCGGCATGGTGGAGAAGCCGCCGTTTGGCCAGGCGCCTTCGTCCATCGCCGCGGTCGGGCGCTATATTCTGGAGCCGGAGATCTTTGACATTCTGGGCCGCACGCCGAAAGGCGCCGGGGGCGAGTTTCAGTTGACCGATGCAATTGCCATGGCAACCCAGTCCGTGGCGCTGACGGCGTTCCGGTTTTCGGGCACCCGCTACGATTGCGGCACCCATGATGGCTTGCTTGCGGCCTCGAGCGCCCGTCAGGCCGCGGTCAAGGCGCTTGGGGCGATCACACAGCTGCCCTCGCACGCACCCGGCAATCCGAAACTGGCCGACACAATTGCCAAGGCAATCCACCGCGCCCTCGACGAGAGCCGCTTCGAACGCATCGATATGATCCGTGACGGATGGGCGTCCGGGCAATCCCAGGTCGTCCAGCAGGTTTTGTTGCCGATCAACCTGTCGGACCTGCCGCCGCCCGAGGCGACACGTCCATTGACCCAGCTTCCCATGGACGCGCTGATCAACAATCTCAGCGCGGACGACCTCCATGCCATGGTCGGCAAGGCGTTGCTCCAAGCCTTTGCCGCCGAGGACAAGGCAAGAATGGAGGCCACGTCCTATGACCCGTCAGCGTCAGGGGAACAGGTCAGCATGATTTCTCGGGGGAGGACTTCAGGCTCATCGTAACCGCCGACATGACCGCGGGTCGGAAGAACGCGCTCTTCGCAGGGCATGACGAGGGCGGGCGCTCCCGGGGCCGCATCGCATCGCTCACTGCCTGCAGTTCAATGCCTTGCCTAACGGGCCAGCAACGCCCCGACGACGTCCGGATGCATCACGCTATCGTCGCAGCGCGTGGCATCCGGCAAGCGGTGGCAGGCGCGCCCCATCGCACGCAGCGTCGTCTCCGTGGCGTAGCCGTTGACCGTGCCGACATAGAGCCCATCGCCTTTCATCTTCGATTGCACGATATAGATCGCGAGGTTCTCGTTGGCGGCGTAGATCTGCTTGCCAAACCAGAGCGAGCGCCATTCCGGATGGCTATCGTAGACCGCCTTGAGCTTGGGAAGGTCCGCGATCTGCCGCTTGCTTGCCGCATCAATGGTAAAGGCGAACTGAGCGCTCTTGGCGGGGCCGAGCAGCGGCGCGTAGCGCTCGAGATAGGCCCGGGCCTGCTCTGGCCGCTTGCGCACATTGTAGTGGTTGCCGCCACGGACCAGCGCGATCAGATAGCTGGCCGCCGTCGCGTTGCCGTCGTCCGCCGCCTTTTCCAAGACCGCGATGGCCTCGGGCCCGCTGGCGCGCATACTGATGCCCCATGTCAGCCGCTCGGCCTCGAACACCGGGACCATTTCCTCGCCGGCGGCGCGCGCATTCTCGGCATAGCCGTCGAACTTGGACCGGGATCGGCGGCCGAGATAGCCGTACATCGCCCCCTCGGCCAAAGTGCTCCAGGCAGAACCACGCCCCATTTCGCCAGCGCGCCGAAGATAGTCTTCGGCCTGCGCCGGGCTGCGGTTGCTCCACAAAAGATGGGTGCCGTAGCTCTCAAGCCCCTCGCCATTTCCAGCCTTTGCAGCCTCTTCGAACAGCGCCCGCGCCCACGACACGTCCGGCTTCACGCCCGTGCCGTTCAGCAATAACCCGCCAAGCGAGACCATCGCCTTGTCGTCGCCCGCAGCGACCGCCTGTTCAAGCAGCGCGAGGCCCGCCTCGACGTCGGGTTTCAGAACCCAGCCGCCTACCAAATGTTCGCCCAGAATCCGTCGGGCTTCGGGATCGCCGGCCTTGGCTGCGGCCTGCAGCAGGGTCTTGGCGCGCGGCGGATCGGGCTTCAGGTTGTGCCCCCACAGCAACGCCTCGCCAAGGGTCATCTGCGCCAACCGGTTTCCGGCATTCGCCGCCTGCTCCAGAAGTTGCTGCGCGCGCTCTGGCTGGGCTCCGGTGTAATAACCGTCGATCAGGATCTTCCCGAGGCTGGCCTTGGCCTGCACATCCCCCGCCGCGGCGACCTCGCCCAGAAGCTTCAGGCCCTGCGCAACGTCCTGCGCCACACCGTCGCTGCCAAAGACCAACGCCTCCCCCAGCTTGCGCTGGGCTGCGGTATCTCCTGCTGCGGCAGCCGATTTCAGTGCATCCGTATCGAGAGCCTTCGCCGGCGCCACTGCCCCGGTGGCCAGGATCACGATCAGCGCACCGGAAAGAATGCGCGCATGGGTCACGAATTTACTTGTCACTCTACCAACTCCTGAAAAAACTAAAGATACTGCATGTAGCAGCCCGGAAGGCTGGCAACTGTTCGGTTCACCATCCCCCTCTGATCGCCGACGCACGATTTGAGCTTAGTGTATGCTCTTTCCCGGACTATGACCACGAAGGATTGGTGAGGCCAACAAGCTCAGGAAATTCATCTTGTCGGGTCTGATGCTCATGCCCGCCCCGATCCACCAAATGCCGGGACTGAACACCTCGGCAGTGCCGTTCTTTACTGAGCGGCGCTACACAGGCGGTCTCCGAGTATTACCTGCGGAGGGTGAGATCGAGGCCTTCACTCGATCATGGATTGCGGCATCATGTGGATTGCTACACTATCTTGGCAGGAGCACACCATGACCGAGCGTGAAGCCCTGAAGCATAACATGACGCGGACTCTGCCGTCTTGTCCGCATGCCTATCATCAGGGTCTTCGCCATGTCTTGGCCTGTGTCGATGCGTCATCCTTTGCGGATGCAGTGTTGGCGCACGCCGCCGCGATGGCCCTGGCGGTCAAGGCACGACTGACCGTCCTGCGCGTTCTCGAGGCGTCGGCGGAACAGTCGCCGATGGACCCGGTGGAGTGGGCAATGCGCCACCGCGATGTGGAGGCTGACTTGCGCGAGCGCGCATCGCACTTTGGTGGCTTGCAAACCGATACGGTGGTCATCGACGGACCGGCCGCCGGGCGCATCTGCGCCTGGGCGCGCGACAATGCGGTAGAACTGACCGTGCTGGGTCGGAGTGGCGAAAGCAATGGATCCTTCGCCGGGTTGGGCGGCACCGTGCGTCGGGTCGCCGGGGTCGTCAACGGTTCGGTGCTGATTGTCCCGCCGTCGCAGGTCGTAGACGCGCCGATACGGTATCGCAGGGTGCTGATACCGCTCGACGGCTCGTCACGATCGGAATCGGCCTTGCCGCTTGGCTTGAGGATCGCGGCCGCCCACGACGCCGAGATCGTGCTCGTCCATGCGGCCCCGAGTGTCGATCTCACCGAGGCGGGCCCGCCCGAAGCGGAGACCATCACTTTGCGCGACCAGCTGCGCCGCCGCAACGAGCGTACCGGCGAGCACTATTTGAAACGAGTCCGATTCCAGTTGCCCGCAGCCCCAGCGACGGGAATACGGGTATTGCCAAGCGGCGATCCCCGCCATGCGCTGGCGCGCGCGGTGGTAGAAGAGCATGCCGACCTCATGGTGCTTTCCTGCACCGGCCAGAGCGGACATCCGGACATGTCGGTGGGCAGCGTCGCCGATTATCTGATCAACCACATGAACATCCCGATCCTGCTCGTGCGGGGACATCAGGGAAACCCGGCAATGGCTTACGGGAAATCAGACGAAGCCATTACCGCGAGGCTGCCAAGCCGGGCGTTGTTGTGACACCGGCGGCGGCGCCCTGGGAAAAACGCCTCGTCGCGGCGGACAGCGATTTGGAGCTTGCCGCCGTAACGATCCGAGCGCGGCATGATATCGAGAAGGGCCGGCCCGAGCCGGCTCTCGTCTGGCGGAAACTCTCCGTCATCCTTCCTTGGCTGGATCGCGCGCGCCGCCATTGCCGCGAGGCCTCGCCGGATGCCGCCAAGGCCTCGGAGTGGCTGCTCGACAACGAGTTTCAGGTGCGGCGCGCTATTCGGCAGGTTCGCGAGGATCTCCCGACCGGCTTCTACCGCCGGTTGCCCCGGCTTGCCGCACCCGAGTATCACGGAATTCCGCGCATCATGGGGATGGCGCAAGGCATACTCGATGTCGCGCATATGCAGGTCAGCCTTGCGGGCACGGTGGAGTTCGTCAGAGCCTATCAGCAGGACGGGCCGCTAACGACTGCCGAACTCTGGGCGTTTCCGACGATGCTGCGCCTCGCCTGCCTGGAGACGCTCGTTCATTCGTTTTCCCAGCTTTTGCCTGAACTTGCCCCACCATTCGAACCGACGCCGCGAATGACGCGTCGCGAGACGCTCGACCCGACTGAAGGCGTCTCGCGCGCGATTTCGGCCCTCGTGGCGGTGTCGAACACTTCATGGAAGTCGTTCTTCGATCAGGTCAGCCGTATCGAAGCGATCCTGCGGGATGATCCTGCCGGCGTCTATTCGACCATGGATTTCGACACGCGGGACCGATACCGCAAGGCCGTCGAGGAGATCGCGGACGGCGCACAGGTGTCCGAGTGGGATGTCGCAGAGACCGCGCTGACCCTGACGCGTGCCCATGCAGGCGCGCTTCGCCTCGGGCATGTCGGATGCTGGCTGGTCGCAGAAGGGCGGGCGGAGCTCGAGCGGAGGGTCGGCTTTCGGACCAGGGGGGGTGATGCCCTGCGCCGCTGGATCATCAATCATCCCGGCAGGAGCTATGCCGGGGCGCTGGCAGGCTTCGCCATTGCCGCGATGATCCTGCCTGTGCAGTTGCTCGCCATCTACGACGCCAGCCTGGTGGCGTGGGTCATCGGACTCGTGCTGTCGCTCGCGCCCGCGATGATCGTCAGCGTGACTTTCACGCACTGGCTCGTCACCCGACTGGTCCCGCCCCGGGTGCTGCCGAAGCTCGACGTCGAACACGGGCTGGGCAGCGGCTGCGACGCGGTCTTGGTGATGCCGGTGATCCTGCGCAAGGCGGTCGAGGTCGAACCGCTCATTGAGCGGCTTGAGACGCACTGGCTGTCGAACCCCGATCCGTTCATCCGCATGGCACTGCTGAGCGACCTCGCGGACGCGGATGCAGAAAGCATGCCGGAAGACGTGTCGATCGAGGCGGCTCTGCTAGCTGGCGTGCGCCGCCTCAACGCGCGCTACGCCGACCATGCGCCGTTCGTACTCCTCCACCGGGGACGCCGCTGGAATTCCGCCGAAGGCTGCTGGATGGGATGGGAACGCAAGCGCGGCAAGCTCGAGGAATTGACAGGCCTCATCCTGGGTCACCGGCCCGATGCCTTCTCCTTGCGCGAAGGCGATGTCGACCGGCTGCGCCGGGCGCGCTTCGTTGTGACGCTCGACGCCGACACCACGGCGCCGCCCAACAGCATCAACCGGCTCCTGGGGACGCTGGCCCATCCGCTGAACCGTGTCGAGTTCGACCCCGCGACGGGAAGACCGCGCCGCGGCTATACCTTCATCCAGCCCCGGGTCGAGATCTTGCCCAATGCCGGCGATCGGTCGCTGTTCACCCGCCTTTATACTGGCGATACCGCGATCGACATCTACAGCCGGGCGGTCTCGGACGTCTATCAGGACCTATTCGGCGAAGGAATATTCACCGGCAAGGGTGCCTTCGACGTCGCCGCGTTCCATCGATGCCTGCATGGCTGCGTACCGGAGAACGCGATCGTCAGCCACGATCTGTTCGAGGGGCTTCACGGCCGTGCAGCGCTTGCCAGCGACATCGTCTTCTATGAGGACTTTCCCGCCAACTATCTTGCCTATGCCCGTCGCGCCTTTCGTTGGATCCGGGGCGACTGGCAGCTCACGCCGTGGCTGGGCAGAACCGCACCGGGCCGCGACGACACGCGCCGTCCCAACCGGTTTTCGGCGCTCGACCGTTGGAAGATATTTGACAATCTGCGCCGCAGCCTCATCCCCCCGGCACTTGTCGCATTCGCGGTTGCGGGCTGGCTCGCGCTGCCGGGACAGGCCCTGATCTGGACGGTGCTGACGGTTGCCGCGCCGGGCGCATACCTCTTCACCGACCTCATTACCGGCCTCGCGCGCGGGCGCAGGCGGGGCGCCACGCGGAGCACCCTGCGACATCTGGCGGATCACGCCGGGCGCTGGCTGCTGGCGATCATCTTCCTGGCCTACGAGGCGGCGACGGCGATCGAGGCGATCGCGAGAACGCTCCAACGCGTCTACGTCTCGCGACGCCGGCTGCTGGAATGGACGTCAGCCGCCCATTCCGCGACGGAGGTTTCGCAAACCCGGCTCGGCATCTGGCGGGAGATGGCTGCAGCCCCTCTGATCGCCACCGCGATCGCCCTGCTGCTTGCCCGGATCGATCCCGCTTCCCTGACCGGTGCGGCACCGCTGCTCCTCTTGTGGTTCGTCTCGCCCGAGATCGCACGGATCATCAGCCGGAAGCCGCAAAGGGCGGCGGAAACCCTGCGGCCCGAAGACCGGCTCTACCTGCGCCTGATCGCGCGCCGCACCTGGCTCTATTTCGAGACGTTTGCCGGTCCCGATGACAATTGGCTGCCACCCGACAACTATCAGGCGAGCCCGCACGAGGAGATCGCACACCGCTCTTCCCCGACCAATGTCGGGATGTTCTTCTTGTCAGCGCTGACGGCGTGGGATCTGGGACATATCGGCCTTCGTGATCTCTCCGCGCGGATGTCCGCCGCCCTTGGCACGCTCGATCGGCTGGAGAGCCATGCCGGCCACACACTCAACTGGTTCGACACGAAGACACTCAAGTCGCTCGCGCCGCGGTATGTCTCGACGGTGGACAGCGGCAATCTGGCAGTCAGCCTGCTGACGCTGCGCCAAGGCTGCAGCGAGGCCGTGACGGGGCCGATGCTGTCTCCGAAACTTTGGGACGGTTTTGGCGACGCACTCAACTTGCTGCGTGAGGCTCTGTCGGTATTGCCCGAGGCCGACCGAAGGGCGATCTGCGGTTGGCTCGACATCATTGTCGGCAAGATTCCGGACATCCGAAGCCAGCCGAGGAATTGGCGGTCAGCGCTGGACGAGATCGGCTCGGAAGAGTGGCGACAGGTTCAGGTGCTCGTCGCCAAGTCGGTGGAGTCGAACGTCAAAGCCGATCCGCACGAGATATTTCTGTGGCTGGAGCGGACCGATCACCACCTGCAGACCATGCGACGGGATCTCGACGTGTTGGAGCCATGGAGAGAAATGGCCTATACGCCGCCGGCCGGACTTGAAGGGGTGGCGGAACTGCTGAAGGCGCTACCGCCGCCAGACACTCCGATTAATCAAATGGCCGACAGGATCGGCCGGGCGCGCTCCGCGTTCTCCGAACTTGTACCAGCGGATGCCGAGAGCCGCCGCTGGATTGCAGAGATGATCGCGGCGCTCGACCGGGGCGATGCTGCCTGCCGCGATCTCTCCGACGGCCTCACGCAATGCGCGGTCCGCGCGGAAGCGCGCGCCTTCGGCATGGATTTTCGGTCTCTCTACGATACGGAAACCAGAACCTTCGTTATCGGCTACAATCTCGACTCCGACCGACTGGACCAACACCACTACGACCTGCTGGCAAGCGAGGCCCGACTGGCAAGCTATTTCGCAATCGCCAAGCGCGATGTGCCGGTCGAACACTGGTTTCATCTGGGGCGCCCAATCGCCAAGGCAGTCGGCGCGCTGACGACGCTGTCTTGGAATGGGTCGATGTTCGAATATCTCATGCCCGCTCTACTGTTGCCGAGCGACGCGGGGCGGCTTCTGGGTCAGAGCGAACGTGCCGCTGTTGCCGCGCAACGGCACTATGGTGACAAGCTCGGCCTGCCCTGGGGGGTCTCGGAATCGGGTTATTCCGCCCGTGACGTCTCGCATCGCTACCAGTACCAGGCATTCGGGGTGCCGGGTCTTGGTCTCAAGCGCGGCCTGTCCGAGGACTACGTTGTAGCGCCCTATGCGAGCGCGCTGGCGCTAGCCGTCGCGCCGCGGCTCGCCGCCTCCAACCTTCGTCGGCTGGACCAGCTCGGCCTGCGTGACCGATACGGATTCTTCGAGGCTGCCGATTTCACACCGGACCGGCGGCCAAAGAAAGGCGGTTTCACGCCTGTCCGCGCCTATTTTGCCCACCACCAAGGTATGATTTCCGCCGCCATTGGCAACGCGCTGAACGATAACATACTGATCAGGCGTTTCGGTCGCGAGCCGCGCATGCGCGCCACCGAGCTGCTGCTGCAGGAGCGTGTCCCGTGGGAGTTTCCGCCCGAGCAGGCGACCGATGCTGAGACCGCGGCGCCCGACCTTTCACGTACGCCGACACCGGCGCTGCATGGTTGGACGGCACGCAACCAGCCGGGCCCTCAACTCCATGCCATCGGCAACGGAAGCCTCGCATCCTGGATAACCGACGCCGGAGGCGGGGCGCTCTGGTGGCGCGGCCAATCGCTCACACGATGGACGGGCGACGATGTCAACCGTGGCGGAGACTCGCGCATCTATGTCAGCGAGCGCGACAGAGGGACGGTCCGCTCGCTCGGCGGTCGCAGCGTGGGCGGGACGTCGGAGACGACGTTCCATGCCCACAAGGTCGAGTTCCACGAGCGCGCGGAAGGTTTGTCGATGAACCTCGAGATCGCGATTGCGCCGGGCGACGACGTGGAAATCCGTCGCGTTACGCTCTCCAACGAAAGTGACAGGACACGCGAGGTCGATGTGACAAGCTATGCGGAGGTCGTGCTTGCGCCTGCGCACGCTCATGAGCGGCACCCTGCCTTCAGCAAGCTCTTCGTCCACAGCGAGCGCCTCGATGGCCAGAACACGCTAATCTTCAAGCGGCGCCCGAGACGACCCGCCGATCAGCCGCCGGTCCTCATTCATAGCCTTCTGCCGAGCGATTCCGCGGTGACACCAGCAGGTTTCGAGACAGACCGCAGAAGGTTTCTCGCCAGGCACGGCGACCCCGAACGGCCACCGGGCGCGATCGACCCGCTGGATGGTGCCACCGGATGGACGCTCGATCCGGTCATGGCCCTGCGGGCGCGCGTTGTCCTGGCGCCCGGGGCACGCGCGCGGGTTGATTTCGTGACGATCGCGGCCGGCTCACGCGAGACGGCGCTCGAGATCGCCGAACGCTACGCATCCCCGCCGGCACTCGACTGGGTCATGGAAGACGCGCAGCGATCTGCGGCACTCGAAGCGCAACGCCTCGGGCTCGATTCCCGCGCGCTGGCCGAGGCACAGGCCCTGTGCCACGATCTCGTTTTCCCACGACCGCCCCCGCTCGCATTGGCGGCGGCGTCGGAGACGGATCTTCCGGCCCAGCCGCTGCTCTGGAGCATGGGGCTGTCGGGCGATCTGCCGATCATCCTTGTGCGGGCTGTCGACGACACGCATGCACAGCTTCTGCCGATCATCATCCGGGCGCATCAGTGGTGGCTGAGGCATGGCCTTCGTGCGGACTTGGTGATCCTGCGCGAAGGCGCTTCAGGCTATCAGGAGCCAACCCGCGACCTGCTGTTTGCCGCTCTTCGCGACGCGAACGCACCCCACGGTCTGGGCGGGCCGGGGGGCATTCATCTTCTGGCGGCGGACCGGTTCGATGCAGCCGAGCGCCGGACGCTCGAGGCCACGGCCGGGGTGTCTCTTGACGGAGCGGCCACATCACTGACCCAAGCGGTGACACCGCCGCGATCGGGACGCACCGCGCCGCCGCGTTTCCAGCCGGTCGGCGCACCACCGTCTGATCCTGTACCCGCGCCGCCCCTCATGCGCCCCGAAAACCTCGCCTTCGACAATTCTCTCGGTGGGTTCACCCCGACAGAGGGCGATTATGCAATCCACCTGGAGGGTGGACAGGTGACGCCAGCACCGTGGTGCAACGTGCTGGGTAATGAGAGCTTCGGCACCATCGTCTCGGAAGCGGGGCTGGGCTTCAGCTGGTGCATCAACAGCGGCGAGCATCGCCTTACGCCATGTTCGAACGACCCGGTTGCCGATCCGCAGTCCGAGGCGCTCTATCTGCGCGATGAGGAAACAGCGCATATCTGGACACCGACCCCGCTGCCTGCCGGCGGCGATGCGACCTGCCAGATCCGCCACCGCGCGGGCGCGACGACCTGGCAGCGCCACGAAGAAGGTCTCGAACAGCGCCTCACTGTCTTCGTCCCGCCCGATGCGCCTGTGAAGCTGGCGCTGCTGACTCTAACCAATCCCGGCAATCGTGACCGGCGGCTCACGGTCACCTACTATGCCCACTGGTTGCTTGGGTCGATGTCCAGTACCGCGCGGCCACACGTGGTTTGCGGTTTCGATTTCGAAAGTCGGGCGCTGATCGCACGCAATGGATGGAATCCCGAGTTCGGCAACCGCACGGCGTTTCTCGCCGCCAGCCGGCCACCGCACAGCCTGACCTGTGACCGCCGGGCGTTCCTCGGTCGGCAGGGTGATCCAGCCCGACCGACCGGCCTCACGGCCTGGGGACTCGACGGAGCGCTCAGCGATGTCGCCGACCCCTGCGCAGCATTCCAAGTACATATCGACCTGGCCGCCGGTGCGACAGAGGAGGTCGTCTTCGTGCTTGGAGACGGAAGCGATCCCGCCGAAGCGGCGCGCCTCGCGGTGCATTGGAGTGACGTCGAGACGGCCAAACAGGCACTTGTCGAAAACGATGCCGTCTGGCAGCGCCGGCTCGGCACCGTCAGGGTTACCACCCCCGACCCGGCTTTCGACCTCATGGTCAATCGCTGGCTCCTCAACCAGACCTTTGCATCGCGCGTCTTCGCGCGCGCCGGGTTCCAGCAGGCCGGGGGAGCCTTCGGTTTCCGTGACCAACTTCAGGACATGATGGCGCTGCTGTTTTCCGAGCCGCAACGCGTGCGGGCGCATATTCTGGATTGTGCGTCGCGGCAGTTCGAGGAGGGCGATGTGCTGCATTGGTGGCATCCCCCTCTGGGGCGAGGTGTGCGAACGCACTGCTCGGACGATCTGCTGTGGCTGGTATATGCAACCGGCCGATACGTAACGGCCACCGGGGACACCTCCATCCTCGCCGCGGAAATCCCGTTTCTGTCCGCCCCGCCGCTGGGGACTGACGAGGAAGACCGCTACGCCCTGTTCGAGGCGGGCGCGGAGCGCGCCTCGCTCTTCGAGCATTGCCGGCGGGCAATGGATCGTGGCGTCACGAAGGGCGCTCATGGACTGCCACTGATTGGCACCGGGGACTGGAACGATGGCATGGACAGGGTTGGCAGCGAAGGGCGTGGCGAAAGCGTGTGGCTCGGATGGTTCGCGGCTGTCTGCGCCGACACCTTCGCTGACCTTGCCTCGGAAACCGGACGCAACGACCTCCATAACATCTGGAAGGTACGCGCCGATGATCTGCGCCGGACTGCCGACGCAGCGGGTTGGGATGGCGAATGGTACGCGCGGGCGTTTGCCGATGACGGCCTGCCATGGGGTTCGAAGACGTCGGACGAATGCCAGATCGACAGCATATCGCAGTCCTGGGCAGCACTCGCCGGCGGCCCCGCTTCGGATCGAACCGCCATGGCCGTCGCTGCCGCGACCGGGCGCCTCGTCGATGATGATGCGCGGCTGGCGCGTCTGTTGACGCCGCCTTTCGACCGGACACCGCGCGATCCGGGCTATATCCGCGCCTATCCGCCGGGTGTGCGGGAAAATGGCGGCCAGTATACGCATGCGGCGGCCTGGCTGGGTCTGGCCCATTCGCGGCTGGCCAATGGCGACGAGGCCCATCGCATTTTCGATTTCATCAACCCCATCCGCCGCACCGACGACCTCATCAGGGCCGACCTCTACCGGGCGGAACCCTATGTCGTGCCGGCCGACGTGCGCGGTGCCGAACCCGGGATCGGTCAGGCCGGCTGGACATGGTACACAGGCGCCGCAGGCTGGACATGGCAACTCGCCGTCGAGGGAATTCTCGGCCTGAGCCTCCAACGCGGTGCTGTCAGGATCACCCCGCGGCTCCCCAGGGACTGGGGCGGTGCAGAGGTCAGGGTAAAGGGCCCGGACGGGATATTGATCATTACCATCGAAGATCCCGACCGGATCGGCTCCGGTCGCGTTGAGCTTGAGGTGGATGGTCGACCGCTAGACGGCGATTGCATTGCCATCCCGACAGGCGGGATGGAACGCCGCGCCACGGCGCGCCTGCGGCGCTGATTCCCACCGCGCGCTGTTTGCTCCATTCCGTCAGGGTCAAGGTCCGGGCGATGTGCTCGACAGGACGGTATTGGTGGTGCCAACCCACTATCGCGTACTCCGCCAGCAACTTCGTCATAGCGCAGCGAACTCCTCTCGCCCCACGCCCCGCCCGGCGGTGCCTCTTGTTGCCCATCGGCGCGGCTTGCCCATCGGCGCGGCCAGGCGGGGCCACCCGTCTGGACGAACCGCCCTGCCCCACTATATGGTAAGGTAATGACGCCCGCGTCTGACCTCTCTCGCTTCGTCAAAGCGCAGGAGGGCAGCTGGCCCGCCGCGCGGGCCGAGCTACGAGCGGGGGCGAAGATGACGCACTGGATGTGGTTCATCTTTCCGCAACTCGCCGCGCTCGGCCGGTCGCTCACGGCAAAGTATTACGGGATCACGGGGCTGGAGGAGGCGCGGGACTATCTCGCGCATCCGGTGCTTGGGCCGCGCCTGCACGAGGCCGCGCGCGCCATGCTGTCTCATGAGGATAAAAGCGCGGAGGCGGTCCTCGGGAGGACGGATGCGCTCAAGCTGCGGTCCTCGGCCACGCTATTCGACGCCGCCGGGGGCGGGCCGGAGTTTCGCGCGATTCTCGACGTGTTTTACGACGGTACCCCCTGCCCGCTGACGCTGGCCGAGTTGGGGCGTTAGGGGCGTCAGGGCAGGTCGCGCTCAGGCGCGCTCGGCATATTCCATCGTCTCGGTGTTGACGACGATGTCCTCGTCCTGGCCGACGAAGGGCGGCACCATCACTTTTACCCCGTTGTCGAGCACGGCAGGCTTGAAGCTGTTGGCGGCGGTCTGGCCCTTGACCACCGGCTCTGTTTCGACCACGCGGCAGGTGACCTTTTGCGGCAGCGACGCGTTGAGCGCCTCGCTCTCGTGGAACTCTACCGTGATGGTCATGCCGTCCTGCAGGAAGGGGCGGCGCTCGCCGAGGATTTCGGCGGGAAGCTGGATCTGTTCGTAGGTCTCGGTATCCATGAAGATCAGGTTCTCGCCCTCCTGGTAGAGGAACTGCTGATCCTTCTGTTCGAGGCGCACGCGCTCGACCTTGTCGGCGCTGCGGAACCGCTCGTTGAGCTTGGACCCGTTGCGCAGGTTGCGCATCTCGACCTGCGCGAAGGCGCCGCCCTTGCCGGGCTTGACGTGGTCCACCTTGACCGCCGCCCAGAGGCCGCCGTTATGCTCCAGCACGTTGCCGGGGCGAATCTCGTTTCCGTTGATCTTGGGCATGGTCCGAACCGTGTCAAAAGGTTGATATCGTGTCTCGCGGTCCTATATATCGCGTGATGCACGGGGGCAAGACACCCATACTTCGTTTCGGGGCAGCGCGAGCCATGCGCCTATTGCATAGATGCTATGCATCTACGCTCTATCCGAATCGATCAAAACGCGTCATAACCGCCGTCACGCCCGAAACGCAAGAGCAATAAGAACAGGACGAAGCATGAAGGATTTCGTTGATGGCACGGCTTTCAACGCCGAACAGGGAAACCGTGCGCGTAAACTCTTTGCGGCCGTGGTTCTGGCCGCGCTTGACGATGCGATCGCCGATGACAAGAAATACGGCAATGGCCCCGAGCAGATCGCCCGCTGGGCGCGATCGCGCGATGGGCGCGAGGTGCTGTCCTGTGCCGGGATCGACCCCAACGAGCGCGTCGTTTCCGGGCTGATGGAATTCGTCGGCAAGGGGGTGCGCACCTCGGTCGCGCTGTCGCGCGAGGAAAGCGAGCGCCGCCACGCCGCAGCGCAGGCCGAAGCCGCCTGAGCGTCACGGCGCAAGATCGCCGATCCGGCCCCGTCGCACGCGGCGGGGCCTTTGCTTTGCCGCAGGCGGGGATGGCCACATGACGCGCGCGATCATGATCCAGGGCGCCGGCTCGAATGTCGGCAAGTCGCTCTTGGTGGCGGGGCTGGCGCGGGCCTGCCTGCGGCGCGGGATCAGCGTCGCGCCGTTCAAGCCGCAGAACATGTCCAACAACGCCGCCGTGACCGGGGATGGCGGCGAGATCGGGCGCGCGCAGGCACTACAGGCCCGCGCGGCGGGACGCACCCCCCTGACGCACATGAACCCCGTGCTGCTCAAGCCCGAGGGCGCGCATGGCGCGCAGGTCATCGTGCAGGGCCACCCGGTTGGAAGCCTCGGCGCGTGGGGCTACACGCGGGAAAAGCCGCGCCTGATGGGTGCGGTGCTCGACAGCTTTGCCCGGCTTGGCCATAGCACCGATCTGATCATCGTGGAGGGCGCGGGCAGCCCCGCCGAGATCAACCTGCGCGCCGGTGACATCGCCAACATGGGCTTTGCCCGCGCCGCCGGGGTGCCGGTGATCCTCGTTGGCGATATCGACCGCGGCGGGGTGATCGCGCAGATCGTCGGCACGCAGGCGGTGCTCGATCCCGACGATGCGGCGATGATCCGGGGCTTCGCGGTCAACAAGTTCCGAGGCGACATCTCGCTTTTCGCGGACGGCGAACGCGCCATCGCCGCGCGCACCGGCTGGCCCTCACTGGGCGTGGTGCCGTGGTTCGTGCACGCCTGGCGCCTGCCGCCCGAGGACGTGCAGGACCTTGCCTCGTCGCGGGGCGGGGCCTGCCGCATCGCCGTGCCGCAGCTCGGCCGGATCGCCAATTTCGACGATCTGACGCCGCTTGCGGGCGAGCCGGGCGTCACGCTGGATATCATCCCGCCGGGCCGCCCCCTGCCCGCCGATGCCGACCTGATCCTTGTCGCGGGCAGCAAATCCACCATCGCCGACCTGGAGGATTTCCGCGCCAATGGCTGGGATATCGACCTCGCCGCCCATGTCCGGCGCAGGGGCCGGGTGCTGGGCGTTTGCGGGGGCTACCAGATGCTGGGCCGCCGGGTCGCCGACCCCGACGGGATCGAAGGCCCGCCCGGCGCGGTCGAAGGGCTGGGCCATCTCGATGTCGAGACGGTGCTGCAACCGCACAAGCGGCTGGGCCTCACCGAGGCGCGGCACGAGCCCTCGGGCACGCCGGTGCGGGGCTACGAGATACATCTGGGCGAAACCGTCGGCCCCGATTGCGAACGCGGCTGGCTGTGCGTAGGCGACCGGCGCGAAGGCGCGCAATCGCCCGATGGCCGGGTTCAGGGCACCTACCTGCACGGACTTTTCGCCGAGGACGCGTTTCGCGCCGCGTACCTGGCCGATCTCGGCGCGGTGTCGGATTTGCTATATGAGGATGCAATCGACACCACGCTCGACGCGCTTGCCCGGCACCTGGAGACACATCTCGACGTGGATCGGCTTCTGTCGCTCGCGGCAGAGCCGGTGATCGCGCCGGAGGATCAGTCGAAATCCTGAGAGTTTAGGGCGCGGTGGATCTCGCGGCGCACCAGCTTTCGCACGTTGCGGGTGATCCGCTCACCCAGCGTGCCCATGAGTTCCTCGCGCACGATCTCTGCCACGAGGTCGCGCAGCGCCTCCTCGTCGAGCAGTGCCTCGTCCTCGATGGCAAAGGCGTTGTCCTCCGTCTCGCGCGCCTCGGTATCCCAGTCGCGGGCAAACGCGCGGCCCTCCTCGCGCGGCTCTGTCTCTTCGGGATGATCAGAACCGGCGAGGATCTTGTCGTACCCATCGTCCTCGTCGGTATCATCGACATCGCGCCATTCAAGCGACGGGGCCGCAGCATCATCGGCAAAGGCATCCTCATCGTCGCCATCGGGCTCCCACGCGCTCGGCGTGGTTGATTCGTGCCGGGCGAACATCGCGGCTATCCCCTCAAGCGCGGCGTCCTCGTCGTCGGTGGGGGTGTCTGTCCCGTCTTCGGGTTTGCCGCTATCGGTTTCGCCCGCGCCGGGCGCAGCCTCGGCCTGCGCATCCCCACCCTGGTCAGACAGTGTCAGCGACAACGCGGCAATATCGTCCTCGGCTGCGGTATCGGTATCGGTATCGGTATCAGTATCGACCCCTGACAGAACATCGGCAACGTCATCTTCCGCGCCGCGTTCCTCGGACTCGGGCTCGACCTCAAGCGACGGCCCGGGTTCAGGCGGATGGGCCTCGGTCAGCCCTGCCAATGCAGAGGTCGCGCGATCCGACCGTTCACCGCTCTCCGATGGCTCTGAGTCATCAATGCGCTGCGACGGCGTCAGCACGAGCCGCTCTTCCCCGCGCGCCTCCTTCGACGCCTTGCCATCCTTCTCCGGCCCGTTCGACACGAGTCGGCGAATCGACGACAGGACATCCTCGATATCCACATTTGCGACCGGGTCCGACATGCCTGTTACCATTCTTGCCTCGCGAGCAGTTTACCCGCGCAGGTGTATTCGCACAACCTATTCGGAAATTTTTCAGTTTTTCCCGAGCGCCCGCAACACCCGGTCGAGCTTCTTGCCCTGCGGGCTCAAGGGTACCGGGGCGGTCTTGACCAGGTCATAATACGCCGCCGGATCGTAGGTCCGGACCCCGAGGTTGAGGTCGCGCACCGTCAAATCCCCCATTGACGCGAGCACCGCATAGGCCGCGATCACGACATCGGCGTTGGCCGAGATGAGACTGGCCTCGGCATCGAGCAGATCCTGCTCGGCGTCAAGCACGTCGAGCGTGGTACGCGCGCCGAGTTTCACCTCCTCGCGCGTGCCCTCGAAAGCGACCCGCGCGGCGCGCACCGCCTCGCGGTTGGCCTCGCGCCTTGCCTGGGCAGCACGCAGGTTGGCAAAGGCGTTGCCCACGTCCTGCTTGACCTGAAGCCCTGCGAGATGAAGCTGTGCCAGCCGCTGATCGCGCTGTGCCCGCGCCTGCCGCTCGCGCGATGTGAGCCGCCCGCCCTCGTAGATGGGTCCACGTAGTTCCAGCCCCACGCTGCCCGAACGTGTAAACTCGGAATCGGCAAGGTCGTTGGTGGTGCCCAGCCGCCCGGTCAGGTTGAGCGTGGGTCGCTTGGCCGCCGCGGCGGCCTGCATGTTGAGCTCGGACACCGTGACGTTGCGCTGCGCCTCCAGGACGTCGGGATGGCGACGCACCGCCGCCGCCTTGGCCGCAGCCACGTCACTGCGCAGCCGCGGCAGATCGCCCGGCGTGCGCAGATCGCCGGGGGCGCGCCCGATGGCCTCGCGGAACTCTTCGACCGCGCGCTCGAAATCACCCTCAGCGGCCGCCAGGCCGCTTTGCGCCAGAGCCACCGCCGCCTCGGCCTGAGCCACATCGGTGCGCGTGACCTCGCCGACCTCGAACCGGTCGCTCGCAGCGCGCAACTCCTCCTCCAGAAGCCTCAGGTTGTTGCGCCGCAACAGGACGAATTCGCGGTTGCGGATCACATTCATGTAGGCCTGCACAGCCGTCAGCAGCACGTCTTGCTCGACGCTGCGCAACACCTCGCGCGTGGCCAGCACGGTTTCCTTCGCCGCCTCGGTCAGAAAATCCCTGCGCCCGAAATCATAGAGCAGCAGCGAGCCGACGATGCCGAGATTGGCGGTCGTCTCGCCGGAATTGCGCGTCAGCAGACTGGAACCCGCCTGCGAGAAATCGCGCGTGACATCCGCGGTCCATTCGATGATGGGACGCAGGTTGGCAACCGATTGCGCAACGTCTTCGTCCGCCGCGCGCAGAAGCGCGCGATTCTGCTCCAGGAGCCCGCTATTGACGTAGGCGGAGACGAGCGCATCCGCCAGCGTCTCGGCCCGCGCGGCGCCTGGCTGCGCGCCCAGGCAAGCCACCCCCAGGACCGCCACAAAACTCCACCGCAACAACCGCCTCATCGTCATTCCCGGTGCCTCCTGCCCCTTTCCGCTCACAACGTGAATGCCGCGTGACGCTCGAACCCGGGCAGCACCGGCGCGCCGGCGTTGAACGCGTCGCGCCAGTTCATCCGGCCGTCGATCTTGTAGCCGATGCGGATCACGCCCAGCGCATCCTCGGAAAACAGGCACGCGATGCGCCCGCCCTCCTTGAGCTGCCCGGTGATCGCCTCGGGCAGGTGCTCGACCGCGCCCTCGACGAGGATCACGTCGTAGGGACCATGATCCGGTGCCCCGGCGGACAATGCGCCCTCGACCATCACCACGTTGTCGGCGCCGGCATCGCCCAGCGCGCGCTGCGCCTCTTCGACCAGCGCGGGATCGTCCTCGACCCCGACGACGGCCTCGGCCAGCCGCGCGATGACCGCCGCCGAATAGCCATGCGCCGGGCCGATATCGAGTACCAGGTCGTCCCCCTCGATATCGAGCGCGTCGAGCATCTTGGCCAGCGTCCGCGGCGCCAGCACGACCCGCGAGGCCCCGAGGTCGAGATTCTCGCCCAGGTAGGCCACCTCGCGCATCCGTGCCGGAACGAAGGCCTCGCGCGGGACGCGCAGCATGGCGTCGATAATCGGGAACTTGGTCACGTCCGAGGGGCGGACCTGCGTATCCACCATCATGGTGCGGCGCGCGGTGAAATCGGTCATCGGCGGAACTCTCGTCTTGATGAATCCATGAGGGGGTTCTGACACATCTGCCGCATGGCGGCAATCTCCCTGCGCCCCCTACCGGCAAAACACCTCGGTCCCTCTTGCACCGAAGAAGTGGATGGGATAACCGAAACGCCACCACATCGGGGCGAGTTGGCGGAGTGGTTACGCAGCGGATTGCAAATCCGTGTACACCGGTTCGATTCCGGTACTCGCCTCCATTTAAATCAGTGGGTTAGCGGATGCATCGCGTGGACCTCCGGGCTCATGTAGGCACTATCCAAGCAAATCATTCAGCTTGCGCGCAATTGCCCCCTGCCGCACCTCGGTCGGCAAACCGGTTGGGGCTACCTTGATGCAAGATAAATCGGCGCGCGCGCCTCGGAAGATGTATCCGGCACGATTATCCTTCAACAGCCCAGCGGTGAACGCCACCGAACGGCTGATCCGGTCAAGCCTGGCCACTGGCAGGGCGGCGCCCTCGCGGCGGGTTAACTCCATCGCCGCCCGAAGTTGAGGGCGGTCCGCCTTCGCCCTGTTTCGATGTCAGTGAACGTGCCCAGAACCTCGAACGGCGCTTGCCTGCAACTTTCGGGGAGGATCCGATTGTCGCGTTCCCGGGCGTCAAGATCCGGCCCGCTGTCGCCCCGACGATCGAGCGCCCGCCCCGTGACGCGGGGCGGGCATTTCTTGTTTCAGCCGGTCAGAGCGTGACTTCCTTCGACTTGAATGTGATGCCTGCCGTTTCATGCGTGGCGTTCGATATCTTGCGGATGTCGCCCCAGCAATGCTTGTAGTTGGGCAGCACCAGTTCGTTGGTGCCGGGGTTGACGACGTTGCCCTGGCTGCCCGCGGGTGAGCCGAAGACCATCGCGACCTGTCCGCGCCTGGCGGTTGCCGTGGGATAGGCCATGCCCTGCGTCACACCATTGTCGTTGATGATCTCGATCAGGTCTCCGGGGTTGAGCCCTTCCTCGACCATGTCATCGGGGTTCATCTCGATGAACGGATACGGGAAGCGGTCCTGGATGAACTGGTTCTTCTGGTCGAGGAACTGGTTCTGCCAGAAGATATTGGCACGGACGTTGTTGATCCAGTACTTGTGCGCGGCCTTCTCGCGGGCCTTGCCCGGCGCCTGCCAGCCGCGCCACCCGGCAGCACAGAACAGCGCCTTGCCGTCGTCGCGCCCGTGCCGGTCGAACGTGCCATCGGCATAGAGCCGCTCGGTGCCGACAAGCGCACCGTTCTCGTAGCCCTTGACCGGCTCCTGCACGCCGTTATTGCCCGCCGCGCGCAGCCGCTCATAGGTCACTTCGGGATTGCCCGCATTGTACCCGTCCATGAAGGCGTCTTCCTCGGTCTGCCAGTCATAGCCCTGGAACTGGTCGGCATAGGCTCCTTCGCCCATCTCGCGCAGAACGCGCTCCATGTGCTGCGCGATCCCGGCGGCGATCAGGCAGTCGGAGCGCGAATTGCCGTAGGGGTCCATGTAGCGCTCGCTGAGACGCAACCGCCGCTCGCCGTTCATCGAGGTGAGGTTCATCTCGTTCGATTCGCAGGCGGGCAGGATGACATGCGCGTTCTGACCGATCTGGCTGTGGATGATGTCCACATCCACCACGAAGAGGCCGCCCGCACTGATCGCCGAGACGATCGCGTCGACCACCTGCTCACGCGTGCCGCCCGCAGCACCGTCGATCGCGTCCTTGACCATGTCCGCGCGCCGCTTGTGCACGCGCTTGAACTCGGCGGCGTTGAGCGTGGTCTTGTGGTGGTCGCAGGCCCAGATATGGTGCACCCCGCCCAGACCCCGGATCAGGAACTGGTCGACATATTCCGCCGGACGGCCCACATGGCCATCGGCGGGGCGATAGTAGCCCTCCTGGTGCCCGCCCAGACGGCACACGCCGCCGCCTTCGCGGCCCACATTGCCGGTGGCCAGCGCGATATTCACCAGCGCGCCGATGGTGCGATAGTTGTCGTTGCCCCAGATGATGCCTTTCTCGTAGGCCGTCGCGCATTTGCGGCGGCTGCCATCTTCATGCGGCTTGGCGATCCATTCGGCGGCCTGTCGGATGTCGGCCGCGGCCACACCGCAGATCTCCGCCGCCTCATCCAGCGACGTCCGGCAGTCCTGCATCGCATGATCGAGACTGCCCAGGCTCGCGGGATGGGCACTGTCCTGCGCCACCGCCTCGCTGCCCTGAAAGGTCGAGGCGGCGATGAAGTCGTCATCCGTCCAACCCTGATCGACGATATGGGTCAGGATGGCGTTGAACAGCACCATGTCGCTGCCCTCGTTGATCGCGAGGTGCAGCACGTTCTCCTTGCCCGCCCATTGCTCGGAGGAATGCACGGTGACGGTGCGGCGCGGGTCGACCATGATGAACTTGGCGCCGTTCTGAAGGCCGGGCACCATGTGGTTGAGATAGAGATTGGTCTGCGTCTCCATCGAATTGGCCCCGATCATGAAGATCGTGTCGGTGATCTCGTAATCGGAATAGCTGTTGTTGAGCTCGCCCACCCCCATGTCGCGGGTCGAATGCACCTCGGAATTATAGGCCGGGCGGTTGTGGATACGGCAGTTCTTGACCTTCATGCTCTCGAAATAGAGCTTGCCGGTGGCCCAGGTGTTTTCATATCCGCCGGCGCTGCCGCCATGGTCGAACATCGACACGACGAGATCGTCCTCCGAGCCTTCGGTCACCACCCGCGCCGTGACCCGCGCGACGAGGTCGAGCGCGTCGTCCCACGATGTCGGCTGCCATGTCCCGTTGCGCCACACGAGCGGATCGCTCAGGCGTTGAAGCTGCGTGCCGGAGACATCGGAGGGCCGGTTCTCGGCCATGCGCGCGCCACGGATCGAGCCGAGCCCGGAATTGACGACGCAATTCGCATCCGGCTTGACGACGAGTTGCACGTCCTTCCCGTCCTGTTTGACGATGTTGTACATTGAGGGCGCATACCACGCCTCTGTGTCCTGGAACTGCTGTTCGGACAGATCGACGCCGAACTTGTTCTGGTTCGGCGCGGTGCCGCCCTGCTTGTTCATCGGCCAGGTGTAGGCCTTGTAGCCGCATCCGACGATGCAGTAATGGCAGGTGACGTTATGTTCCTTGGCGTCCGCGGGAATGATCGGCAGACGGTCCACTTGTCTCTTGTAAGCCATTGAATTTCCTCCCTCAGAGCGTGTTGGACAGGCGACCGTAGATCAGCTCGTCCACGCCCTCGGCATAAATGTCGCCGGCGCCGTCGACGCGCAGCACGAATTGCGGCAGGTTGTTGGTGGCATGGCCCCAGACCTGCTGTCCGCCCGCCTCGGCATCGAAGCGCGAATGGTGTCCGGGGCAATTGAAGGTGCGGTCCTCGCCGTTGTAGCTCAGATACCAGCCCTTGTGCGGGCACAGGACCGAGAAGGCGACGATATCGCCATCGGGGCCCACGCCGCCCTCGACCGCCTGCCCCAGCTTGAGCACGACACCGGGGCTGTCGGCATCCGGGTAGGCCACGTCCATCGGCTCGTTCACGGCCAGGTCGGCCACGTTGGCCAGCCGGTTCGCCGGATACTCCACCCGCGCGAGCGCCGTTTGCGCCTTGGCGTCGCTCGTTCCCATGACAACGCTCGCCGCAGCGCCCGCCGTGGCCCCAAGGCCCCCGCGCAGGAACTGACGACGGCCCGCATCGACCAGTCGATTACATTTCATTGGCTTGGCTCCTCCCTTGCTATGGCAACAAGGATAGGGCCTCCACGCGCAAGCCACGACAGTCTTGGCGCTCATTCTGCGGCGCGGCTAAGCGTTGAATATCATGAGGAATTTCAGATGTTCGGAAATCCGAACAGGCCGCGCGGCGCGGGCGCGTCACGATAGCCCGTAGCGCTGCATCTTCTCCCACAGC
The DNA here is from genome assembly GCF_056859295.1 of Roseovarius sp. B-10. Lineage (NCBI taxonomy): Bacteria > Pseudomonadati > Pseudomonadota > Alphaproteobacteria > Rhodobacterales > Roseobacteraceae > Roseovarius > Roseovarius sp. B-10. The sequence continues at coordinate 128,395 of NZ_JBSXOE010000040.1, read as the reverse complement.
GTTGTCCGGGCGATGCCCAGCATCCGCGCCGCCGCGCCCACCTGTCCGCCGCTGCGCTCCAGCGCGGCGATGATCTGCGCGCGCTCGGCGGCCTCGCGCACCTCGGCGAGGCTCTTGATGCCGTCCTCCCCCGCCTGACGCTCGGGAAACAGGTCGGCGGGCTGCAACAGCGCGCCGCGCGCCAGCGACAACCCGCGCACCAGCCGTGCGCGCACCTCGCGCCCGCCGCCGGGCCAGTCGTGGTCGCGCGCCGCCTCCAGGCACAGCGCGCCGATCCCGGTAACATCGGGGGCCTTGGCGGGCGCGAGCCGTTGAAACAGTTGCTCCAGCAACCATACCGCGTCCTCGGGGCGGGTGCCGAGGGGGGGTATCGGTATCTCCATCCGCGCCATGCGGTAATGCAGTTCGGTGTCGAACGCGCCCTGCTGCACCAGCGCCTCCAGGTCGGTGCCGCAGGCGGTGACGAGGCGCCCCTCGATCCCCTGCTCGATCTCCTCGCCCAACCGGCGCTGAAGCTGCAGCGGCAGGCGACTGATCGCGTTGACGAACAGCGTGCCCTCGCCCAGCTTGCGGAACGCGCCATCCTGCCCGAAGAGCGCCGCCTCGGGATCGCCCTCGCGCGCCAGGTTCACCGAGATGAAGGGCGCAGCCCGGCGCTCTGACAACTCGTGGATACGGCGCGCGACAAGGTCCTTGCCCAGCCCGGGTCCGCCCCGGATCAGGACCGGCCCGGCACTCTCAGCCGCGCGCACGATCAACGCCTCCACCCGCTGCGCGGCCCCGGAAACCCCGAGAATCGGGGGGAATTCCTGCGTCTCTCCCGGGGCCAGAAGCTGCGCGAGGCGGTCCAGGAACACCGACATGTCAAATGGCTTGGTGATGTAATCCGCCGCCCCTGACTTGATCAGGCGCACCGCCTGCTCGATGCCGCCCTGCCCGGTGATGAACAGGAACGGCGGCGGCGTGGTGGTGCGGCAGAGCGTGATGAACAGGTCTTCGCCGGTACCGTCAGGCAGCGCGATATCGCAGATCACCGCGTCGATGCCGCGCTGAGGCGTGCGGATCGCGCCCAGCGCGCGGTGCATCTGCTTCAGCCACAGCACCTGCGCGCCCTCCAGCTCCAGCCGCTGCAAGAGCGAGCCGCCCATGATCTCGTCATCCTCGACCAGAACGATGCGGCGGCCGTCAAGCATCGGTCGCACCTTCCCGAGCCGGCAGGATTACCCGTACCGTCGTCTGCCCGTCTTCGCGCGCAAGTTCGATCCTGCCGCTCAGATCCTTCACGAGATCGCGCACCAGCCGCAGGCCGACGCCACCGCCCGGTGCCAGCGCCGCATCGCTCAGCAGCCGTGCCCGCGCCGCCTCGGACATGGGCGGGCCGCTGTTGGAAATGTCGATTTCCAGACCGGCATCGTCCAGCCGGGCGTGAAGCGTGACACCGCCCTCGGGTCCGGTCGCCGCCGAGGCATTGAGCAGCAGGTTGAGCATGATCTGTCGAACGGGCGCGGCGGGCAAGGCCGCACAACCCGTCATATCCTCTGGCGCGGACCAGTCCATCCGCTGTTCCATCCGCTTGAGCTCGGGCAGGATCAGTAGCCGGACATCCTCGAAATCATCGGATGAAAGCGGGGTTCCCTCCTGCTCCAGACGGTTCTGGTCCAGCGTGACACGCGCCACGTCCCGCAGGTGCCGCAGGCCCCGTTCCAGCAACTCGGCGGATGCCGTCACGACCTCGGGCCTGTTGGAAAATTTCCGGATGGTGTCCGTCGCGTTCAACAGCCCGCCCAGCGGGTTGTTGATCTCGTGCGCCAGTGACGACGACAACCGCCCAAGGGCCACGAAGCGTTCACGTTCGGCAAGCCTACGTTCGAATTGTGATTTCGCGGCGACGTCATGCACCATGCTGTTATAGGTCCGCGCCAGTCGGGCAAGCTCGCCATCGCCGCGCGGCACGTCCGTCTCGGCGATGGGCTGCGGCTCGCCCTCTGCCCCGGCCATCTGCTGCGCCAGGGTCGAGACGGGCCGCAGCATCTGGCGCATCGCGAGATATCCCAGCCCCGCGAGAAAGGCGGTCGCAAGCGCGTTGCCCGCCAGCAGGAACCAGAGGGCGCGCCGGCGCTCGCTCTGCAGATCGGACACATCCAGTTCCGTGACGATGCGACCCACCGACCGGCCCTGGTAATCGAGCGGCGCAATCAGGCGGACCGTGCTCTCTGACGCGCCCACCGACAGTTGGTCGAGCGGCACCGCCCCTTGGGCGACCCGCTCGATCGCGCTATCTACCGGTACGCGCCGCGGGTCGGTCGCGGCCAGAACCCGGCCCGCCTCATCGGCCACCGCCGTCAGGACCATGCGCCGACCCTCGCTCTCGCGCCCGGCGCGATCAAGCGTGTCATAAACTTCCCAGATGTCACGGCGCAGGACCAGCGGCCCCAGCGCCACCGACAGCCCCTCGACATGCATCGCCGCCAGTTCGCGCAGCCGGGCGTCCTGCACGCGGCCCAGCGCCGACAGCACCTGTTGCGACGCGACAACCCCCACCAGCACCATCAGCGCCGCCCCAAGCAGGGGCAGCCTGAGCGACAGCGGCAGAGTACGCAGAACCCCGGCCATTCAGGTTTCCAGCAGGCGCATTCGGCTGGCTATGCCGTCAAACAAGCCCTCGGGGGCCGTCTGAAACCCGTCCAGTTGCAGGGCCGCCAACGCCGCGCGTCCGGCGTCTGATCGCGACAGTCCCAGGAGCGCCTCGCGCAGCGCACGCACCGGTTCCGCGTTCTCGGTGTCCTTGCGCGCGCAGACGGGCGGAAAGCCCAACCATTCCGACTTGCCGATGACGCGGGTTCGCCGTGTCAGGTCCGGCTCCACCGCGGCCAGCGCCTCCCAGACATAGCCGTCCACGCTGCCCGACTGCACCAGCCCGTCGGCCACCGCGCGCACCACGTTGCGGTGCCCGTAGGTAAAGATTGCCCGCGAAAACCACTGCTCGGGCCGGGTGCCCATGGCGATCAGATCGCTTGCCGTGACCAGGTAGCCGGAATTGCTGTCGGGATCGGAGAAGGCATGCGTCGCCCCGCGCAGATCAGAGAGGTTATCGGCCGCGACCCCCTGGCCGGCGATCAGGTAGGATTGATAGAGCGGCCTGCCCCGCCAGACCGGCACCGCCACCAGCGCGAGCGCCTCCCGGTGCTGCAAGTATGGATACCCACACAGCCACGCCGCGTCGAGCGAACGCTCCAGCAACAGGCCCGTCACTTCCTCGTAGGTGCGTTTCTGCACAAGCTCTATCTCGCGCCCCATGGCCGCCGACAGCACGTGGCGCAGCCGGTCGATGATCACCGCGTCATTGTCTAGGAAAACGGGCGTGAGACCCAACCGGAAGCGTGTCTGTGCCAGGCTGCGCATCGGAATCGCCGCACATGCGAGACCGCCCATCATGATCGCCGCGCGCCGGGTTATCGCTGTCATGCCGTTCTCTTCATGCTCCAAAATCGTCGCGCCGCCCCGTGCCTTGCGCCCGGCACGATACGACGCTTGTCGCATCCCTCTGATACCAGACTGAATACGTCTAGGCAGAAAAACTTGACCCCGCGCCTCCCGAGCCGACAAGTCACGCGCTGACACGGGGGGCACATGCGCGTGCCCGCGTCTGAACATTCGGGCCTCAGACTACCCCGTATTCAGACTGCCCCGTATCAGGTCTGTTTTCCGACTCTGAGTCTCGATCATACGAAACTGCTGTGTCGTACATGCGGTTCCCGTGGGGCGGGCGCCATCCGCCGCGCCTGCCCCGGGCCGATCCTCGCCGATCACACCCGCTCACGTTCGCCCCACCGCCTCTGGCTTGCGCGCACGGCCAGCCCCACCTTGGTGGCACGGACCCGGCAAAAGGAGACCCGCCATGACCCGCCGCAAGACCGATCCGCGCCATCCCCGTCCGCCGTGGCACCGGCGGCCCGTGCCTTACCGCTTCGACGATTGGGCCGCGATCTGAGCGCAAAGGCCACAGTGCCGCGATTTTCACCGCGGTCACCGCGTTTTGACTTAAACCCGCGGCACGCAAGGCCATATATAGGATGTCGAAAGGATCCGTGGAGGAAGTGACATGATCGACCGCCGTTCTCTCGTCGCCTCAGGCCTCGCCGCGCTGGCCGCTCCTGCCCTTGTGCCGGGCCGCGCCCGCGCATTCGAACTCGACCCGATATTCACACCGCAGCAGGTGACGTTCAGCGACGCCTACGCGCCAGGGCATCTGGTCGTACTGCCGCGCGCGCATTTTCTGTACTTCGTCACCGCACCCGGCGAGGCACGCCGCTACGGCGTGGGCGTCGGGCGGGCGGGGCTCGAATTCACCGGCACCGCCACCATCGACGTGAAAAAGAAGTGGCCCACATGGCGGCCCACTGACGAGATGATCGAGCGTGAGCCGCAAACCTACGCGCGCTTTCGTGGCAACGACTACGTCCAGCCCGGCGGGCCCGAAAATCCGCTTGGCTCGCGCGCGCTCTACCTGTTTCAGAATGGGCGCGACACCTATTACCGCATCCACGGCACCAACCAGCCCTCGTCCATCGGGCGCTCGGTATCCAATGGCTGCATTCGCATGATCAACGCCCATGTGCAGGATCTCTACCAGCGCGTCCCAACAGGCACCGTGGTGACGGTGCTGTGATATTGCCCGGACCTCACGATACCCCTTGCGTTTCCCGTCGCCGAGGCCCATATTGCATCTGCTAACGTTACGGCTATCGACCACCTGTCCTTCTATCGGCTCAGTCACTCGATCTTGCACGACGACGAGCCAAGCTGTCGCACTTCCGCGGGCAGCACACAATTAGGAGTTCAGGGCACATGGCTACTGGCACAGTAAAATGGTTCAACACCACCAAGGGTTTCGGCTTTATCGCACCTGACGGCGGCGGCAAGGACGTTTTCGTCCACATTTCCGCAGTCGAGCGCGCGGGCCTCACCGGCCTCGCAGACAACCAGAAGGTGACCTTCGAAATCGAATCGGGCCGCGACGGGCGTCAGTCCGCCAGCGACATCGCCCTCGCCTGAACGGCGCTTCCGCCCTTGGCGAGACGGTTGAACCGGGCCCCCTTGTGGGGCCCGTTCTCATTTCACGGCCTCGATCAGCGCGGCCACATGCGGCCCCAGCCCATCGACGATGCGCGCCACACCCTCCGCGTTGGGATGGATACCGTCACCCTGAAAGAAACGTTGCAGCGCCGCAGGGTCGCCCTCGCCCAGCCCGGCAAAGAAATCGGGGGCGAGCAGCGTGCCGTGCTTTTCCGCGAGATCGGGGTAGATCGCGTCGAAACCGGCCTTGTAGTCAGCGCCGTAATTGCCCGGCGCGCGCATCCCCACCAGCAGCACCTCCACGTCGCGTTCCGCCGCCTCGGCCAGAATGGTATCGAGATTGGCGCGGCTCACCGCCGGGTCGATCCCGCGCAACAGGTCGTTGCCGCCCAGCGCCACGATCATCGCGTCCACCTCTGGCGTCAGGCTCCAGCCTGCGCGCGCGGCACCGCCCGCCGTGGTGTCGCCCGACACACCGCCATTGATCACCTCCGCGTCGATGTCACGTTCCGCCAGCCACCGCCGCAATTGCGGCACCAGACCGTCCTGCTGCGGCAGGCCATAGCCTTGGGTGAGGCTATCACCCAGCGCCAGCACGGTGACGGGCGCGTCCGCCGCCGCCTCCTCGCCCGCCTGCGCGGGCACGGCCATCCACAGAAAGAGCACGAGCGCCTTGCCCAGGTGCCGGGCCACCCCATATGACAGAAAACACTGGCAAAACAGGCGCAACCTCATGAGCTCCCCCCTTCTTTCCCTGGCCGATGTCGCGCTCGTGCTCGAAGGCAATGCCGGCCCTGTCGAGATACTTCACGGGATCACGCTCGATGTCCACAGCGGCGAGACGATCGGGCTTGTCGGCCCGTCGGGATCGGGCAAATCCTCGCTGCTCATGCTGATGGGCGGGTTGGAGCGCGCGACGGGAGGCAGCGTGCGCGCCTTCGGCCACGACCTCGGTGCCATGAACGAGGACGCGCTGGCGCGGCTGAGGCGCGCGCATGTGGGCGTGGTGTTTCAGTCATTCCACCTCATCCCCACGATGACCGCGCTGGAAAACGTGGCAACCCCGCTCGAGCTTGCCGGGCGCCGCGACGCGCGTGCGCGCGCGATGGAAGAGCTTGCCGCCGTTGGGCTCGAGGCGCGGGCGGGCCACTATCCCTCGCAGCTCTCGGGCGGCGAGCAGCAGCGCGTGGCGCTAGCCCGCGCCGCCGCGCCGCGCCCCGCGCTCATCCTCGCCGACGAACCCACCGGCAACCTCGACAGCACCACCGGTACGGCGATCATCGACCTGCTCTTCGGGTTGCGCGACCGCGACGGGGCGACGCTGGTTCTGGTCACCCACGACCCGGCGCTGGCGGCGCGCTGCGACCGGGTGATTTCGCTGGGTGACGGGCGCATCGCCCCGGCAGCCGCAGCATGAGCCTGAGGGTTGCGGCCCTGCTGGCGGGGCGGGAGTTGCGCGGGGGGCTGCGGGGCTTTCGCATCTTTCTCGGCTGCGTAATCCTCGGTGTGGCCGCCATCGCCGCCGTCGGCACCCTGCGCGAGAGCGTGCAGGCCGGGCTCGCCACGCAGGGCGCAGAGCTATTGGGCGGCGATGCCGAGATTGAGCTAACCTACAGGTTCGCCTCGCGAACCGAGAGGTTGTGGATGGAGGACGCCGCTGCCCGCGTCTCGGAAATCGCCGATTTCCGGTCGATGGCGGTGGCCGGCGAGGCACGCGAACTCACGCAGGTCAAGGCGGTCGACGCGGCCTATCCGCTGGTGGGTCGCGTGGCACTCGACCCCGACATGCCGCTGGAGGCGGCTCTCGCGGGTAGCGATGGCCTGCCCGGCGCGGTGATGGAGCCGGTGCTGGCCACCCGGCTGGGCATCGGGATCGGTGACAGTTTTCGGCTTGGAGAACAACAGTTTACATTGATGGCTGAAATCGTCCGCGAGCCCGACCCGTCGCGCGCGGGCTTTGGCCTCGGGCCGCGCACCATCGTGGCGCGGACGGCGCTCGATGGCTCGGGGCTTCTGGCGCCCGGCTCGCTCTTCACCTCTCGCTACCGGCTCGACCTGCCGCCGGGCACCGATCTCGACGCCCTCGCCGCCCGCGCCGAAGAAGAGCTTTCCGCCAGCGGCGCGCGCTGGACCGACGCCCGCAACGCCAGCCCGCAGGTGGCCGAATTCGTCACGCGGCTGGGCGCGTTCCTCGTGCTGGTGGGGCTGTCGGGCCTCGCGGTGGGCGGCGTCGGCATCTCGGCGGCGCTGCGGGCCTACCTCGCGGGCAAGGTGCAGGTGATCGCCACGCTGCGCACGTTGGGCGCCGACCAAAGAACTGTTTTTCTGATATATTTCCTTCAGGTCGCGGTGCTGGCACTGCTCGGGATCGCGGGCGGGCTCATCCTCGGCGTAGGGCTGCCGGTGGCGCTGGGCCCGGTGATCGCGGCGCAATTGCCGGTGCCGGCGGTCTTTGCCCCCTACCCCGCGCCGATGATCGAGGCCACGCTCTATTCGGTGCTGAGCGTGCTCATCTTTACGCTGTGGCCGCTGGCACGGGCACGCGAGGTGCGCGCCGCTGCGCTCTACCGCGACGCGGGGATCGGCGGGGCGCGCTGGCCGGGTTGGCCTTGGGTGCTGACCACCGCCGTGCTCTTCGCGCTCCTGGTGATCGCGGCGGCATTGTTTTCCGGCAATGCCCCGCTAACGCTCTGGACGGCGGGTGGTATCCTCGGGGCGCTGGCGCTGTTGTGGCTGGCGGCAGCGGCAACCACCCGTGCAGCGCGCGCCCTGCGCCCGCGCCTGCGGGGACGGCCCGCGTTGGGCTGGGCGCTGGGCGCGATCGGTGGGCCGGGCAATACGGCGGGGCCGGTGATGCTGGCGCTGGGGCTGGGGCTGTCAGTGCTGGCCGCCGTGGGGCAGATCGATGGCAACCTGCGCCGCGCCATCGCCGCCGACCTGCCCGAGCGCGCGCCGTCCTTCTTCTTCGTCGATCTGCAAAAGGACCAGATGGAGTGGTTTCTCGACCGGCTGGAGAGCGACCCGGGCGTGAGCCGGGTCGATCACGCGCCGATGCTGCGCGGAATCATATCCCGCATCAACGACCGCCCCGCGCGCGAGGTGGCCCCCGGCCACTGGGTGGTCGAGGGCGACCGCGCGGTGAGCTATGCCGATAGCTTGCCCGCGCGCACCACGCTCACCGCCGGGGACTGGTGGGGCGAGGGCTATACCGGGCCGCCGCAGCTCAGCTTTGCCGCCGAGGAGGCCGCCGAGATGGGGATCGGCATCGGAGACGAGATCACCGTCAACATCCTCGGGCGCGACATCACGGCGCCGATCACCTCGCTGCGCGACGTGGATTTCTCCAGCGTTGGCATGGGCTTCGTCATGCTGATGAACCCTTCGGCGCTGGCGGGCGCGCCGCACAGCTTCATCGCCACGGTCTATGCCGATAGCGAGGCGACCGAGGAGGCGATCCTGCGCGACGTGACCGACCGCCACCCCAACGTCACCGCGATCAACGTGCGCGACGCGCTGATGCGGGTGACGGACCTGCTGGCCAGCCTCGCGTCGGCCACCTCGTGGGGGGCGTCGGTGACGCTTCTGACCGGGTTCCTGGTGCTGATCGGCGCGGCGGCGGCGGATGCGCGCGCGCGCAGCGTCGAGGCGGCAATCCTCAAGGTTCTGGGTGCCACGCGCGCGCGTATCCTGGCGGGGCTGGCCCTGAGGTCGCTGATCCTCGGGGCCGCCGCGGGCATCGTGGCGCTGGGCGCAGGCATCGGCGGTGGCTGGGCGGTGAGTCGGTTCGTGATGGAAACGCCATTCACCGTGATCTGGCCCTCCGCGCTTGCCATCGTCGCGGGCGGCACGGCGATCACGCTGCTGGCCGGGCTGGTCTTTGCCCTCGGCCCGCTGCGCGCCCGCCCCGCAAGGGTGCTGCGCGCCCGCGAATGACACCGCCCCGCTTCATCTTGCCCCAAATATTCGATCCGTACCCGACGACCAAAGCGCCGCGTTGAATTCGTCACGTCCGGCTGGCAATCAACCCCGGCACTCACAGGGAGAGACCATGACCGATTCGTTGCCCATCGCCCTCTCCGCACCCCTCAGCCCCGCGCAGCAGACCGCGCTGGTCAACCTCGTGCGGCGCGCCGCGCGCACCGAGATCCTGCCGCGCTTTCGCTCGATCACGCGCGCGGAGGCCACGGCCAAGACCGGCCCCCGCGATCTGGTGACCGAGGCCGACCGCGCGGCCGAGGCGATGATCGCGCGGGGGCTGCAAAGACTGTTTCCCCATGCGCTGATTGTCGGCGAGGAGGCCGTCGCCGACCGGCCCGAGCTGCGCGACGAGGTCAGCGAGGCGGAGTTCGCGATCATCATCGACCCGGTGGACGGGACGTGGAATTTCGTTCACGGCCTGCCGCTCTTCGGCGTGATCATAGCTGTCACGCGGTTTGGGCGCCCGGTGCTGGGGCTGCTCTACGATCCCGTGGGCGACGACTGGATCCTCGCCGACGAGACCACCTCCGCACGGCTCGTCGCGGCCAGCGGGGTCGAGCGCGCGGCCACCACGGCGGCGGGCGGTGCGCTGGGCGATCTGCATGGGTATGTGCATGTGTCGCTGATGGGGCAGGCACGGCAGGAGGCGTTCTATCCGCGCCTCGCCGCGCTGGGGCAGGCCACGGCGCTGCGCTGTTCGTGCCACGAATACCGGCTGCTGGCGCAGGGTGCGGTCGATTTCGTCCTGTCGGACCGGCTCAACCCGTGGGATCACGCGGCGGGCGTGCTGATCTGTCAGCGCGCGGGCGGGGTGGCGCGGATGCTCGACGGGCACGACTATGACACCTCGCTCGGCGAGGGCCTGCTGCTCTGCGCGGGTAGCGAGACGACATGGACGGCGCTACGCGATCACTTTGCCGATCTTGCCTGACGCGGGGCCCCACTTGCCTTGAAATTGACACCGGCGGTGTCAATACTGCGTACAGTTGGCTGTCAGGATTCAGGGCCCTCGATGACATCATGGCACAACGACGGCCCGGACGCGGCGGGGACGGGTGGCGGCACGACAGTAACGCTGTCCGATGCGGACCGTGCCGAGACCATCGAGAGGCTCTATGACGTGGCGCTCGATCCCGAGCGGTTCGAGGCGCTTCTCGATCATTGGGAGAGCGCCGTCGCCCCCTTGCGCGCGCATGTCGATCTCAGCGCGCCGCGCCTGCTCGACGATCCGCAGATTGCCGCGCATTTCAGGCGGGCCACCGCGTTTCTCGACCGCGCCGCGATCGGCGAGGCGAGCACCGGGAAGGACGGGCTCGACGCCATGCTCGCCCCGTTCGAGCGGGTGGCGGCCCTGGTGCTCGACCGTGGCGGCGTGGTGCGCGCCGCCAACCCGGCGGCACGGCGGTTGATGGGCATCGCCGAGCGGGCAACGATCAGCGATCTGCCGCTGCATGACGACGACCGCCCTGCCCTTGCCGCCGCGCTTTCCATGCTGTTCGCCGACTTGGGCAAGGACACGGCGATGCTGCGTCTGCGCGGTGACGGACCCGGGCACCTGATGGTGCTGCGGCTGCAACGCTGCACCGCGTCGGACGGCACCGACCTGGTGCTCGCCGCGTCCAACGGGCTACACCTGCCCGAAGGGTTCTGCGATATCCTGCGGCAGGCCTTCGATCTCACACGGGCGGAGGGCGACATCCTGTGCCACCTCGTCGATTGCCGTTCGATCGCCGAGATCGCGGCGGGACGCGGGCGCTCTCCCGACACGATCCGCGCGCAGATCAAGTCGATCCTCGCCAAGACCGAGACCCATTCGCAGCTGGAACTGGTGCGACTGGCCCTGTCGATGATCGACATGACGACGGCCACGGTGACATCACCCCCCGCGCGGCAGGGCGTGACCTGCGCGCATCCTGACCACGAGGCATCCGCCGACAGGACGCTTGTCGCGCCGGACGGGCGGCGGGTTGCGTGGACGGTGCTGGGGGACATGGCGGGGCGACCGCTGCTCTACCTGCCGCTGGACTTCGGGCTGGTGCGCTGGCCCGCGAGCGCCGAGGCCGAGGCGCGGGCGCGGGGATTACGGGTGATCGTGCCGCTGAGGCCGGGCTACGGGTCGTCGGACATGGTGGCGCACGGGGCGGATTACGACGCCGCCCTGCTCGAAGATACCGAGAGGGTGCTGCGTGCCGAGGGCGTGCGGCGCTGCCCGGTGCTGAGCCTCGGGGGTGATGTCTACTACGCCGCGCGGCTGGCCCGGCGCGACCCGGCGCGGATCACCGGCATCCTCGCCTGCGCCGGGATGCTGCCGCTCACCCGACGGGCGCAGTTCGAGCGGATGGACAAGTGGCACCGCTTTATCCTCGCCGGGGCGAAGTATACGCCGCACCTTCTGCCATTCATGGTCAAGGCCGGCTTCCTTCTCGCGCGCCGGATCGGCAAGGGCGGGTTCGCCCGCGCGATCTATGGCGAGTCCGGGGCCGACATCGCCACCTTCGAGGACCCGGAGGTGTACGAGGCAATCGTGGGTGGCTCGGAGGTGGCGCTGTCGGCCACGCATTCGGCGCACGAGGCGTTCGCACGCCAGCTTGTCGGCGGGCAGCTCGAGGACTGGAGCGGCGATCTGGTGGCGTTGAAGGGGGCGCTGCCGGTGATCCTGATGAACGGCGCGCAGGACCCTCAGGTGCCGCGCGCAACCTACGAGGAATTCCGCCGCGATCACCCGTGGATCGAGTATCACCTGTTCGAGGATGCCGGGCAACTCGTGTTCTTCCGGCACTGGCGTGCCGCGCTCGACCGGCTGGCGCCGCTTGTCGCGGAGGCGGACGCGAAATAGCCCAATCAGGGTATGACAGACCCGTCTTTTCGCGCTAGCGTGATCTTGCGTGAGGGGACGGTGATCATAGTGAGTGATGGTGCAGCCTCTTCCGACGCGGCCGCGGCCCTTCCGGGGTCCGGTCAATAAAAACAAGGTAATTTCCATCACGGGAGGGGCGGCCAGGATGGCCGTCCCAATTCTTTTCCGCCCGCCCTACAGAATTTCCATGTTTCGCTGAAACACGAAAATTCTGTAAGTTATTGTTTTGTCGCGTTTCCGGACGCAAAACCGGTATCCACTTTTGCTGGAAACGCCCTATTCCGCCGCGTCGGCGTAGTCCTCGAGCGGCGGGCAGGTGCAGACGAGGTGACGGTCGCCATAGGCGTTGTCCACCCGGTTCACCGGCGGCCAGTACTTGTCCACCCGGAACGCGCCGGGCGGGAAGCAGCCCTGCTCGCGGCTATAGGGGCGGTCCCAGTCGCGCACGAGGTCTTCCATCGTGTGCGGGGCATTCTTGAGCGGGTTGTTCTCGCGGTCCATCCGCCCCTCTTCGATGGCGCGGATTTCCTCGCGGATGGCGAGCATCGCGTCGCAGAACCGGTCAAGCTCGGCCTTGGTCTCGCTCTCGGTGGGCTCGACCATCAGCGTGCCGGCCACCGGCCAGCTCATCGTCGGCGCGTGAAAGCCGCAATCCATCAGGCGCTTGGCGATGTCGTCCACGGTGACGCCCGCGCTGTCGGCGAAGGGGCGCACGTCGAGGATGCATTCATGCGCCACGCGGTTGTTCCGGCCCTTGTAGAGCACGTCGTAGGCCCCTTGAAGCCGTCGCGCGATGTAGTTGGCGTTGAGGATCGCAACCCGTGTCGCCTGCGTGAGCCCCGCGCCGCCCATCATCAGGCAATAGGCCCACGAGATCGGCAGAAGCGAGGGCGAACCATAGGGCGCGGCGCTCACCGGCCCCTCGGTGCCGCCGGTCGCCGGGTGACCGGGCAGGTGCGGCACGAGGTGTTCCTTCACGCCGATCGGCCCCATGCCGGGCCCGCCGCCGCCATGCGGGATGCAGAAGGTCTTGTGCAGGTTGAGGTGGCTGACGTCGCCGCCCAGATCGCCGGGCCGCGAGAGGCCCACCATCGCGTTGAGGTTGGCCCCGTCGATATAGACCTGCCCGCCGTGGGAGTGGGTGATCTCGCAGACCTCGCGCACCGTTTCCTCGAACACGCCATGCGTCGAGGGATAGGTGATCATGCACCCGGCAAGGTTTTCCGAATGTTTCTCGGCCTTGGCGCGGAAATCGTCGAGGTCGATATCGCCGTTCTCCGCCGATTTCACGACTACCACGTCCCAGCCGACCATATGCGCGCTCGCCGGGTTGGTACCATGCGCGCTTGTCGGGATGAGACAGACGCGGCGGTGCCCCTGCCCTTGCCCGCGGTGCCATGCAGCGATGGTCAAGAGCCCCGCATACTCGCCCTGTGCACCGGAATTGGGCTGCATGGAAATGGCGGCATAGCCGGTGATCTCGCACAGCTTGGCGTTGAGATCGCCGATCATCTCGGCGTATCCCTCGGCCTGATCGGCGGGGGCGAATGGGTGCAGGAGCGAGAACTCGCGCCAGCTTACCGGCATCATCTCGGCCGCCGAGTTGAGCTTCATCGTGCAGCTTCCCAGCGGGATCATCGCCCGGTCCAATGCCAGATCGCGGTCTGCCAACCGTCGCATGTAGCGCATCATCTCGGTCTCGGCGCGGTTCATGTGAAAGATCGGGTGGGTGAGATACGCGCTCTGCCGCGCAAGTGCCTCGGGAAGGCGATACTCGGGCGACAGATCGCTGTCCTGCATGACGATGCCGAAGGCGCGCCAGACCGCCTCGACCGTCGCCCGGCGCGTGCGTTCATCGAGCGTGATGCCGATCTTCGTGTCACCGACACGGCGCAGGTTCACCCCCTCGCGCACCGCCGATTGCAGCACGCCGCGCTGCAACAGGCCCACGTCCACGGTGATCGTGTCGAAGAACTCGCCGGGCTCGACGTGGAATCCGGCGGCCTCTAGCCCGCGGGCCAGCCGCACCGTCTTGCGGTGGATGCGCTGGGCGATGGCCTTGAGGCCCTTTGGCCCGTGAAACACCGCGTACATCGACGCCATCACCGCCAAGAGCGCCTGCGCGGTGCAGACGTTCGACGTGGCCTTTTCGCGGCGGATATGCTGCTCGCGGGTCTGCAGGCTGAGGCGGTAGGCGCGGTTGCCGTGGCTGTCGACACTCACCCCCACGATGCGCCCCGGCATGGCGCGTTTATAGGCGTCGCGGCAGGCCATGTAGGCGGCGTGCGGACCGCCATAGCCCACCGGCACGCCAAAGCGCTGCGTGGAGCCCACGGCGATATCGGCGCCCATCGCGCCCGGCTCCTTGAGCAGGGTCAGCGCCAGCGGATCGGCGATCACGATGCCGATGGCCTTGTGTTCGTGCAGCGCCGCGATCTCGTCCGAGAAATCGCGCAGGTGCCCATGCGTGCCGGGATACTGGAAGATCGCGCCAAAGACCTTGTCGGCCTCCATCTCGTCGGGGGCGCCGACGATCACCTCGATGCCCAGCGGCGCGGCGCGCGTGCGCATCACCGCGATGTTCTGCGGGTGACAGCTTTCGTCCACGAAGAAGCTGGTTGCCTTCGATTTCGACACGCGCTGCGCCATGGTCATGGCCTCGGCTGCCGCCGTCGCCTCGTCAAGCAGCGAGGCATTGGCGATCTCGAGGCCCGTCAGGTCGCTCACCATGGTCTGGAAATTCAACAGCGCCTCGAGCCGCCCCTGGCTGATTTCCGGCTGGTAGGGGGTATAGGCGGTATACCAGGCGGGGTTTTCGAGGATGTTGCGCTGAATCGCCGGAGGCGTGACCGTGCCGTGATAGCCCTGCCCTATGAGCGAGGTCAGCACCTTGTTCTTCGACGCGATCCTGCGCATGTGGTGCAGCAATTCGCGCTCGGACTTGGGCTTGCCGAAATCGAGCGGAGCCTCCTGCCGGATGGATTTCGGCACCGTCTCGTCGATCAATGCGTCGAGATCGGCCACGCCCAGCACCTCGAACATGCCCTCCATTTCCGAGGGCGAGGGGCCAATATGGCGGCGATTGGCGAAATCGTAGGGCAGGTAGTCGGTCGGCGTGAAGGGCATCGCTTGGTCCTCGCTATACCGGGCTGCGGCGCGCGCGGCCCCGGTTTCTTCTTGGCAAAAATACTCCCGCCGGAGGCGTCCCCGACGGGGGAGCGGCTCAGCCGATGAAGTCGTTATAGGCCCCCTCGTCCATGTACTCGTCCATCTGGCCGGGCTCCGAGGGTTTCATCTTGAAGAACCACGCATCGCCCAGGGGGTCCTCGTTGACCTTGCCGGGCTCGTCCACCAGCGCCTCGTTGACCTCGACAATCTCGCCGTCGAGCGGCGCGCGAATGTCCGAGGCGGCCTTGACGCTCTCGATCACCACGACCTCGTCGTCGCGGGTGACCATCGTGCCCACTTCGGGCAGTTCGACGAACACCACGTCGCCCAGTTGCTCGGCGGCGTGGCCGGTGATGCCGACGGTGACGACATCGCCCTCGGCGCGGAGCCATTCGTGTTCTTCGGTGAATTTCATGGTGGGTCTCTCCCTGTTGCTCAGCGTTTGAAATTGGCCGGGGTGAAGGGCAGCGCGACGACCGTGGCCGCCATCCGCCTGCCGCGCACCTCGCCGTAAACCGTGGTGCCCTTGGTGGCGAGGTCACGCGGCACGTAGCCCATCGACACCGGCCCCTGGATCGTCGGCCCGAAGGCGCCGGAGGTGACGTGGCCCACGGCCTCGCCGCCCTCGAGCGCGGCAAAAACCGGCGTGCCCTCGCGCATTGGCGCGCGCCCCTCGGGGCGCAGGCCGACGCGGGCGCGGGGTGCGCCGTCTGTCAGTTCCTGCAGGATGCGCGCGGCGCCGGGAAATCCGCCCGCCCGCGCGCCACCCGCGCGGCGCACCTTCTGAATGGCCCAGGCGAGGCGTGCCTCGACCGGGCTTGTCGTGGTGTCGATATCGTGACCGTAGAGGCACAGCCCCGCCTCCAGCCGCAGGCTGTCGCGCGCGCCGAGGCCGATTGGCTCTACCTCCGCGTGCGCGAGCAGCGCACGGGCGAGCGGCTCTGCCTGATCCGCGGGCACGGAAATCTCGTAGCCGTCCTCGCCGGTATAGCCCGAGCGCGAAATCCACAGTTCGCCATGATCCGATGGCAGGACGGCCACATCCATGAACCGCATCTGCGCCACCCCCGGCAGCATTGCCGCCAGCACGCCCTCGGCGGCGGGCCCTTGCAGCGCCAGCAGCGCGCGGTCGGTGATTTCCTCGATCTCGACGCCGGAAAGATTCGCGCGCATGTGCGCGATGTCATCCGCCTTGCAGGCGGCGTTGACCACGGCGAACATGTGATCGCCGCGATTGGCCAGCATCAGGTCATCGAGGATGCCGCCATCGTCGTTGGTGAAGAAGCCATAGCGCTGGCGCATCGTGCCAAGATCCAGCAGATCCACGGGCACCAGCCCCTCCATCGCGCGGGCCACCTGCGGGTAGCCGCCCGGCGCGCGCAGGATCACCTGTCCCATGTGGCTCACGTCGAAGAGCCCGGCGCGGGCGCGACAATGCAGATGTTCCTTCATGACACCGAGCGGGTACTGCACCGGCATCTCGTAGCCCGCGAAGGGCACCATCCGGGCGCCAAGCTCGTGGTGCAGCGCGTTGAGCGGCGTGACGTTCAGATCAGACACCGGACCCTCCTCATGACGACGGGCCGGAGGCTTCGATACGTCCCGGCACCAGTGATGCACGCGCCCGGACCGGGTCGTGCCACGATGCCCCCTCTGTCCTTTCGCCTGAGATCGCTATCCCTTCGGCGCCCCGCGTGCGGGGTCTCTCCAGAGTTGTGTCGGTCGCGCAGGTCCTTGAGCCTGAGAGTTTCCGGGGCGGTTGCTCCTTCGGCACTGGCGTGGCCAGTTCTCCCTGCCGCGACGTGGTGGACGCTAGTATACCGCGCGGGCGCGATCAAGCCCGTTTGGCGCAAGGCGGCGCTGAAAAGATCGCGAGCAGCGTGTCGTTGTCGCAGACCAGCGCATCGAGCGTCACGTCGTCGAGCCGCCGGTAGAACGCCTCGACCGCGTCGGTCAGCGCCGCGCGCAGGCGGCACCCGGCCTTGAGCGGGCAAGTATTGTCGACATCGGCAAAGCATTCCGCGACCGGCACGTTCTCCTCGAGCTTGCGAAACACCTCGCCCACGGATATCTCGGCCATCGGGCGGCCCAGCGCCACCCCGCCGGTGCGCCCACGCTGCGTGTGCAGGAAGCCCAGTTGTCCCAGCCGGTTGACGATCTGCGCCAGGTGACTCTCGGAGATGTTGCACCGTTCGGCGATCTCGGTCTTGGTCACCAGCCGGTCGGGATTGAATGCGCAGAACATCAGGAGCCTGATAGCGATATTGGTGCGTTTCGTGATCCGCATGAGCCTGCCTTCGGTTGCAATTGCCCGAGTTTCGCCAGACTGTGAGCGCGGACCTTGATGCAAATCAAGCGGAGGCAAAAAAACCTTGGTTCGACATGCATATTTCTTTGGCTATGGCAGCCTCGTGAACCGCACGACCCACGGCTTTGGGGGGGCGCGCCCCGCGCGCCTGTCGGGGTGGCGGCGGGTGTGGCGGCACACCACGCTGCGCCCGGTGGCCTATTTGACGGTGGTCCCTGACGACGATGCCGAGATCGACGGGCTGATCGCGCCGGTGCCGGGTGCGGACTGGCCCGCGCTCGACGCGCGCGAGGCCGCGTATGTGCGCGCACCGGCCGCCGATCAGGTGCGCCATGACCTGCCCCACTCCCCCGAAATCGCCGTCTACACCATCCCCGAGGGCCATCACGGGGCGCCGACGGCGGCGCACCCGATCCTGCTGAGCTATATCGACGTGGTGGTGCAGGGCTATCTGCGCGAGTTCGGCGAAGACGGGGTGGCGCGGTTCTTTGACACGACAGGGGGCTGGGACGCGCCGGTGCTCGACGACCGCGCCGCGCCGCGCTATCCGCGCCACCGGGGGCTGAGCGATGCCGAGCGCGCGCTCACCGATGCGCACCTTGCCCGCGTCGGTGCCCCGCGCATCGCGGCAACGGGCTGAGAAAAGGCGATTGATCGAGGGCGGAGGCTAAAGGGCGGCCTGGCCCTCGCTCAGACCAGTTCGACCGCGTAGCTTTCGATCACGGTGTTGGCGAGCAGCTTCTCGCACATCTGCGTCACCGTCTCGCGGGCCTTGTCGGCGTCGATCTCGGCGAGGTCGAGCTCGATCACCTTGCCCTGCCGCACGCCTTCGACACCGTCGAATCCGAGCGACCCGAGGGCGTGGCGCACCGCCTCGCCCTGCGGGTCGAGCACGCCGGTTTTCAGCATCACGTGAACGCGGGCCTTCATCCTCGCACTCCTTCAGTTGATGAGCGTGGGGCGCGTCATGGGCGTCGCGCCCTTGGGCATGACGCCGAGGCGGTTGGCCACCTCGGTATAGGCGTCGGTGAGCGAGCCCAGATCGCGGCGGAACACGTCCTTGTCGAGCTTCTGCCCGGTCTTGATGTCCCACAACCGGCAGCTATCGGGGCTGATCTCGTCGGCAACGATCAGGCGCTGGAAATCGCCCTCGTAGACGCGGCCCACCTCGATCTTGAAATCCACCAGACGGATGCCCACGCCATACATCACGCCGGACATGAAATCGTTGACCCGCAGCGCGAGGCTGAGGATGTCGTCCATGTCCTGCTGCGTGGCCCAGCCAAAGGCGGCGATATGTTCCTCGGTCACCAGCGGATCGCCGAGCGCATCGTCCTTGAGGCAGTATTCGACGATCGGGCGCGGAAGCTGCGTGCCTTCGTCCATGCCCAGCCGTTTGGCCATCGTGCCGGCGGCATAGTTGCGCACGATCACTTCGAGCGGGACAATCTCGCAGGCGCGCACGAGCTGTTCGCGCATGTTCACGCGGCGGATGAAATGCGTGGGCACGCCGACGGCATTGAGCCCGGCCATGAAGTATTCCGACAGCATGTTGTTCAGCACGCCCTTGCCCTCGATCACCGCCTTCTTCTCGGCGTTGAAGGCGGTGGCGTCATCCTTGAAATACTGGATGATGGTGCCCGGCTCGGGGCCTTCGTAGAGAATCTTGGCCTTGCCTTCGTAGATTTTCTTGCGCCGTGCCATGCAGTCTCCGTCGCTGGGCTGAGGGGCGTGGGGAAGTCACGCCGATGCGTTCTCATAGTGCAAGCCCCGCGCGGTCGCAAGGTGTCGCATCGGGGCAGAGCCTCTTGCCCTTGCGGGGCGCAGAGGGCATATCGGACACGAATGCAATCAGTGCAAGGGGACCGGCCCGATGACCACCTTCGACGAACGTGAAAGCGCCTTCGAGAACAAGTTCGCCCATGACGAGGAAATGAAATTCCGTGCCGAAGCGCGGCGCAACAAGCTCCTGGGTCTGTGGGCGGCCGAGTTGCTGGGCAAGACCGGCGACGCGGCCAACGAATATGCCATCACGGTGGTCAAGGCCGATTTCGAGGAGGCCGGGCACGAGGACGTGGTGCGCAAGGTGGCCGCCGACCTGGGCGACATCGCCGATGCCGACACGATCCGCGCCAAGATGGACGAGCTGCTCAAGGTGGCCAAGGATCAGCTCGTCAAGGAACACTGAGCGGGCGCGATTCAAGCGCGCCTCACGTTCTTGATGAGGATTTCTGGTTTGCATTCCGGAGCGGGCAGTGGCATCGCTTCCGGTCTTAGAGATTGCGGGAAGCGCGATATGACCGACGCCCTCACCAAGATGCTCGCCGGGCGCGAGTGGATTCTCGCAGACGGTGCCACGGGCACAAACCTGTTCAACATGGGCCTGCAATCCGGCGATGCGCCGGAACTGTGGAACGAGGATCACCCGGACCGTATCCGCGCCCTCTATCAAAGCGCGGTGGACGCGGGCAGCGACCTGTTTCTGACCAATTCCTTTGGCGGCAACGCCGCGCGGCTCAAGCTGCACGGTGCCGAGAAGCGCGCGCGACAGCTCTCGCGGATCGCCGCAGAGATCGGGCGCGACGTGGCCGACCGCTGCGACCGCCCGCTGGTGGTGGCGGGCTCGGTCGGGCCGACGGGCGAGATCATGGCGCCGATGGGGGCGCTGACGCATTCGCTGGCGGTGGAGATATTCCACGAGCAGGCCGAGGGCCTCAAGGAAGGCGGAGCCGACGTACTCTGGCTCGAGACGATCAGCGCGCCCGAGGAATACAAGGCCGCGGCGGAGGCATTCGCGCTCGCCGGGATGCCGTGGTGCGGAACCATGAGCTTTGACACGGCGGGGCGCACCATGATGGGGCTGACCTCGGAAGACATGGCGAAAATGGTGGAAAAGCTGCCCAACCCGCCCATCGCCTATGGTGCGAATTGCGGCGTGGGGGCATCGGACCTGTTGCGCACGGTGCTGGGATTCGTGGCGCAGGGATCGGAACGGCCGATCATCGCCAAGGGCAACGCCGGCATCCCCAAATACCATGACGGGCACATCCATTACGATGGCACGCCGGAACTGATGGCCGAATACGCGGTGCTGGCGCGCGACGCGGGTGCGCGCATCATCGGCGGCTGCTGCGGCACGATGGGCGATCACCTGCGCCTGATGCGTGCCGCGCTGGAAGAGCGCCCCATGGGGCCGCGCCCCACGCCCGAGCAGATTACCGACAAGATCGGGCCGTTCTCATCGCCCTCCGACGGGACCGGCGAGGATGCGGCACAACCCCGCCGCACGCGCCGCCGCCGCGCCTGAACCGGGCTTAGACCCCCAGCGCGCGCAGCACCTGCGGCATGGTCTCGGGCAGATCCTCGGCGATGAGGCCGGGACCGAACCTGCGGGCAGCCTCGACATGGAGCCAGGCGGCGGCCTCTGCTGCCTGTGCCGGGCCGAGGCCCCGCGCCATCATTCCGGTCACAAGCCCCGCCAGAACGTCACCCGATCCGGCTGTGGCGAGCCACGGGGCCGCGCGGTCGTAGTGGGCAGCGTGAATGCTGCACGATCCGTCCGGCGCGGCAATCACGGTGTCCGGCCCCTTGAGCAGAACCACGCAGCCCGCACGTTCCGCCGCCGCGCGCGTGGCATCCACCCTGGAACAGGCGGGGCCCTTGGTGGCGGGCGCGTTCAGCGTCTCTGCAATATCCGGGAACAGCCGCGCGAATTCACCCGCGTGCGGTGTCAGGATGCAGCCGGCGTGCAGCATCTCGAAGAGGGTCTCCGGCGCGTCTTCAAAGGCCGTCAACGCATCGGCATCGAGCACCACGCTGGGCGCGTGCGCAGCCCTTAGCGCCACCGGCACCAGCGTCCGCGCCCGCGCGGCCCCCAGCCCCGGCCCGAGGCAGAGCGCGGTGAGGCGCCGGTCCTCCAGCGCAGCGGCCAGCCCCTCGGCCCCATCCACGCGGGCGAGCATCAGCGCGGTGATCTGCGCGCCGACCTCCATCTGTGCCGATCCCGGCACGCCCAGCGTCACCAGCCCCGCCCCGACCCGGAGCGCCGCCCGCGCGGCGAGCCGCGCGGCCCCCGTGCGCCCGGCCCCGCCGGTCAGCACCAGCGCATGACCGTGGCCGTATTTGTGCGCCCCTGCCTCCTTGGCAAGTCGCGCCGCGCCGGGGGCGGGGCACAGCGAGATCGCACCCGGCACGTCGCCGTCGCGCAGGCCGATATCCGCCACCGCGAGAGCGCCGCAATGGCCGGGGCCGTCCGCCAGGTAATGACCCGGCTTGGCGGAGTGAAAGGTCACGGTGAGATCGGCGCGCATCGCCGCGCCGAGCACGCGCCCGCTATCGGCGCAGAGCCCCGAGGGAATATCGACGGCCACGCAGCGCGACGCGGGACGCGCGACCAGATCGGCCAAAACCCCCTCCAGCGGGCGCGTGAGCCCGGTGCCGAACAGCGCATCGACCACCAGCGCCGCATCCCCGGCCGCCGCTGCCGCGCGCGCGTCGTCGATCGGGCGGGTGGTGCCGAGCGCGGACCACCGCCGTTGGTTGGCCCGCGCATCGGGCGGCAGCCGCTCGGGATCGCCCAGGAGGAACGCCTGCACGTCCCAGCCCCACTCCTTCAGGAGCCGCGCCACGACAAAGCCGTCGCCGCCGTTGTTGCCCGGTCCGCACAGCACCAATGCGCGCTGCGGCGCGCGCGAGAGATCGGGCCAGTGTGCGAACGCGGCCTCTACCACACCGCGCCCCGCGCGCTCCATCAGCTCCAGCCCCGTCACCGCGCCCGACTCGATGGCGGCGGTTTCCTCGGCCCGCATCTGCGCAGCGGTGAGCAGATTGTTCATCGGCATCGGCCCTCCTGTCCCCGGCGCGATTCAATTTCGCCCGGTTTTGTGGCATTTTGCATATTTTTTAGGCATCAGCATCAAAACCGGCGGCGCGAACGCCCAAAATCCAGCCTATCCGATTGTCGGTGCCTGCGGGAAGTGGTCTGAGCGGGGTCGAACACGGTCAGGGAGCTCTTTTGCCATGAAAAAGATCGAGGCGATCATCAAGCCATTCAAGCTGGACGAGGTGAAAGAAGCCTTGCAGGAGGCCGGTATCCAGGGTCTCTCGGTGATCGAGGTCAAGGGATTTGGCCGCCAGAAAGGGCATACCGAACTGTATCGCGGGGCGGAATACGTCGTCGACTTCCTGCCCAAGGTCAAGATCGACGTGGTCGTCGATGACGATCAGGTCGAGGGCGCGATCGAGGCCATCGTGGACGCGGCGCGCACCGACAAGATCGGGGACGGCAAGATCTTTGTCAGCCCCATCGAGCACGCCATCCGAATCCGCACCGGCGAGACCGGGCCGGACGCGCTCTGACCCGCCATCGTCACCCACATCTCTCCACAGCAACGAACACATCAACGAAAGGGACCAGCGCATGAGCACAGACGCGCTTCTCAAGCAGATCAAGGACGAGGATATCGAGTATGTCGATATCCGCTTCACCGACCCGCGCGGCAAGCTGCAGCACGTGACCGTGATGGCCGATCAGGTCGATGAGGATTTCCTCGAGGAAGGGTTCATGTTCGACGGCTCGTCGATCCAGGGCTGGAAATCCATCGAGGCCTCGGACATGAAGCTCATGCCCGACACCGAAAGCGCCTATGTCGATCCGTTCTACGCCGAGAAGACGCTTTGCGTGCACTGCTCGGTGGTCGAGCCCGACACCGGCGAGCCCTATAACCGCGACCCGCGCGGCACCGCGGAAAAGGCCGAGGCCTACCTGAAATCGAGCGGCATCGGCGACACGGCCTTCTTTGGGCCGGAGGCTGAGTTTTTCATCTTCGACGATGTCCGCATCAGCAACAAGATCAACAAGGTGTCGTACGAGGTCGATGCGATCGACGCCTCCTGGAACACCGATACCGAATACGAGATGGGCAACACCGGCCACCGCCCCGGCGTCAAGGGCGGCTACTTCCCGGTCAACCCGATTGATGACGGGCAGGACATCCGCTCGGAAATGCTCTCGACCATGAAACGTCTCGGCATGAAGGTGGACAAGCACCACCACGAGGTGGCGTCGTGTCAGCACGAGCTGGGCCTGATCTTCGACAGCCTGACCAAGCAGGCCGACGAGCTTCAGAAATACAAGTATGTCATCCACAACGTCGCGCAGGCCTATGGCAAGTCGGCCACCTTCATGCCCAAGCCGATCTATGGCGACAACGGCACCGGCATGCATGTCAACATGTCGATCTGGAAGGACGGCAAACCGCTTTTCGCGGGCGACAAGTATGCCGATCTGAGCCAGGAGGCGCTGTGGTTCATCGGCGGTCTGCTCAAGCATGCCAAGACGCTCAACGCCTTTACCAACCCCTCGACCAACAGCTACAAGCGGCTGATCCCCGGCTTCGAGGCTCCGGTGCTGCGGGCCTATTCGGCGCGCAACCGTTCGGGTTGTATCCGCATCCCGTGGACCGAGAGCCCCAAGGCCAAGCGCGTCGAGGCCCGTTTCCCCGACCCGTCGGCCAACCCCTACCTGTGCTTTGCCGCACTGCTGATGGCCGGGCTCGACGGGATCAAGTCGCGCATCGACCCGGGCGAGGCGATGGACAAGAACCTCTACGACCTGCCGGCCGAGGAGCTCGAAGGCATCCCCACGGTCTGCGGCAGCCTGCGCGAGGCAGTGGACGCGCTCGCGGCCGATCACGAATTCCTGCTCGCGGGTGACGTGTTCACCAAGGACCAGATCGATGGCTATATCGAGCTCAAGATGGACGAGATCGAGCTCTACGAGCATACGCCGCACCCGGTTGAATTCCTGATGTATTACAGCTGCTGAGGCAGCGGCGGCACAATCCCGCCAGACTTGCAACCATGAGGCGTCCCGCTTGCGGGGCGCCTTTCTCTTTGCGTGCGGGTCGTTTCGTGTTGCGCGCCAATATGCCCATTCCGGACAATTTGCCTAAATGTATCCGCATTTGAAACAAACTGGTTGCCATATTTCCTGCCAGTTAGATGGCTGAACAGCAACCGACGGGTGCCACCATGACCGATACAATGCAAAAGGTTCAGGCAGGACTAGTGTTCTTGGGTAAGAAGTCCTTTGATATTGCCGCGATCACCTGCGGCATTGCCGACGCGCTTGACCGTCTGGGCGAGCGGGTGGAGGAACGGCGCTGCGAAAGCGACACGCAGGCAACGGTGCGCGCGCGCGGGCTTGTCTGCCGGGTGCGGATCACCGAGGGTCGGCCACTGCCGCGAATCGACACCAACCCGGCGCATATCCTCGAGCTGAGCCTTGGACGCGGGGCGGATGAAGAAGCGCGCGCGCAGACGTCCTCCGAGACGCTGATCGCGCATCTGCTCGCCGGGCTTCAAGCGACGCTTGTGCCCGATTACGTGCAATGGACCGACCCACGCGCAGTGCTGACGCGGGCCGAGTTCCGCACAGCCGTGGCCAACACCGCCGCGATGCCCGCGCCGGTGCGCCCCGCGCCCGCAGCGACCGACCGCCGCCGCAAGCGGCTGCCCGATGTCGAGACAGCCTATGCACAATTGCGCGCACAGATGCCCGGCTTTGGCCGCGACCGGAGCGAAGAAGAGCGACTCGATGCGCTGCGCGCCGCGTTTCGCGACCCCGACCCGGCAGAGGTCGAGGCCATGTCGCAGCCCGACGATATCCGCGAACCGACCGCGCCGTTGCGGCTCAGCGTCTGGATGTTGACCTTTGCCATCGGTCTCTTCGCCCTGCCGGTCGCCGCGGCGCTCACGGTCGTCAACCTGCTGCGTGGCGAGAATATGCGCCTCGCCTCGCAGACGGCAGCGCTGACCGGCACGTTCATGGTGCTGGCCACGCATGGGCAGATCGCACAGGCGGCCAACCTGATCGTGGCCCTGGGCGGATGACACGCGCGCGCCCCGCAGCCGCACCCGCGAGGGGCCTTGTCCCACCGCAGTGGCGCGGTATGGTGGCACCGTGTGTGCACCGAGGGGGAGAGTGACGATGCAAGGCAAGCCGACAGCCGCCGCGCCGCGCCTCGCGGCCTTGGGCCTTTGGACTGCCACGCTGCTAATCGGCACCGGGACGGCATGGGCTGCCGAATGCGGCAACAGTGCGCAGGGCTTCGAGGCGTGGAAACGCGATTTCGCACGACAAGCCGCCAACGCGGGTGTCGATCAGCGCGGGATAGAGGCGCTGCGCGGGGCCACCTATGCGCGATCCACCATCGCCGCCGACCGCAATCAGAAGAGCTTTCGCTACAGCTTCGACAAGTTCATGGAAATCCGCGGCGCGTCGGTCATCGTGGCGCAGGGCCGCAAGCGGCTGGCACGCAACGCGGCCTTCTACGAATCGCTCGAGCGGCATTATGGCGTGCCCGCCGGCGTGCTGATCGCGATCCACGGGATGGAGACGGGATTCGGCCGCTTCATGGGCGACAGTTCGGTGGTCTCGGCCATCGTCACGCTGACCTATGATTGCCGCCGGTCGGATTTCTTCCGTCCCCATGCCATCGGTGCCCTGAAACTGGTGGACCGGGGCGCGATCACCCCCGAGACGCGGGGGGCCCGGCATGGCGAACTGGGTCATACCCAGTTCCTGCCCGGAAACGCGCTGCGTTATGGCGTGGATGGCGATGGTGACGGGCGGGTGGATTTCTATGACCTCGCCGACGCCATGGCCTCGACCGCCAATTACCTGCGCGCCAAGGGCTGGCAGCCGGGCAAGGGTTATCAGGAGGGCGAGCCGAATTTCGCGGTGATCCAGGAATGGAACGCCGCCGGTGTGTATCAGAAGGCGATCGCCATCATGGCGGCACAGATCGACCGGGACTGAGACGGCTCGCAGCCCGGAACGGGGCCAAGCGTGACGGGCGGGATGTGTGCGAAGAGACGGAGAGATAGGTGTAAACGGTGCATATGGTTTCCATCCGCTTCAAGACAGGAGCAAGCCGAGAGGCAAATCATGAGCAGGCAGACATACGGCGAAATCGCCGCACTGGAATATCACGGCCCGCCGGGGATGGAATTTCCCGACATCGTCGAGGAGTTTGACATCGCCTCGCACGGGTTGGCCACGCAGGTGCGCCGCCTGACATGGGACGGCGAAGACATCGCGCTCATCGACCGTGAATGCGTGCGCATCGCGCTTGGCTGGCTGCCGCCGGAGCGCAAGGATCGACCGCATTACCTCGTCATCGCCATTGGCCCGCCGCCGCGGAAAAAGCGCCTCGGCACCGGCTTCGACCCGGGCGCCTACGGCGTGCTGCTGGAGCGCGCGCTGGAGCGGGTGGGCAGCTACCTGCCCTATGATGCGCTTTTGCGCGGCCCGTCCGCGCAGGCGGTCGGCACGGCGCTGCTGGACCGGACATTTGACCTGCTGGGAGCGACCGCGCCTCGGCTGCGGCCCGAGGACATCGAGACCGGTCACCGCAAGCGTGTCGAGGCGCGCGAGGGCGGGTGGCAGCGCGACGCGGTCGAGCCCGAGGCCCTGCCCGCGATCCCGTCGCAACCGCTGCGCCTGACGGTGGTGACGCTGGGAATGACTCTGTTCCTGCACGCACCACCCGTGGGGGCCGCCCTGCTCGCCTACACCGCCCTGCGCGAGGCTCAGCCGCTTATCAGCGGCTGAGGCCCCGGCTCCCCGATACGAAGCTGTTGCACCCCGTTGACAGCGCGGGTGCCAGTCCCTACGTCGCACCATCATGGGGCGCAGGCCCCCGCCGTTCGCGAGGCCGCGCGCCCTTGGTGAAGTTCTGTGAGATATTTTCCCGTTTTCTGACCTTGGGTCACGAACCGGATGACAATGCGAACATCGTCCCGTCGACGCGACCCGCAGGACAGAAACCATGACCAACACGACACTTCCGAATCGAACCGCACTCAAGGATCACGCCAGGCGCCTGCGTGCCACTCTGGCCGATCAGGGCACCGCCCTCAGTCACAGCGCAGCGCTTGAAACGATCTCGCGGCAATGGGGCTTTCGCGACTGGAATACGCTCTCGGCAGCGCTCGGCAATGCGCCAGCGCCGCGCTGGCAGGTGGGACAGGCCGTCTCGGGCCGCTATCTGGGCCAGGGCTTTACCGGGCGGATCAAGGCGGTGCGGGAGGCCATCGGTGGCCATCAGCATCTGACCATCGTCTTCGACCGGCCCGTCGATGTGGTGCGCTCCGACTGGTTC
Source organism: Roseovarius sp. B-10 (assembly GCF_056859295.1). Classification (NCBI taxonomy): domain Bacteria; kingdom Pseudomonadati; phylum Pseudomonadota; class Alphaproteobacteria; order Rhodobacterales; family Roseobacteraceae; genus Roseovarius; species Roseovarius sp. B-10. The sequence continues at coordinate 100,842 of NZ_JBSXOE010000040.1, read as the reverse complement.
AGTTCGTACCGGCGGCAAATCAACTGCATCGTGAATGACGCTGGACGCACACTGGCCAGGACGTCCGACGGGCAGCCCCACGTGGTGCTCGCCGCAGCCTGAGTCATGAAAGGGGGCGCGATCGGTCGCGCCCCCTACCGCGCCAAGACGTAGGTGTGGATCGAGAACACGCAGGCGCGCGTGCGTGGCAGGCGCAGCACGCATTGCCGCTCGGAGCGCAGGTAGGGCAGGTCCGCGGTCTCGCTCGGCTGCACGCGCGAGCGCGGCTGGTGCAGCACCGGATCGACATAGTTGAGCGCGTTGAACCGCCACAGGGGCCGCCCCGGCTGCACCCCGTCAAAGAGCCGCTGCACGCGCCGCGCGAGGCCGGCGTCATACTCGGGCACCGGGACGTGGATCGCGGTGAGCGGGCGGCCAATCTTTTCCGCCAGCCGCCAGCTTGCCGGAAAGCACAGCACCGCGGCGGTGAGCACATGCTCCTCCCCGCGCTTTTCCATCAGGCACAGGTCCTCCTGCACCAGGTGGCCCAGCGTGCCCATCGGGTCGGCGCGATCGAGGGGCACCGTGACGCCATCGGGCCGCCGCACCTCCCTTGCGGAAATGTCGTAGCCATCGCCGTGCGCGGCCAACCAATCCAGCACGAACTGCAAAAGCTCGTCCATCGCCGGACCGGCCCCCTCGGTGACGGCGATCACATCTTCGCGCTGCCCGGTCAGAAGCCGCGCCCGCTCCGCCATCTGCGCGGCGAATGCCTCGTCCACGCGAAGCCATGTCGCCGGGTCGAGCGGCGCGATACCGGGTAGCGGGCGGCGCTCCGCCATTTCACGCGGCAGGCTCTGTTGCAGGATCGTGGTCATCTGTCCTCCGGGGTGTAGATCGTCATCATGCGATAGTCCTTGCGCGGGCCGCGCACCGCCCAGGTGACGGTGAATTCCGGCCAGCGACTGAAATCATAGGCGCCGTCATACTGATCGGGATCGCACCAATGGCGCGTCTCGCCACCCTCGGGCGGCACGTCGTGAAAGAATCGGCCATCCGCGAAATACGCGCGCGGTCCCTCCTCCCAGCGATAGCGCCGCTCCACCCGCATCGGGGCCGCACCCGTCAAGCGCATCTCGCCGGTTTCGACATATTCGAGCCCGGTTCCGTCCCGCGTCCAGATGGCACAGCCCGTCACCACGGCCTCTTGCCCCCCGGCATGGGTGATCCGGCGCTCGAACGCCCACGCCCCCTCGAAATCCTGCAATCGCCGTACCGTCATCGCGCCCCGCCTTGCCGCGCCCTGCCCTTGGCTCTACAAGCGCGCCGAGACCGATACCACCCCATCCGATTGAGGACGACAAGATGATCCCGCGATATTCCCGCCCCGAGATGACCGCCATCTGGGAACCCGCCACCAAATTCCGCATCTGGTACGAGATCGAGGCCCATGCCTGCGACGCAATGGCAAATCTCGGCGTGATCCCGCGCGAGAATGCCGAGGCCGTGTGGAAGGCGAAGGACATGGAATTCGACGTCGCCCGCATCGACGAGATCGAGGCCGAGACGCGCCACGACGTGATCGCGTTTCTCACCCACCTCGCGGAACATGTGGGTAGCGACGAGGCGCGCTTCGTACATCAGGGCATGACAAGCTCGGACGTGCTCGATACCTGCTTCAACATCCAGCTCACCCGCGCCGCCGATATCCTGATCGCGGACACGGAGGCGCTGCTTGGCGCGCTCAAGCGCCGCGCTTTTGAGCACAAGGACACGATTCGCATCGGGCGCAGCCACGGCATCCATGCCGAGCCGACGACGATGGGCCTGACCTTTGCCCGCTTCTACGCCGAGATGGACCGCAACCTCGCCCGCCTGCGTACCGCGCGCGACGAGATCGCCACCGGCGCGATTTCGGGCGCGGTCGGCACCTTTGCCAATATCGACCCGGCGGTCGAGGAGCATGTCTGCGCGCAGCTTGGCCTGAGCCCTGAACCGATCAGCACACAGGTGATCCCGCGTGACCGGCACGCGGCGTTCTTTGCCGCCCTCGGCGTGGTGGCCTCCTCGGTCGAGAACGTGGCCGTGGAAATCCGCCACATGCAGCGCACCGAGGTGCTGGAGGCGGCCGAGTTCTTCTCGATGGGGCAGAAGGGCTCTTCGGCCATGCCGCACAAGAAGAACCCGGTGCTGACCGAGAACCTGACGGGGCTTGCGCGCATGGTGCGCTCGATGGTCATTCCGGCGATGGAAAACGTGGCGCTCTGGCACGAGCGCGACATTTCGCATTCTTCGGTCGAACGCATGATCGGGCCTGATGCCACCGTGACCCTCGATTTCGCCCTCGCCCGCCTGACCAATGTCATCGACAAGCTGATCGTCTATCCCGAGAACATGAACCGCAACATGAACCGCTTCCCCGGCCTGGTGATGAGCCAGCGCGTTCTGCTGGCGCTCACGCAGGCGGGCGTCAGCCGTGAGGACGCCTACCGCCTCGTGCAGCGCAACGCACTCAAGGTCTGGGAGACGGGCGTCGATTTCAAGGCCGAACTGCTTGGCGATCCGGAGGTTACGGCGGCGCTCAGCCCGGCGCAGATCGAAGAAAAGTTTGACTTGGGCTATCACACCAAGCACGTGGACACGATCTTTGCCCGGGTTTTCGGCGACTGAACGCGACCGGGGCGGGAGAATCCCCCGCCCCGGCTTCATCTTTCCATAAATGCTCGGTCCCGGTTCCGCCCGCTCAGGCCGGCATCCGCTCCTCAACGATGCCCGCCCACCAGCTACAGCCAGCGGGAATGGCCTCGTCGTTGAAATTGTACTCGGGGTTGTGAACCATCGCCGTATCGCCGTTGCCCACGAGGATATAGGCACCGGGGCGCTCCTCTAGCATGAAGGCGAAATCCTCGCCGCCCATCACCAGCGGGGCCTCGTCGCAGGCACCCGCGATCTTCGCCGCCACCGAGGCGGCAAAATCGGTCTGGTCCTCGTGGTTGACCATGACCGGGTAGCCGCGGTGATAGGTCACCTCGGCGCTGCCGCCAAAGCCCGCGGTCACATGCTCGCACAGCGCGCGGATGCGCGTCTCGGCCAGGTCGCGCATGGCGGTGCTCATGGTGCGCACCGTGCCCCTGAGATGCACCGAGGCGGGGATCACGTTGAACGCGTTCGAAGAGGTCTGGAACGAGGTGACCGACACAACCACCTGGTCCACCGGGTCGGCGTTGCGGCTGGCGATGGTCTGCAGCATCGTGACCAGATGCGCGGTCATCACCGTGGGATCGACCGTCTCGTGCGGCTTGGCGGCGTGACCGCCGCGGCCCGTCACCTCGATGTCGAACTGGTCGGTGGCGGCAAAGAAGGCACCGGGACGTATCGCGAAGCTGCCCACCGGTTTGCCCGGCCAGTTGTGCATCCCGTAGACCTCCTGGATGCCAAAGCGTTCCATCATCCCGTCGTCGCACATTTCCTTGCCGCCGCCGCCGCCCTCTTCGGCGGGCTGGAAGATCACCACGGCGGTGCCGTCGAAATTGCGCGTCTCGGCAAGGTAGCGCGCCGCGCCGAGCAGCATCGCGGTGTGCCCGTCGTGGCCGCAGGCATGCATCGCACCGGGGGTTTTGCTGGCATATTCCACCCCGGTGGCCTCGTGGATAGGCAGCGCGTCCATGTCAGCGCGCAGGCCGATCACCTTGCCCGATCCGGTGGATTTGCCGCGAATCACGCCGACCACGCCGGTGCGGCCGATGCCGGTTACCACCTCGTCGCAGCCGAACTCCTTGAGCTTGTCGGCCACCAGCGCGCTGGTGCGATGGGTTTCGTAGAGAATCTCGGGGTTCTGGTGGATGTCGCGTCGCCAGGCGGTGATTTCGTCGTGCAACTCGGCAAAGCGGTTCCTGATGGGCATGAGCCTCTCCTGTTCGCGGGTTTGGGAATGCGCGGAGGTTGGACCAAAGCGCGGGCGGCGGCAAGGGGCCGCGACCTCACCCCGCCGCGAGCCGGTCCACGAGGCTGCGCATGAGGCCATGTCCGGCCTCGAACTGCGCGCGCGTGATGAACTCGTCCGGCTGGTGCGCCTGCGCGATGTCACCCGGCCCGCAGATCGCCGCCGAATAGCCTGCCGCCTGGAACTGTCCCGCCTCGGTGCCATAGCTGACCACGTGTGAGGCATTGTCGCCGGTGACCTGCCGGATCAGCGCCTCGGCGACACCGCCCTCCTCGGGGCGCAGGCCCGGTACGGTGAATTTTCGCCGCGCGTCGATCCGGGTCTCGGGGCGGACCGCCTGCATCGCCGCCTCGGCGGCGCGCACCTCCTCAATGAACCGCGCGCCCCATTCCTCGGGGTCCTCGCCCGGCACCACGCGGAAATCCATGCCGAAACGGCAGTTCTTGGCGGTGATGTTATGCGCGGTGCCACCCTCGATCTGCCCCACGTGCAGTGTTGTCCAGGGGGGCTCGAACATGGCGGCGAGGTCAGAGGGTCGTTTCGCGCGATTCTCGGCGTTCATGCGGTTGGCCCAGTCGATCAGCGGGGCGGCGGCCATGATCGCATTGACGCCCCTGTGCATAAGCGAGGAATGCACCTCGTAGCCCTGAACATGCACGTCATAGCCCAGCCCCCCCTTGTGGCCGGTCACCGCCTGCATGGTAGTGGGCTCGCCGATGATGGCCAGATCGGCGCGCGGCACCACGCCCTGCATCGCCGCGATCATCGGTGGCGCGCCGATGCAACCCACCTCCTCGTCATAGCTGAGTGCCAGTTGCAACGGGCGGTTGACGCCGCGGCGGTGCGCCTCGACCAGCGCCCAGATGGCGAGCGCGTCAAACCCCTTCATGTCGGCGCAGCCGCGCCCGAAATACTTGCCCTCGCGCTCGGTCACGGTGAAGGGGTCGGTGCTCCACGCCTGCCCGTCCACCGGCACCACGTCGGTGTGCCCCGACAGCACCACACCGCCCTCGACCGGCGGCCCGGCATGGGCAAAAAGCGCGGCCTTCTGCCCGGTCTCGTCGGGGTGGCGATGCGCCGTGATGCCATGCCCGGCGAGGTAGTCCTCGACCCAGTCCACGAGTTCGAGGTTGCTGTCGCGGCTGACCGTGGGAAAACCCACCAGCCGGGCCATGATCGCCTCGGGCGAAAGGTGTTCCATGCTTAGTACCCGCTGTCGGAGGTCAGCACGAAATGGCCAGGATCGACCTCTTTGTAGACCGATGGCCCCGGCTCGTGCCCGACGGGGTGGATCGGCGACGGGATCGGCTTGAAATTGAGATCCTTTTCCGACTTGCGCTTGCGCGGGTCGGCGATCGGCACGGCCTTCATCAGCGCCTGCGTATAGGGGTGTTGCGGGTTTTCGAACACGGCGGCGCGGGGGCCCATCTCGACGATGCGGCCCAGGTACATCACGCCCACATCGTGGCTGACACGCTCGACCACCGCCATGTCGTGGCTGATGAACAGGTAACCGAGGCCGAGATCGGCCTGCAATTCCATCATCAGGTTGATCACCTGCGCCTGCACGCTCACGTCGAGCGCACTCACCGCCTCGTCGGAAACTATCAGCTTGGGATTGAGCGCCAGCGCCCGGGCGATGGCCACGCGCTGCCGCTGGCCGCCCGACAGCTCGTGCGGGAAGCGACGCAGGAACGAGCGCGGCAGTTCCACCCGGTCGAACAGCATCGCCACCCGGTCCTCCATCTCCGACTGGCTGACGAGGCCATAATTCTTCATCGGCTCAGCCACTTGCGCGGCGAGCTTCATCTGCGGGTTGAGGCTGGCGAACGGGTCCTGGAAAATCATCTGCATGTCCACCCGTGCGCGGCGCAGGTCGCGGGAATGCAGCGACATGATGTCGGTGCCATCCAAGACCACCTCGCCCGCCATCGGCTCGACCAGCCGCAGGATCGAGCGCCCGGCGGTGGACTTTCCGCAGCCCGACTCGCCCACGAGGCTGAGCGTGCGCCCCTTCTTGAGCGTGAACGACAGGTCCTCGACCGCGTGGACATTGGCCACCGTGCGGCGAAAGAAGCCACCGGTGACGGGAAAGCGCGTGGTCAGCCCCTTGACCGTGAGCAGCATCTCGTCGCTGCCCTTGATCGGCTTGATCTCCTGCCCCTCGGTGCCCAAGAGCTTCATCGGCTCGGGCCAGGCCTTGCCGCGCATCTCGCCGAGCTTCGGGACAGCGGCCAGCAGCGCGCGGGTGTACTCGTGCTGGGGTGCTTCGAAAATCTCCTCGACCGGGCCCTCCTCGACCTTGTTGCCGCGGAACATCACGACCACGCGATCGGCCATCTGCGCGACCACGGACATGTCGTGGGTGATGAAGATGACGGCGGTGCCCGTCTCGCGCTTCAAGCGGTCCATGAGGGCCAGAATTTCCGCCTGGATGGTGACATCGAGCGCGGTGGTGGGCTCGTCCGCGATCAAGAGTCGCGGCTTGCAGGCCAGCGCCATGGCAATCACAACCCGCTGGCGCATGCCCCCCGACAACTCGTGCGGATACTGGTTGAGCCGCCGTTCCGGCTCGGGGATGCGGACCTCGCGCAGCAATTCCAGCGCGCGGGCACGCGCCTGCGCCTTGTCCATGCCGCGATGCACGCGCAGCCCCTCGGAGAGCTGCCGACCCACGGTAAAGACCGGGTTGAGCGCGGTCATCGGCTCCTGAAAGATCATGCCGATCTCGTTGCCGCGGATGGTGCGCATCAGGCTCTGGTCGGTTTTCGCGAGGTCGATCTCGCCACCTTCCTTGCGGTCGAACAGCATCCGCCCACCCGCGATGGTGCCGCCGTCATATTCGATGAGTCGCATCAGCGACAGCGACGAGACCGATTTGCCCGATCCCGATTCGCCCACGACGCAGACCGTCTCGCCCGGATCGACGGAAAAGGACACGTCCTCGACGCCCACGACGCGACCGTCGCGGGTCTCGAATTCGACGCGGAGATTCTCGATCCTCGCCAGCGGTTTGTCGAGCATGACGCGCCTCGCTTTGCATATCGCCCAAGCCCAAACGCTACGCACAAGCGCGGCAGACTGTCAAACGCCGAACGAAAGCGAACCGCAAGTGCGTTCCATTGACGCCCGCGCTCTTGCTTTTTGACGCAATCCAGTCTGTGATGGCCGAACCGGTTGGGGCCGGGACGGGCAACGCTCTCCCGGCTACCCCGACAAAACGGAACCACAGATGGCCGCAGAGCCATCGCAACAGCGGAGGAAACGCACCGTTATGACCCTCAAACCGATTCTCTTGGGCGCGACCGCACTCGTCGGTCTCGCCTCGATGGCGATGGCCGAACGCGGCTCGGACGGCCACGTGAACCTGATCTACTGGCAGGCGCCGTCGATCATGAACCCCTATCTGACCGGCGGCACCAAGGAGCGCGAGGCCGCGAGCCTCGTGATCGAGCCGCTCGCGCGCTATAACGAAAAGGGCGAGTTGGTACCCTATCTGTCCGACGGTATTCCCACCGTCGAGAACGGCGGCGTGGCCGAGGACCTCAAGTCGATCACCTGGAAGATCAAGCCGGGAATGAAATGGTCGGACGGCACGCCCTTCACCGCGAAGGACGTGAAATTCACTGCCGAGTACTGCATGAACCCCGAGGGCGGCTGCGCGCAGCTCGCCAAGTTCGAAGGCGTGTCCGAGGTCGAGGTGGTCGATGACCTGACCGTGACCGTGCATTTCGACGGACCGCAGCCCAACCCGTATGGTCCTTTCACCGGCGGGACATCGCCAATCATCCAGGCCGCACAATATGCCGAGTGCACCGGCGCGCGCGCCTCGGAATGCGCCGATGAAAATTTCCATCCCATCGGCACCGGGCCCTTCGTGGTCGATGAGTTCCGCCCCAATGACGTGATCTCGCTCTCGGCCAACGAGAACTATCGCGATCCCGACAAGCCCGCCTTTGCCACTATGACCTTCAAGGGCGGCGGCGATGCCACCTCGGCGGGCCGTGCGGTGCTGGAGACCGGCGAATTCGACTACGCCTGGAACCTGCAGCTTGCCCCCGACGTGATCGCCAACATGGAAGAGGCAGGCCAAGGCGAAGCGATCGCAGCCTTCGGCACTCTGGTCGAGAGGCTCGAAATGAACCTCACCGATCCCTCGACTGACCTGCCCGATGGCGAACGCGCCACCACCAAGCATCCGCACCCGTTCCTGACCGACCCGGCAGTGCGCAAGGCGCTGTCCATGGCCATCGACCGCGTATTGCTCACCGAGATCGGATACGGCAAGGCGGGCAAGCCGACCTGTGACTGGGTGCCCGCCCCCGAGATCTATGCCGCAAATAACACCCATTGCCTCGAGCAGGACATCGAGGGGGCCAAGGCGCTTCTGGAAGAAGCGGGCTGGACCGACAGTGACGGCGACGGCGTGCGCGAGAAGGATGGAATGAAGCTGTCCGTCCTCTACCAGACTTCGACCAACGCCGTGCGCCAGGATTTCCAGGCGCTCATCAAGCAGTGGTGGGGCGAGATCGGCGTCGAGACCGAGCTGCGCAATATCAATGCGAGCGTCTTTTTCGGCGGTGATCCGGGCAGTCCCGACACCTTCGTCAAGTTCTACGCCGATGTCGAGATGTATGCCAACAACTTCGACGGCACCGACCCGCAGAGCTACCTGGCGTCGCGCACCTGCGAGAAAATTCCGCGCCCCGCGACGCAATGGCAGGGCGAGAACATCAACCGGTATTGCGACCCGGAATACGATGCGCTCATCAAGGAGCTGGGCGGCACCGCAGAACTGTCGAAGCGCGGGGAAATCGCCATCGAAGCCAACAACATGCTCACCAGGGACAGCAATGTGATCATCCCGCTGGTCCATCGTGGCCGCGTTTCGGCCAAATCCAACACGCTCGGCGGTGTGGTGATGAACACCTGGGATACCGAGCTGTGGAACGCAGCCGACTGGTACCGCATCAAGGAGTGATCCGGTTCGCGCCGGATAGGGGCCGGGCATTTGCCCGGCCCCACTTGTCCCAAGATACCCCGTTGAGGCGCCGCGAATGCTGACCTATACGATCCGACGGCTCGTGCTATCGATCCCGACGCTGCTGTTCATCAGCCTCGTGATCTTCCTGCTGCTGGAGCTCGCCCCCGGCGACCCGATGGCGCAGGTGCCGCTCACCGTGCCGCCCGAGGTCAAGGAACGGATGCGTGAAGCATTGGGCCTTGGCGAACCGACGCATATCCGCTTTGGCAAGTGGATGTGGCAGTTCTTCGTGGTCGAACCGATGATCTTCACGGATCACCTCCTGGGCACGGCGCTGGCCGAGGGCCAGCAGCGCGTGCTGAGCTGGCAGTTTCGCTCACCGGTGATGGACGTGATCGTGCAGCGCATGCCGCAGACGCTGTGGGTGGTGGCGATGTCCTACGTGGTGGGCATCCTGATTGCCTTGCCCATCGGCATCTATTCTGCCTACCGGCAGTATTCGCTGTTCGATCAGGCGGGCACCTTTGTCACCATGGTAGGCTATTCGGTGCCGCCGTTCTTCTCTGGTGTGCTGGTGATCGTGATATTCTCGGTGCAGCTTGGCTGGCTACCGTCGATCTACGACACCACGCTGGAGGTGGTGGGCTGGGAAACATTCAAGCTGCAGCTGATGCAGATGGTCATGCCGGTTATGGTGCTGGCCCTGCAAACCACGGCACAAATCAGCCGCTTCATGCGCGCCTCGATGCTCGACAATCTCAACCAGGACTACGTGCGCACCGCCCGCGCCAAGGGGCTGTCGGAATGGACCGTGGTGATGGTGCATGTGCTGCGCAACTCGATGATCCCGGTCATCACGGTGATCGCACTCGGCGTTCCCTACATCTTCGGCGGGGCGATCATCACCGAGCAGATTTTCAAGGTGAACGGGCTCGGCCAGCTTCTCATCACCGCCATCCAGGCCAATGACCTGCCGATGGTGCAGACCGTGACCTTCATGATCGCGGTGCTGATCGTCATGTTCAACATCGTCGCCGACGTGCTCTATGGCGTGCTCGACCCAAGGATCCGTTATGACTGAGAGCCCCGATCCAAAGCCCATCGCCGCGCTGGCCGACGAGGGCCCCACCGCGCCGCCGCGCAGCCATTGGCGCGATGTCTGGGACCAGTTCAAGACCCATCGCGGCGCGCTCGCGGGTGGCATCGTGCTGTTGTTCATCATCCTCGCGGTATTCATCGGACCATATCTCTGGCCCTACGATGCCACCTTCATCGACATCCGCGCGCGCAACCAGGGACCCAGCCTCGCGCATCCGTTCGGCACCGACCAGCTTGGCCGCGACACGCTGGCGCGCATGATGGCGGGCGGGCAGACGTCGATCTCGGTGGGGTTGACGGCGATGCTTCTGGCGCTGGTTCTGGGCTCGCTCATCGGGGTTCTCGCGGGGTTTTTCCGCCGTCTCGACGGGCCGCTGATGCGCTTCACCGACCTGTTCCTGTCGCTGCCCCTCTTGCCGCTTCTCCTGGTGATGGTGCTGCTGTTTCGCGAGGCGCTCAACAGTACGTTCGGCCCCGAGAAGGGCATCTTTATCCTGATCGTGGTGGCCATCGGCGTGACAAGCTGGATGCCCACGGCGCGGATCGTGCGCGGCGACGTGCTGGCATTGAAGGAGCGAGAGTTCATCCTCGCCGCGCGCTCCATCGGGACAACGAATTTCAACCTGATTACCCGGCACATCCTGCCCAACGTTATGTCGCCGATCATGGTCTCGGCGACGCTGGGCATCGCCAACGCGATCATCACCGAGAGCGCGCTTTCCTTCCTCGGCCTCGGGTTTCCGCCCGACTTCCCGACATGGGGACGGCTGTTGAACGACGCGACGCAATACCTGCAGGACTATCCCGAGCGGGTGTTCTGGCCCGGCCTCGCGATCTCGCTCACGGTGCTGGCGATCAACTACATGGGCGACGGGCTGCGCGACGCGCTCGACCCGCGCATCCGGGGGCGCTGAGGCCCCCGGGGCTGCTCACAACGCGCGCACCGCGAACCGCCCCGGCCCGAAACTTGCCGAGACCTGCGCCACCTCGATCCGCTTGCCCGCGTCCGGCCCATCCTCGACGCGGGCGCCGGCGGGGTAGGTCCATCCCGGCTCGGACACCGTCACCTCGCGCAACACCTGCGCCCCGCGTCGCACGCGCACCACGTAAGTCTCGCTCTCCTCGCCCAGCGGCACCTCGGGCGTCTCCCACCTGTCGCCGCCGATCCGCGTTCGCCGCACCCATGTGACGCGCAGGTCGCCCGCCGCCTCGGCCACACGCAGGTGCACGGGCGCGAAAGGGCGCAAGCCCAATCCGTCAAAGGCCAGCACCGCGTGACCGAAACTGGGATCGTCCACCGGACGCCCCCCCGGCCCGATCCGGTAATGCCGCGCCTGTCCGCGCTGCGCCTCCTTGAGCCCGATCTGGCGCGGAATACCATCCATTCGCACCACGATGGATCCTATCGGCCACGTCCCTGCCCCCTCGGTTCCCAACTGTCCGCGCAACCGATGGCGCAGGATATAGGTCTCGGGCGCTACCAGTTCGGCATCGCGAAACTGGAAAAGCTCCCAACCGTCGGGCGTGCCGTCGCCGATGGCACACAGATTACCCCCGTTCAGGAACGCCAGGTCGCTCACGCTCTCCAGCGTGCCGTGGCGCATCTGAACGAAGAGACCCGCGCCCCGGTCGATTCGCCCCGGCGCGGCGGGGATGAGCGATGTCTCTGTCACCCCCACCGTCGCCTGCGCGGCGACGAGCGTGTCGAGCGTGTAATTGGCATCCTCGTCCGCGGAATAGAGCGCCACCGTCCCCGGCCACGGATCGGCGATCACCGCGAGGTGCGGCGCGTGCGGCACCTCCTCGCCGGTCATGAGCGGCAGATCGAGGAACAGCGGCGTCACCGGCGCAGGCGCCACGAACGGCGTGATGCGCGCGGATATCTCGCTCAATAGGATGGGCCGAAAGCTCTCTGGATCGGTGCGCGTGGCCTCGATGCGCTGCATCCCGCCCATCTGCTCGGCCCGGTCGATGCGGAACCGCCCGCCGCCCTCCGCATCGGGCAACGCGATCACATCCCCCGCCCCGACCGTGATTTCCGAGGGCGGCAACGACAGGCGCAGCGTATCGACCGACAGCCGCGCCTCCGACAGCCACCGCTCCACCACCTGACGCCCCTCGGCGCGGGTCAGCGACAGCGACAACTCCGACATCGCGACCGCGTGCGTTGCCTCGTCTGGCAGGATCGCCTCCTCGGCCACCGCTTCATAATCACCGTCTGCCTCGACGAAACGAAGCCGCACGCGGCCCGCCAGTTCCAGGTCACTACCGCGCGTTTCCTCGATTATACCGCCAAGCTCGGGGTCGCGCACCAGCCGGTCATAGACGGCGGCAAAATCCGCCCGCCCGTTGCGCACACGAAAGCCCAGACTGCCATCGCGCTCCACCGCGTCCGCGCCATAGGCCAGCAAGAGCGGCTGAAGCGATGCACGCGCCGGGCCGACCTCGTCCACGGTATAGCCCCGCACGAAGCCGGTGGCCGGTGCGCTGTCGGGCGGCGCAAGCCCCGCGCGGCCCGTGATCTCGTCGATCACCTCGGCCAACCGGCGCCCGCTCACCCGGCCCGTGATCCAGTGCCCACGGGCGTAATTGTCGCCATCGGACCACAGCGTACCATTGGCCGGAAACCACGGATATGGCCGGGCGTCCCAAGCCCAGACATAGGCCCGATCCATGTCGAGCATCGGCCCCCCGTATTCCTGCGAGACCGGGTTGTGCGCCGGATCGCGCCAATAGCCCGCCATCGCGCGCAGATACTGCATCTGTATCAGCTCGTCCCGCTGCCCCGTCGAATGGCGGGGCAAGCGCGATTCCGAGGATTTCGGATCGAGAAACTTGTTGGGCTGGTTGGTGCCCTTGTCCACCGCCGCGCAGCCATACTCGGTAAAGCGGATGGGCTTAGACTCCGGCACCCATGCGCTCGGCTCGGGCGCGCGCACACCGTCCACCCGGTCGAAATGCCGGTTGGCCCACCAGTTGCGCAGGTCCTTTAACCGCCAGATCCAAGGCTCGTCATAGGCATCGTCGGTGATCGGCACCCGCCTTTGTGCTGCGCGTGCCTCGGGCGACGGATAAAACCAGTCATACCCCTCGCCGCCCTCGATATTGGATTGCAGGTAGCCAAGGTCGTAGATCGACGGCCACGCCTCGGCGTCAAGGTGCTCACACCCCTCCCGCCAATCCGACAGCGGCATGTAATTGTCGATCCCGATGAAGTCGATATTGTCATCGGCCCAGAGCGGATCGAGATGAAAGAACCGGTCGCCATTCCCCGGCTGATACCCGAAATATTCGGACCAGTCGGCGGCATAACTGATCTTTACCTCCGGCCCCAGCAGCGCGCGCACTTCCGCCGCCAGATCAACGAGCTGCGTCACCGCCGGAAAGCTGTTTCCCGCGCCCCTGATCTGCGTCAGGCCGCGCATTTCCGAGCCGATGCAGAAGCTCTCGACGCCCCCCGCCGCCGCGCAGAGCGCCGCCTGGTGCAGGATGAAGCGGCGAAAGGTCCATTCGTCGGGGCCGTGATAGGCGACCGGGCTCGCCTTGACCTCTCCGCCGAAACTCAGCAGGTCGAGCGCGCCCGTGCCCGGCGCCTCTACCGGTACCACCTCGATCGGCGTCACGGTGAACTCCGCTGCCGAGGCCGTGCCAAAGAACGCCGCAACCTCGTTCTCCGCCGTCGCCGTCCCGTCCGGGCTGGCCGGCTGCCCCGGTGCCTTCGACGTGGTGATCCGCCCCCGCCACGGCAGTACCGCCTGCGTTTCCGCATCGCTCCACGGGTCAGGCAGGGTGTTGCCCGGCATCTGCGTCATAAGGATAAACGGATAGTAAAGCACCTCCTGCCCCGCCTGCCGCAGCGCGAGGATCGCCTCTATCACCGCCTGGTCCGAGGGCGTGCCTCCATAGACCACACGGCCTCCGGCGTCCTTGGGCACTTCGTCCGCCGCGTCGCGCGTCAGGCTCGATACCGTCCACGGCATGTTGGCGGCATCGAAATCCCGTGTCTCCACCAGCGGACGGATCTGGCAAGAGCCGCAGCGCAGATCATCGCCAAACCAGCTCACGATCAGCGAGGTTGCCTGCACGCGGGGCAATTCGGCGTTTAGCGCCTCAAGCGACACGGTGAAATCGGTGCGCGCGCCGGGCGTACTGATATTGGCCACCTGCTTGGAGCCGAATCCGAAATCAAGCGTCACCGGGGTCGTGGCGAGGGCGTATTCGCCGGTGCCCGGCAACATGGCCACCCCGCTCAGGCTATGGACCGGATCGAGATCGGCGCCGGGGGTTTCGATCTGTGCAGGCCGGCAGACCTCGAAGCTGAATTGCGGCACACGGGTGCCGAACGGTGTGAGGTCCAGCTCCTCAATCACCACGTAGGCAGTGCCGCGATAAGCGGGCACGCTGCCCGCCCCTTCCACGGCCTCGATCACCGGATCGGGAAGCTGATCGCGACTGCCCGGATACACGCGCATGTTCAGGCTGTCGGGCGCGATCTCGGTGCCATCGGCCCAGACACGGGCGACATTCGTGATCTCGCCCTCGCAAAGCGCGATGGCCAGGCTCACCGAATAGCGAAACTCCCGCACAGTGGGGGTGGCGGGACGTGGACTGCCCTTGCCGCCTCCGCTTTGCCCCGGCGTGACAGTCACCGTTTCGCGGAATTCGGTAGCCCAGATCACCTGCCCGCCCACGCGCATCCGGCCATAGACCTGCGCGATGGCGTCGCCCTCGCCCGACCCGGTCAGCCGCAACCGGTTGACGCGCCCGGTCTCGATCACCTCCGAACCCTGCCCCAGCAACCGCTGGTCGATCGACCGCCCGATCACCGCGCCCGCGAAGCGCCCCAGCGCCACCGACGAGATGCCGAGAACCGAGCCGCCGACCGCGCCACCGATGGCCGCCCCGGCGGCGGACAGAAGAATCGTTGCCATGCTTATCCCTCCTCAGGAAAGGCGAAACGCGCCACGACCCGCCGCCGCCACGGCAGGCTCAGCGCGCTCTCGACCACGCCATGCCCCGAATAGGCATGAACAAATCGCGCGTCCCGCCCGGCACGGGTACAGATACCCAGATGCTTGGCCACCGCACCGTCGCGCATCCGGAACAGGATCACGTCGCCCGGTTGCTCCCCGGTCACGGGACGCGCCCGCAGGTGACGCAGCGCTGCGTGCCACAGCGCCTCCTCCCGTGCAGGCTCGGACCAGTCCATCGAATAGGCAGGTGGGCGCTCGGGCTCTTCGCCCATCACCTCGCGCCAGACTCCGCGCACCAGTCCAAGGCAGTCACATCCCGCGCCCCGGCACGCCGCCTGATGCCGGTAGGGCGTGCCGATCCAGCCGCGCGCGGCGGTTACGATCCGATCCTGCCGGGCGCTCATCGGCGACGGCTCCCACCATCAAGGCGCGGTGACTTGGTGGGATCGGTGATCACCCAGTCATCTCCCGGAATATCTGGAAAGCCCTGAAAATTCAGGATGTTGTTGAACTTGAACTGACAGGTCTCGCGGCGCTTGTCACAGCCCGCCTCGATCCGCAGCGCGTCGCCCGGCGCAACCGTTGCCCCCAAGGGATGCCACAGCTCGATGACCCGCGCGACACCGTCCATACGGTCCCGCTTGATCATCCCCTGCAGGCCCCGCGCAGCGCCGCTTTGCACCTTCAGCACGCCATGCCGGAACCAATCCTCGGCAAACCCGGCCATATCGGCAAAGCGGAACACGCGGTTCTCCGCGACCTCCTCGGCCTCGCGCTCGGATACATACCCCGGCGTATCGAGATCAAAGGTGCAATCGCGATCCCCCAGCACGGCGCTGCAAGATTTCTGGAAAACCCGGCCCAGCGGCACGTTGAGCGCGTCCGTGAGGCCCCGCAGCTCCGCCTCGAACGCGCCGCCGGCGCGGCGGATGTCGCCGATGGTCCCGGCAAAGATCGTCACCCGCTGCGTCACGTCCTGCCAGTTAACGATCCACGCGCGCACGCCTGCGCCGTCATAGCGCCCCGCCTCGATATCCGCCTCGCTGATGGCAGAATCCGACAGCGCACCCAACGCCTCCGTATTGTTGACGGCAAGCCCGGTACTCGCCGCCACGGCGCGGGCGCTCAGGCCCGTCTCGGGGCGAAACGCGATCCCCTCGAAATGCAGCGCACGGTCGTGATCGGTGAACCCCATCACCACGCCGTCGCGCCGCGTCAGCGCCCAGGTCCGGCAAGCGGTGCTCACCCCCGACCCGAGATGCGCGGCCAGCGCCTCTGCCCCGGTCATACCCGGATCTCCACCACCGGCACGCTGGGCACCTCGCCCGCCTGGAACGACGCGAGGCTGACCTGGATGCGGTCGGTATCGAACCGCACCGGCACGTCGAATTCATACCCGGCGGTCACCGCCACGTCCCGGTTGGGCGGTTCGGCAAAGGTGACGATACCGGTGGAATCGTCCACCTCGTAATGCACCCCCTCGCGCATCTCCACGCCGCCAAGGCCCATGCGCACGCTGCCCGCCACCGGCTTGACCACGGGGCGCACCGCCTCCTGCGCGCCCGAGCGATAGGTCTTGTAAAGCTGGAACGCCGTGGTGGCGTCGTCGCCCACCCCGATCCGCTGATCGTCAAAGACGGGCGCCGCGCCCGCGCGCGACGATTTGTAATCGCTCCAGTCCTTCCAGCGAAAGCCGTAGAGCTGCCCCTGCCGCGCCTCGAAGAACGCGATGAGCGCCTCGACATCCTCGAGGCTGCGCAGCGCCACGCCCGCGTCATACCGCCTGCGCGCCTGCGCCCATGGCGTGTTACGCTCCTCGTGCCCGCTTGCCAGCGTGACAATCTCGGTGAGCCGCTCCGGCCCGCCGATAGAGCCAAAGCTCAGATTGACCGGAAACCGTATTTCGTGAAATCCCATGCCTGCCTCCCTCTCAGCGATTGCGCGCGCCGCGACCGATCACACGACCGATCTGTGCTGCGATCTGTCCCTGGCTACGGCGAAAACCCTCGACATCCGGTGTGCTCACGTTCATCACGACGTTCACCGTCCCGCCGCCCTGCGCGCGCACACCGAGCCGCCCGTCGGTGCCGCGGCTGAGCGGCAGGATCGCCTCGGGTCCGGCCTCGCCCATCAACCCGGTGCGTCCACCACGCATGGCAAAGCGCGTCGGTCCGCTCACCACACCGCCGCTGGCAAAGGGCATCACCCGCCCATGCGCGAAGCTGCCCCCCTTGGCAAAGGGCAGGATTCCGCCGACCAGCGCGCCGACACCCTGCGCGAGCAACCCACCGACCTGGTCGGTCACGGGCCGCACCGCGTCGCTGAATGCGGTGTTGACCATCGTCGTGGCCAGCCGCCGCAGGCTCTCGGACAGGCTGTCGCCCTGCACCACCGCACCCCTCAGCGCGCCGCGCAACCCGCGGCTCAGCCCCCGTTCGAGGCTCTGCACGTCCTGTCCCGCGGCGGCAAACCCGCCGCGCACCTGTGCAAGCTCCCCGGCAAATGCAGCGGCCATCGCCCCCGCCTGCCCCATCGCGTCGTCCAGTGCCGCGATCTGCGCCTCCATATCCTCGGCGCGGTCCAGCTCATCCATCGCTCGTCACTCCTCTTCGTGGTCGGGAAAGGCGGCCAACAGCGCCTCCAGCCCGTCGCGCGCCATCGGGCGCGTCCCCTGCCGTTCGCCCAGCATCAGACGCAATTCCACTGGGGTCAGCGCCCAGAACTCACCCGGGCGCAGGCCCAGCCCCTGCACGCCCGCCCGCAAAAGCGCGGGCCAATCGAAACGCGCCTCGCTCATCCCGCCTCTCCCGGCAGGGCAAAGGCTCGCGCCAGGAGCTGCGCCGCCGCCCGCGCCGCGGCCACCGGCCCGCCCTCGATCTCGACGGTCAGCAGGTCCGAGGGCTGCCCCTCCCAGCCGCCGCCGCGCAGGCCCGCAACGATCACCGCCAGCACGTCACGCGAAGAAAACCGCCCTTCCTCGAACCGCGTCACCAACGCGACGAGCGAATCCGCCCCAAGCGCCGCTTCCATTTCCGCCAGCGCCCCGAGCGTGAGCCGCATCACGCAACCCTCGCCACCCAGAACCAGCGCCACCTCGCCCGCGTAAGGATTGGCCATCGCCGAGCTCACAGCGCCACGAAATCGAGCCGCCCCGCCGAGGCCAGCGACATCTCATAGGTCGCCTCGCCATCATGGGTGCCGCCATACTCGATTCCGGTCACCTGGAATGGCCCCTCGATGGTGCCGAAGTCGGGGATGACCACCTGGAAATTCGGTGTTTCTCCGTCGAAGAATATTTGCCGCATCCGCGCATCGCTGGCCGCGTCGCGAAAGACGCCCGATCCGCTGATGCTGGCGGATTTGACGCCCGCGCCGGCCAGCAACTCGCGCCAGCCGCCCGCCGAATCGAGGCTGGTGACATCCACGCTCTCGGCGTTGAAGCTCACCCGCGTTGCACGCAGCCCTGCCACCGTCTGGAAATTGCCGCCGCCATTGAGATCGACCTTGATGAGAAGGTCCTTGCCATTCTGAACTGCCATGTCTCGTCTCCGTTCTGTCTTGGATCAGGCACCGTCATCCACACGCGCCCGAAAGGTCAGGTCGATCCGGCGCAACTGCCCGTCGCGGCTACGTCGCGCGCGGGCGCGCAGGAAGTTGAGTGACACCAGCCACCCGCGATCGAGCGTCAGCGCCGCGCCGACCAGGACATCGCTCACCGCGCCCGCCGTTTGCTTGGCGATGAGAAATCCCGCCGCCGCGCTCACCACCGTGACGGTGACGCGGTGTTCGGCGCCTGCCGCGGTGCCATCACCGCGCTCGCGCACATCCTCGGGACCAAGGATCACGTAGAGATCGGACACCGTGCCCTGAGGGGCCGCGTCGTAGATCGCGCCGCCCACCAGCGCCGCCAGCGCCGGGTCGGCCGAGAGCCGCTGCCAGATCGCCGCCTGAAGTGCTGCCGCCATGCCATAGCTCATGCCACCACTTCCTCTTCAGCCCAGAGCATCAGATACCCGCGGCCCGCGTCGCTCTCCGTCACGGAAAGGATGTGAAAGAGCCGCGCGCCGTCGCGCAGCCGCTGCCCGGGGATTGGTCGAGAGGGGGCGCCCTGCGGGGCCGCGCGCACGGTGACGCGATAGCCCGCACGCCCCAACCGCAGCCCCTCGCCCGCCACCTCGCGCCCCGTGCGCACGTCGAGCGCCGCCCAGAGCGTGCCGCGCACCGCCCAAACCTGCGTGAACCCACCCGCGCCGTCGGGCACGCGATCGGGCGCCTCCAGCACCAGCGGGCGGTCGAGCATGGGCCGCGCCATCACCGTGCCCCCCCGCCCAGCAGGCGCACCTTGCGGTAGCGCTCGATCAAGCTCGCCACGCCAAAGGGCATGCAGCCCTCGCGTAGCGCGGTCTCGGACCGGTGCTCGTAGTAATGCGCCGCGAGCAGCAGTACCGCCTGCGCCAGATCGGCGGGCAGGTCAGCCCAGCCCGTACCATAACCCGCGCGAAACACGATCTCGGCCACGCCGCCCGTCGGCACTATCGGCAATCCATGCCCCACAGGCCGCAGAACCGGGCGGTGCGCGTCGCGCTCCAACCGATAGAGCGCGGCACCGATCACCTCTTCCTCGTCTACGCGGTCGCGCAGGACCAAGCTCAGGATCGCACTCACCGGCGCCACCGGCAGGGGCTGCCCGGCCGGGTCCTGCCAATCGTGCAGAACCCAGGAAAACTGTCGCTCGATCAGGGCCTTGCCGGTGCGACCCTCGATCGCGGCCAGCGCCGCGCGAAGAAATCCCTCCAGCACGGGGTCCTGAATATCGTCATCCGCGAATCCGGTGCCCAGCCGCAGATGCGCCTTGAACTCCGCCAGCGGCAATGCGGCATCGGGCACCGCGGTCTCTTCCATCAGCAACATGGACCATCTCCATCATCCCGGACCCCTCCGGCTCTTGCGGCGCGTGCCGCCCGGCGTTGCACGGACGGAGGGGAAGCTGAACAACGCCGCGTCGCGCGGCACGCGCCCCGGACGGGAGCCATCGGCCCCCGCCCGTCTTCACCGCCCGCCTCAGGCGACGGCGAACCGCAACAGCTTGATCGCCTTGAAATCGCTCACATCGCCGCCCACGCGCTTGGTCGCGTAAAACAGGACATGCGGCTTGGCGCTGAACGGGTCGCGCAGGATGCGCAGGTCGGGCCGCTCGGCCACCGTGTAGCCTGCGCGAAAATCGCCAAAGGCGATGGCATCCGCCCCGCTCGCGATCTCGGGCATGTCCTCGGCGATCAGCACCGGGTAGCCCATCAGCCGCGCAGGCTCTCCGGCGGCCAGCCCGTCGGACCACAGGAACCGGCCATCCACATCCTTGAGCTTGCGCACGACACCGGCAGTGCGCGAATTCATCACGAACGTGGCGTTGGCGCGGTATTCTGCACCCAGCGCGTAAACCAGGTCGACAATCGGATCCGGGCCGCCCAGGTCAGCATCGATGCCCGTGGGCACATAGCCCAGGTTGCCCCAGGTCCAGACGTCGTTGTCCACCGCCGGACGACTGAGGAACCCGCGCGGCTTGTCCACCCCGTCACCCGACACGAAGGCCGCGGCTTCGGCGCGCGAGAACCGGTCGGCGATGCGCGCGGCCAGCCAACCCTCCACATCAAAGGCACTGTCATCGAGCAGCCGCTGGCTCGCCTTCGGCAGCGCGCTCAGCTCGTGCAGCGGGATCGCGATGCGGTCGATCTGCGGCGTGTCGGTCTCGGCCACGCTACCGGTCTCGCTGGCCCAGCCGTGGCCCAGCTCGGTATGGTCCACCAGCACGTCGAACGACGTCGCCTCGACCGCGACCACATTGGCGATCGCCCGGATCGACGCGGTGGAGTTGAGCACCGAGCGGATCGTCTCGGAGGTCTGCGGATCGACCAGATAGCCGCCCTCCGCCGTCACCGCGGTGTTGAGCGCCTTGCCCTCGAGGTCGAGGCCGCGCAGCCCGTCATCGTCACCCGAGCGCAGATAGGCGTCGAACGCCTTGCGATGCGGTGCATGCATGTCGGTTTGGCCTGCCAGTTGCGGGCGCGCCTGTGTCAGGCTCTTGCGTTCGATCATGGTCATCTTGTCTTCCTGCTGTTGAAACCGCGTGGTGATCTCGGCCCGAAAGCCCTTGAACTCGTCGAGGAACCCGCACAGGGCCTCCCCCATCTCGGCTGCCGGAGACACGTCTTCCCCGGTCCGAGCCTTCGTCTCGGTCGTCATCGTCAACTCCTCTCGGTTGCGGGTCGGCGGCTCAGTCGCGCGCCATCTCCCGGCGCGCCGCCCTCAGCACGGCCGCCATCTCGCGCAAGGTGTCGTCCCCGGGGCTCTCGCCCTTGGCCGCCACCCGCGCACTGGGCAGCATCGGGAATGTCACCAGCGACACCTCCCAAAGCTCCAGTTCCTGCAAGAGCCTCTGGCCCTTCTCCTTCCGGCCCGCGCGCACGGTGCGATAGCCGATGCTCAACCCGTCGAGCGCCCCCGCGGCGATCAGCGCCGCCGCCTCGCGGGCGCGCGCGACACCGTCAAGTAGCCGGCCCTTGACCCACAGGCCGCGCCCGTCCTCGCGCACCTCGTCCCAGATGCCGATGGGCTCACGCGGATCGTGCTGCCACAGCATCCGCACGCGGCGCCCCTCTGCGCCCATCCGCTTGAGGCTCGCCGCATAGGCCCCACGCGCGACGATATCCCCGCCTTGATCGGGCGCATCGAACAGGCTCGCATAGCCCTCGATCCCGCCCGCTTCGGTCACGGATAGCCCCTCGGCCCCGCCTTGCATGAATTTGCGCTCCAAATCCGTCTCCATCTCCATCCACCTCATCCTTTCCCCTCAACCCGGCAATGCCGCCAGGATCGGCTGAAACGCCTGCACCAGCACCGCCGCCACCACGCCATAAACCGCCAGCCACAGGCGGCGCTCCAGCCGCTCGACCGTCGCCTCCAACCGCTCCAGCCGCTCGCGCATCGCCCGCTGCTGCAAATCAGAGACCCGCTCATGCGCCTCCAGCCGAAGCGCGGGCGCACAGTCGAATGCCTCGAAACCGTACCGCGGCGGCGGGGCGCCCTCAGTCATCCGCCACCCCACCCGGCAGCGCGGGCAGCCCCAAAAGCGCCCGCTTCTCCGCTGCCGTCAGGAAATCCGCGCCCGCCACGCGGGACCATTGCGCATCGCGCTCGGCCGCAAGCGCCGGCACCCGGTCGAGATCGGGTTGAATCTCCAGCGCCTCGCCCGTGAACGCGTTGAGCCACGTTGCCACCTTGGCGCTCACGCGCGCCACCAGTGGCAGCACCGTCAGCCGGTAAAAGGCGCGATTGGCCTCCTGGTAATTGGCATAGGTCGCGTCACCGGGAATGCCGAGCAGCATCGGCGGCACGCCAAAGGCGAGCGCGATCTCGCGCGCCGCTGCCTCCTTGGTCTGTTGAAACTCCATGTCCGAGGGCGAAAACCCCATCGGCTTCCAGTCGAGGCCACCTTCCAGCAGCATCGGGCGGCCCGCGTTGCGCGCACCCTGATGATGCGCCTCCATCTCAGCGACCAGCCGGTCATACTGATCGGTGCTCAGCGCGCCCTGCCCCTCGGCTCCCTTGTAGACGATCGCGCCCGAGGGCCGCGCCGCATTATCGAGCAGCGCCTTGGACCACCGGCTTGCCGCGTTGTGCACATCCACCGCCTGCGCGGCGGCCTGCATCGGGCTCAGCCCGTAATGGTCGTCCTGCGGGTGAAAGCTCTTGATATGGCAGATGCAGGGCGCACCCTCGCCGATGTGAAACCGATGCTTGCGCCCCGAAACGCTGTATTCATAGGCCACCGGCCAACCATCGGCACCCGGCACCACGCTCATCCGGTCCGACCGCAACACGTGCAGCTCCAGCGGCAGGCCCGCGCCCGCGCCCACCGCCTCAAGATACGCGTTGCCGCTCAGCAGAAGCTGGCCATACAGCGCCTCGAACAGCTCTGCCCGGCCCTGCGCCGGGTTGGGCGCGGCTACCAGGTCGAGCACCGGATGCACGGCAAACCGTTGCTCGGCATCCTGCAACACCAGCGGCAGCGCCGCCGCCGCCTCGGCGATCATCTTGACGGCGCGAAAGCCCACCGGGTTGCCCGCAAAACCGCTCCGCGTGAGGCTTACGGTGTCGCGCGGGCTCCACGCCACGCGCCCCGACCCGCCCCAGGCGATGACGCGGCCCGCAGCGCTCGCCTTCTGCTCCGGGCTCTCTGCCACCTCTGCCCCTCCTTGCCGGAAGAAATCCAGTATCATCGCTCGCTCCTTCACCTCGGCGCTCGAGGGGCATCAGACGGTCAAAGGTTTAAGGAAAGTTAAGCGATGCGTGCGCCCCCTCGAAAACCATCGCATCAACCCGGAAAGAAGCCCGTTGCACGCCGCCGGGCGGGCAAGCGCTGCCCGGCGGGTTGCGGCAACGGGAACGGCCTTGAGCGAACCTTCCGATCTTGGCCCACTTGCGCGGAATCAAGGCGCGGAACGCGCCGCCGCGCAGCGCCCGACCGCCCCCTCGGGCGGGCGCTCCTCGTCGTTGCAAGTAGCTGTGATTGCAGAAGTATCTTGCACCATAAATCGCGCCGCACAACCGGTATTGCGCCCACCCGGCGGTCGGGCGCTGCGCGGCTCACTGCAACGGCAGCTCCAGGCCAATCTCCACGTCCACCCCATCGGCCTGCCGCAGCATCGGGACCACCCCGATCACCCTAGGGCCGCATCTGTCAAGCGCCCGCCCGCCCCTCACACCGCGCGCACGCTCGGGCGGCGCCACTTTGCCCCCGGCTCCACGATCAGATCGGTCAACGCCCAGACGAGCGCATCCACCCGGTCCGGGCTGCCGCGCCCCTCGTAGCCACGATTGGTCATCGCGCACATCTGGTCCTCCAGCGCGGCCAGCCCCCGCACGTGATGCACCCGCCCCTGCTCGTATAGCGCCGCCACCGGCTCGGCGCGCGCCGCCTTGCCGCGGCTGGCGTGGACCTTGCGGAACGGTACCAGCGGATCGACCTGCCGGATCACCTGCTCCACCAGGTCGCCGCCCTGGTTGACCTCGGCCACCAGACGGTCTGCCCCCCAGCGTTCCATGGCGCGGATCGCGGCCCGCGCCCAGGCCGCCGGGCTCGCCGCGTTCACGCTTGCGTCGGCCAGCACCCAGGCCCGCCAGTCCTGCACCGGGCCTTGCGTAACCACCCCCACCACCACGATACCGCATGCGTCCGAGCCGGCATGGCCCGTCACCGGCGGGTCGATCGCCACCACGATCCGGTCGAGGTCGGGCACGGCCTCCACCCGCCCTGCCTCCAGCATTACCGGCGTCCAGAGCGCGTCCTCGGTGGCGTCCACCAGCACCCCCTCCAGCTCTTGCCGCCCCAACCGCGTACCGGCGTAGCGCGCGCGTACCTCCTCCAGGAAACCCTGCGCCAGATTCGCAGCATTGGCCTCTGTGGGCGCGCTCGTCACCACGGTGCTGTCGCTCGCGAGGATGTCCTTGACCACGCCGACGTTGCGCGGCGTCGTGGTCACGCAGACCTGCGGTGCCTCACCCAGCCGCAGCCCGAATTGCAGCATGTCCCACGTCTCGCGCGCCTTCTTCCACTTGGCCAGCTCGTCCACCCACGCGCCATCGAATTGCGGCCCGCGCAGCCCCTCGGGCTCGTGCGCCGAGAACACTTGCGCCACCGCCCCGTTGGGCCAGACCAACCGCTTGCGCGTGGCCTGCCACTCGGGCCGCCGGTCAGGCGGGCTGCACGCCATGATCCCGCTCTCGCCAAAGACCATCACCTCGCGCACCTGCTCCACCGTCTCACCGATCAGTGCCAACCGCTTGCACGCCCCTTCACCGAGCGGCAGCGCGCCCTCTACTTGCGCGCGCACCCATTCGGCCCCGGCGCGCGTCTTGCCCGCGCCGCGCCCGCCCAGGATCACCCATGTGCGCCAGTCCCCCTCGGGCGGCAACTGATGCTCCATCGCCCAGAACTCAAAGATATAGGGCAGCGCCAGCAGCTCACCCTCGCTCAGGGCATCGAGGAACTCGTGCCGTGCATCGTGCCCTTGCGAGACGGTCCATGCGGCACCGGATCTCAACCCGGGCGGCGTCGAAGTCGATGGCGTAGCCGTGGACGATGCCACGCTCGTGTTGTCTGCGTTTTTCAAGCTGTGCCTCCATTTCAATTGCGATCTTGAGCCATTGACGGATTTCCGTCGTGGCCCGCGTCGCGTTTTTCAATTCGTCGAGTTCCCCGGCCCGTATCCGCCGATGAAGCGCCTCGAGCTCCCCGCGCATGTCCGCAAGCTGCTCTTCAAGCGAATTGATCGCACTGGTCAGGCCCGAAGGCCCCTCCTCCGGGGTGATCAGAACCATGCGTGTCGCTGCCTCATGCCGTTTCCCTTCTCGCGATGCCCCCCGCCCGCGCCGACATGAAAAGGCGGCCTCCGGGGGTGTCCCGGGGCCGCCTGCCCATCTCGCTCAGCACGACACAACCTATACGAGCAAACACGCGGTGAGTCAAATCCGCGCGCACGCCAACTGCCCGTTATATTTACATTTTCTTAAGGTTTTGGTGCCCCGCCCTCACGCCACGCGGCCCAGTCCTCGGGCGTGTCGAGATCGGTCACCGCGCGGCAGCCCGGCAGCGCGACGCGCGCTACATCATGCGCCGCAAGGATCACCCGCGCACCTTCGTCCCCCCGCAGCGCCGCCATCTCTGGCAATAGCCGCGCCGGGAACACCACCGGATGCCCCGCCCGTCCATCCTCGGCGGTCGCGCGCAGGATGCGCTGCCCGTCAAAGGCGTCCCACACCGCGCGCAGATCGGCCCCGGTCAGGTCCGGCAGATCCGGCAGCAGCACCATCAGCGCCCCTGCCCCGCGCGCCTCGGCCCATTTCGCCCCCCGGCGCAGCGACGCCGCCATCCCCTCGCCCGCATCCGGCACCTCCTCGACCCACAGCCTCGGCCCCATCAGCGGGGCCAGCGCCTGCGCGCGCGCCGCCCCCCCGGGCGGCACCGTCACCAGCACATCGGCATCAAGGTCCAGCGCCACCGCCACACGATCGGCCAACAGCGGCCGCCCCCGCACCTCTTCCATCAGCTTGTCGCGCCCCCGCATCCGCCGCGACGCGCCCGCCGCCGGTACCAGGATCGCCACCGCCCCCGTCACCGGATGACGTTGAGCCGCAGCCGCAGCCCACGCCGCGCCTCCTGCGGCAGGTGCCGGTTGAGGTGCCGGTTCACCACGCCGAAAATCCCGATGATGACCAGCGTCAACAGGATGAAATACCCGGCGAGGATCGGGTAGGGCACGAAGGGGTTGAAGGTCTTGTCGGCGAAGTAATTGGCGTAATACAGCGCGTCGCCCCGCTGTTGCCACGCCGGAAAGCCCGAGAAGAACACCAGCGTTGTCGAGTGGAACAGAAAGATCGCCTCGTTAGTATAGGCCGGCCACGCGAGCCGCAGCATCGTCGGCCACACGATCTTGCGAAACCGCCGCAGCCCCGAGAACCCGTAGGCATCCGCGGCCTCGACGTCGCCCTTGGGGATCGAGCGCAGCGCACCGTAGAATATCTCGCCCGAATAGGCGGCAGTGTTCAGAAACAGCACGATAAGCGCCCCCAGCCACGCCGAGGTGAATGCGTCAAAGACCGGGCTGACCGATTTCAGCGACAGAAACAGGAAATAGGCGAAAAAGAACTGGATGAAGAGCGGCGAGCCGCGAAAGATGAAAATGAACCACTCCGACGGCTTTCTGACGAGCGGATTGCGCGCGCCCTTTCCCAGTGCCACGACCGTGGCGAGGAAGAACCCCGCGAAAAGCGCCAGCGCCCCGAAATACACGTTCCAGATCAGTCCCGACCCGATCAGCGTGAAATGCTCGCACAGCGTGTATCCGTCGCGTGGCAACAGCCGCTCGCCATGGCCGAGACTGCGCAGCGCGTAATCCTGAACCGTCTGCCAGCAGCTCATGCGCCCGCCCTCCGCTGCGCTTCGCCGCCCGTCGTCGCCTGCCCGTGGCTCAGCCGCACCATCACCCGCTCCAGCGCCACCTCCGACACCTTGGTCAGCCCCAGGTAAAACACCAGCAGCGCGAGGAAATACCACATCCGCCAGTCACCGTGCGGATACTCGGTAAAGCGCGGCAGCGCCGTGCCGCCCATCTCGCGCGCCCAGTAGACGATATCCTCGATCCCCAGCAGGAACAGCAGTGGCGTGGCCTTGGTCAGCACCATCCACAGGTTGCTGAGGCCGGGCAGCGCATAGACCCACATCTGCGGCACGAGGATGCGCCAGAAACTCTGGCGCCGCGACATGCCGTAGGCCTCCGCGGTTTCAAGTTGCGCATGCGGCACCGCGCGCATCGCGCCATAGAGCACGTTGGCCGCGAACGCGCCGAACACGATGGCAAAGGTCAGAACAGCGACGAAGAATCCATAGGTGTCATGCACCCATTGCGGCGAATTGCCCAACGGCAGCTTGGCCGCCTGGCACACCACGAAATCGCTGCCCTGCCATATCTCGTCGGGCCAGTCGGGGCATTTGATCTTGTGGCGGATCACCTCGAAAATCTGGTCGAGCGCAATCACGAAGAACAGGAAAAAGGCGATGTCCGGCACGCCCCGCACGATGGCGATATAACCCTTGCCGAACCACGACAGCGGCCAGATGCGCGACCGCGCCGCCATCGCCCCGCCAAACCCGAAGGCAAGCGCCGCGGGCGCGGTGATCGCCAGAAGCAACAGCACCGTGCCCACCGCGATGTAAAGATTGGCGTGTTTCACGGTGGTGAGGTAGCACGCCAGCCACCGCGCACTGTCGAGTGTCGCGGGATCGGAGCAAAATGAAAACATCAGGGCCGCCCCCGAAAGATCGGCCCGCGCGCCCCATGGCGCGCGGGGATGAAAGCGGTCACTCGAAGGTGGAGGACACTTCCCACTTCTCGATCATCGTGTTGAGCGTGCCGTCATCCTTCATCGACTGAATCGCCGCGTCGAAGGTCTCACGCAGCTCGCCGTCGGATTCGCGCACGCCCATGCCGACGCCGCCGCCCAGGGGCACATCGTCCCCGACGAACATCAGGCCCGGGTCCTCTTGCGCGATCGGCGCGAGGTAGGACTTGTCGGCCAGAACCGCGTCGGCCTCGCCGTTACGCACGGCGGCGATGGTTTCCTCAGGTGTGGCGAATTCCAGCAGGGTCGCGCCCGATTCGGCCACGTAGCCCGCCTGGATCGTGCCGGTCTGCGCGGCGATCACGCCGCCCGAGAGGTCAACGTCGTCGGACATGGCCAGATAGGCGGACGGGTCTGGCGGCGTATAATTCTGGGTGAAATCAATCACCTGGTCGCGCTCGTCGGTGATCGACATGCCAGCGATGATGGCGTCGTAGTTGCCCGAAACGAGGTTGGGAATGATGCTGTCCCAATCGTTCGTCACCCATTCACAGTTAAGCTCGGCGCGCTTGCACAACTCGTCGCCCAACTCGCGCTCGAAACCATCGACCTCGCCCGCATCATTGATGAAGTTCCACGGCGGATAGGCACCCTCGGTGCCCAGCCGCACGACGTCCTGCGCCATCGCCATGCCGGCCATCATGGCCACGGCGGCGGTGGAAACGAGTAGTTTCTTCATGGTCTTCTCCCTCCTGGTTGGTAACGGTCAAGCGGCCATCGTGGAGCTGAGAAAGCCCCGCAACCGCTCTGATTTCGGTGCGCCGAACAATTCGTCGGACGCGCCTTCTTCCTCGATCAGACCCTGGTGCAAGAACACCACGTGATCGCTCACGTCGCGGGCCATGCTCATGTCATGGGTAACGAGCATCATCGTGCGCCCCTCGTTCGCGAGGTCCTTGATGACGCGGATCACCTCCTGTTCCAGCTCGGGATCGAGCGCCGAGGTGGGCTCGTCAAAGAGCAACGCCTCGGGTTCCATGCACAGCGCCCGCGCGATCGCCGCTCGTTGCTGCTGCCCGCCCGATAGCTGCGCAGGGTATGCATCGCACTTGTCGCCGATACCTACCTTGTCGAGATAGCCGCGCGCCGCGTGCTCCGCCTCCGCCCGGTCGCGCCCCAGCACCGTCACCGGTGCCTCCATCACGTTTTGCAGGATGGTCATGTGCGCCCACAGGTTGAACTGCTGGAACACCATGCTGAGATTCGTACGAATGCGCAAAACCTGTTTGGCGTCAGCCGGATGACGACCCAATCCCTCGCCCTTCCACTTCACCGGCTCGCCATTGAACAGGATGTCGCCCTGCTGGCTGTCCTCCAGCAGGTTGGCACAGCGCAGGATGGTGGACTTGCCCGATCCCGACGACCCGATGAGCGAGATGACATGGCCCCTGGGGGCGGTGATATCGACGCCCTTGATGACCTCAAGCGCGCCATAGGCCTTGTGCAGGTTTCGGATTTCGATCACCGGCGTTTCGGTCACGCGCGTCCCCCTGTCGGACTCTGGCATTGCGACGTCTTCGTGACAATAGGGCCGAAAATTCTGCGCGATGCAACTTGCAATGCGGCGGAACAGGCCGCTTGCCCGCCGAATTGACGCCCGGTCAGGTCAATTCGGAGGCAGGCGGTGCCGGTATCGGCAGCGCGAGATAGGCCTCGGGCGCGATCTCGACCAGCCCGGAAATCCCCAGCGTGTCGCGATCCTCCGGCGGCATCGCGAGCAGCGCCGCCGACAGCGCGGCGCGGATAGGGGCGGGGTCGCGCGTGGCGGCGGTGATCCAGGGCAGCGCCGGGGTGGGATCGGTGCGCCCGATCACTCGCAGCGCATCCGCGAACCTATCGGTTCGCGCCATGAACCTCCAGCTTAGCGCGTCCAGCGCGGCGATATCCGCGCGCCCGTCGGCCACCGCCTGCGCCGATGCCGCGTGCGCGCCCGTGCGCAGCGTTTCGGTGAAGGCAAAACCCCGCGCCGCCGCCCAGGCCTGCGGCGCGGCCCAGCCCGATTGCGACAGCGGCTCGTTATACGCCAGCACCGCCTGGGCATAGGCCTGCGGATCGTCGCGCGGATCGTCGCGACGCGCAACGAAGACGCTGTAATACTGCCCCAGCGGGCAATCCGGCAGGTCGCAGACCGGCGTTCCGACAAGGTTCACCTTGTCGTAAAGCCTTGACCGGTAAGGCAAACCACAGGTCTGCGACAAGAGCAGATCGGGGCTTTGCCACTGCGCCCAGAGGTCGCCATCCCGCGTCAACGCCTCCGGCCCCTCGCCCAGTCGCGCCCGCACCGCCTGCCACAGCCGGTCATTGGCTGCCGCCGTCTCGGGCCGGTCATACATCGGCAGGCTGGCGATCATCCGCGCGTTATCCGCTGGCGGGCACGGGCGCTTTCCTGATCGGTCAGGCCCAGCAGGCTTGTCACCAGCCGGATAAGCGAATCCTCGTGCGCCTCGCGCGCACCGTCGGCCAGCGCCACTTGCCATAGTGCCTCTATCACCTCGGCGCGGGCCTCGTGCGGCACGGCATCCTTGATCGCGCGGGTGAAACGGACGGTGTCAGGTGCCTCCGCCTCCAGCGCCTCGGCGTCGCCGCGCAGCGCTTCGGCTCCGGCCTCGTCGAGCCCGTAGCGCCCCGACAGGATTCCGGTGATGCGCGCGCGTTCATCGGCATCGTAGTGGCCATCGGCGCGCGCGAGGCGCACCATCAGCGCCGACAGCGCAAGCCGCGCGTCCGCGTCAGGCAGGGTCTCGGGGGCGGGGGCCAGAAGCCGGCTGAGCAGATCTCCAAACATGCTGTCCGATATAGACCGCCCGCGCGCCCGCGCCAATGCCCCTACTTACTGCGCGCTCCAGCCGCCATCGACGCTGATCGTCGTGCCGGTGACTTGCGCCGCTGCGTCCGAGCAGAGATAGAGCACGGTCCCGGCAAGCTGCTCGACCGTGACGAATTCCTTGGACGGCTGCTTGGCGAGGATCACCTCCTCGATCGCGGCATCCTCGGAAATGCCGTATTGCTTGGCCGTGTCGGGAATTTGCGCCTCCACAAGCGGGGTGAGAACGTAGCCCGGACAGACCGCGTTGCAGGTGATCGGTTCTTTCGCGGTCTCGAGCCCTACCGTCTTTGTCATGCCGACGACACCGTGCTTGGCGGTGACATAGGCAGCCTTGTAGGGCGAGGCGCGCAGCCCGTGAGCGGAGGCAATGTTGACGATCCGGCCCCAGCCCGCCTTGCGCATCAGCGGCAACGCGGCGGCGGTGGTGTGAAAGGCCGAGTTCATGTTGATCGCGATGATCGCGTCCCACTTGTCCTGTGGAAACTCGTCAATCGGCGCGACATGCTGGATCCCCGCGTTATTGATGAGGATATCACAGGCCCCCGCCTGCTCGATCAGCGCGCGGCACTCGTCGGGTTTCGACATGTCAGCCCTGATGTAGCGCACTTGGCTGCCGGTCTCTTCGGCGATTCGGCGGGCCAGCGCGTGATCCTCGTCCGAATCGGTGAACGAGTTCAGCACCACGTTCGCCCCGGCGCGCGCCAGTTCCTCGGCGATGCCAAGGCCGATACCGGAATTCGACCCGGTGATGACGGCGGTCTTGCCCTTCACACTCATGCTCTGTCTCCCAATGTGTACTGCGCACGCAGCATAGATGCCGCGTCGCGGAATTGCACGCGGGCTCTGCGGTCACGTCGCCGTGAGCCGCCGGAACGCGGACAAAAAAAACCCCGGCACAAGGCCGGGGTCTAGTCATTGAGGCAGGTTTCATACAGGCAAGAAACCTATCGAGCAGTGACCCCTTTATAAGCAATCCTGCGGTTCAGTCCAAGCTAAAAGTTTGAAAAGACGTGAATCCGGTCTTAGGCTTGGCGTCAAGAAAACAAGGCAGAGCAGGAATTGTCGCCAAAATGATACCGGATTTTTTCTCCATATTGCGCGGCGCGCTGGCGGCGCTCGTGGTCGCGCTGGCGGCCCCGCCGACAAGTGCTGAGCCCGCGCATGGCATAGCTATGTATGGCACCCCCGCCCTGCCACCTGATTTTGTGTCCCTGCCCTATGCCAACCCGGATGCGCCCAAGGGCGGGCGCATCGTCACTGGCAATGTCGGGAGCTTCGATTCGCTCAATCCCTTTATCATTCGCGGCACCGCGCCGTGGCAGATCGCGCATCTCACGCACGAAACGCTGATGGGCCGCTCGTATGACGAACCTTTCACGCTGTACGGCCTGCTGGCCGAATCGGTCGAGACCGATGCGGCCCGATCCTGGGTGGAATTCACCCTGCGGCCCGAGGCCCGATTCTCCGACGGCGCGCCGGTGACGGTCGAGGACGTGATCTGGTCCTTCGAGGCGCTGGGCACACGCGGTCACGCCCGCTATCGCAGCTTCTGGCAGAAGGTCGCCTCCATCGAGGCGACCGGCGCGCGCAAGGTGCGCATCACCTTCAACGAAGCCGATCGCGAACTGGCGCTGCTGGCCGGGATGCGCCCGATCCTGCAAAAGGCACAATGGGAGGGACGCGACATCGCCGAAGGCGGGCTCAACGACGTGCCCCTCGGCAGCGGACCCTATGTCGTCGCCGACTACGAGCCGGGCCGCTTTGTGTCGCTGAGGCGCAATCCCGATTACTGGGGCCGCGACCTGCCCTATCGCCGCGGCACGCATAATTTCGACGAGATCAGGATCGAGTTCTACGGCGACGACACGGTGCTCAAGGAGGCGTTCAAGGGCGGGCTGCTGAGCTATGTGCGCGAGTTCAACGCCGAGGCATGGGCCAATCAATATGACTTTCCCGCCGTGGAGCGCGGCGAGATCGTGCTGTCGGAAATCCCCCACGAGCAGCCCTCAGGGATGACCGGCTTCGTGATGAACACCCGGCGCGCACCGCTCGATGACTGGCGGGTGCGCGAGGCGCTCATCACCGCGTTCAACTTCGAGCATATCAACGACACGCTCACCGGCGGGCGGCAACCGCGCATTACCTCGTATTTCTCGGGCTCCGAACTGGCCATGCGGCCCGGCCCGGCCGAGGGTCGCGTGCGAGAGCTGCTCCTGCCCTTCGGGGACACGCTGCTGCCCGGCGCGCTCGACGGCTACGACCTGCCGGTGAGCGACGGCACGGCGCGCAACCGCGCCGGGCTGCGCCGGGCGATGCGTCTGCTGGGTCAGGCGGGCTGGCAGGTGCAAGAGGGCCGGCTGGTGAACGACGCGGGCCGCCCGCTGGAACTGACCGTCCTGCTGCAACAGGACGGGCTGATCGCGCAGGCGGGCGCGATGATGGACATATACACCCGCGCGCTGGCGCGGTTGGGCATCGCGCTCACCATCGAGACGGTGGACAAGGCGCAATATTCCGAGCGCGCGGCGCAGTTCGATTTCGACCTGACGATGATGCGCCGGTCACTGTCGCTGAGCCCGGGTAACGAGCAGCGATTCTACTGGGGGGGCGATCATGCCGACGAGCCCGGCAGCCGCAACCTCATGGGCATGCGCTCGGAGGCGGCCGAGGCGATGATCGACGCCATGCTCGCTGCACCCGATCGCGAAGGCTTTATCGCCGCCACCCGCGCGCTCGACCGGGTGCTGACGACCGGGCGCTATGTCATCCCCATCCACCGCTATGCGGTGGGCCGTATTGCCCACAGGGCAGATTTGACCTATCCTGTGGATAACCTGCCGATCTACGGTGACGGAATTCATTTCCTGCCGACGGTCTGGTGGGACAAGAAGAGCGAAGAGCCATAAGGCAACGCCGTCACACGAGCAGAGCAACCAAGCACAGGCAGACACATGCGCAAACTGATAGCCCTCGCCCTCATCGCCGGGCTGGCCGGGTGTGCCACCGTCGATGGCATCGGGCGCGACATCTCCGGCGCCGCGCGCGGCGTCCAGAGCTGGTTCTGACGCGGTCGCGGGCGGCGCGGCGCTCATGGCTCGCGCCGGTAAGCGCGGGGCCTGCTTTCCCCTTGACGCCCCCGTCCTGACTGTCAAAACCCATGTCATGAGCACCGCCACCCTCACGATCGACCTCGACGCCATCGCCGCCAACTGGCGCGCGCTCGACGCCGCCAACACGGGTGAGACGGCAGCGGTGGTCAAGGCCGATGGATATGGGCTCGGGGCGGCGCGCGTCGCCCGCAGGCTGGTGCGCGAGGGCGTGCGCAGCTTCTTCGTGGCCATCGCCGAGGAGGGGGCCGCGCTGCGTGACGTGGTGGGGCCGGAGGCGGCGATCCACGTATTCTCGGGCCACATGCCCGGCGATGCCGACATGATCGCGGACTGCGGCCTCGTGCCGATGATCAACTCGGTCGACCAGATGATCCGCCACGCCGAGGCGCTTCCCGGCCGCGCCTTTGGCATCCAGCTCGACAGTGGCATGAACCGGCTGGGGATGGAGCCCGCCGAGTGGCAGGCGGTGCGCGAGATCGCGCTGACGCAGGGGCTACAGCTCATCATGAGCCACCTTGCCTGTGCCGACGAGGCGGATCACGCGATGAACGCGCAGCAGTTGCGCGCCTTCCGCGAGATGACCGAGGGGTTGGATATCCCGCGCAGCCTCGCCAATACCGGCGGCATCCTGATGCACCCCGATTACCATTTCGACCTCGCGCGTCCAGGGATCGGGCTTTATGGCGGCGCGCCTTTCACGGACGCGCGGCCGGTGGTCACGCTTGACCTCCCCGTCATCCAGTGCCGCGACCTGGAGGCAGGCGAGACGGTGGGCTATGGCAACGATTTCGTGGCCGCCCGCCCCACCCGGATCGCCACCGTATCGGCGGGCTATGCCGATGGAATCCTGCGGGGCATGGGGCCGCGCACGTCCCTTTATGCCGAGGAGACGCCCTGCCCCATTGCAGGCCGTATCTCGATGGACCTGATCGGGGTGGACATCACCGACCTGGGCCACGATCCGTCGAGCCTGCGGCTGCTCGGTCCCGAGCAGGGCATCGACGTACTGGCCGACAACGCGAGCACCATCAGCTATGAAATCCTGACCTCGCTGGGGGGGCGCTACACGCGGCGCCTTGTCGGCGCGTGAGTGCGCTCGCACGCCTCCTCGCGGCCATCGGGCGGGCGGTGATCACCGCGCTGGCCGGGGTCGGGCGGGTGACGCTCTATGCCACCGACGCGGTGAGCCACCTCGCGCGTCCGCCCTTCTACTGGCGCGAGTTCGGCCATGCGCTGGTGCAGATCGGCTGGCTGTCGCTGCCCGTGGTGGGCATGACGGCGCTCTTTACCGGGGGCGCGCTGGCCTTGCAGATTTACGCCGGCGGCGCGCGCTTCAACGCCGAGACGGTGGTGCCCTCGATCGTGGCCATCGGCCTCACGCGCGAGCTTGGCCCGGTGCTGGGCGGGCTGATGGTGGCCGCGAGGGTGGCCTCAAGCATCGCGGCCGAAATCGGCACGATGAAGGTGACCGAGCAGATCGACGCGCTGACCACGCTGTCCACGAACCCGATGAAATACCTCACCCTGCCCCGCGTGCTGGCCGCCACGCTGGCGCTGCCGCTGCTGGTGGCAGTGGGCGACGCCATCGGCATCATGGGCGGGTTCATGGTGGGCGTCGGGCGGCTCGATTTCGGGGCGGGCACCTATCTCAAGACCACCATCGACTTTCTCGAGACATGGGACGTGGTCTCGGGCCTCATCAAAGGGGCGGTGTTCGGCTTCATCGTGGCGCTGATGGGGTGCTATCACGGGATGAATTCGGGCCGCGGCGCGCAGGGCGTGGGCCGCGCCACGAAATCGGCGGTGGTGGCGTCGTCGGTGCTGATCCTCGCCGCCAATTACGTGCTGACCGAGGTATTCTTTTCCGCATGATCGAGCTTACGGACGTTCACAAGGCCTTTGGCGAGAACCGCGTGCTGCGCGGGGTGAACCTGACGATCCCGTCCGGCACGTCGATGGTCGTCATCGGAGGCTCGGGCACCGGCAAGTCGGTGGCGCTCAAGTGCATCCTCGGGCTGATCCGGCCCGACAGCGGCGAGATCACGCTCGACGGGCGCGACGTGACCAAGGGTGACCGCGACGCCTTTCTTGCGCGGTTCGGGATGCTGTTCCAGGGCGGCGCGCTGTTCGATTCGCTGCCGGTGTGGCAGAACGTGGCCTTTCGCCTGCTGCGCGGCTCGCTCAAGCGGCCGAAGGCCGAAGCGCGCGAGATCGCCATCGAGAAGCTGCGCCGCGTGGGGCTGAAACCGGATGTGGCGGATAACTTCCCGGCAGAATTGTCGGGCGGCATGCAGAAACGCGTGGGCCTCGCACGGGCCATCGCCGCGGAACCGGAAATCATCTTCTTCGACGAGCCGACAACGGGTCTCGACCCGATCATGTCAGGCGTCATCAACGAGTTGATCCGCGAGATCGTGGTAGAGATGGGCGCGACGGCCATGACCATCACCCACGACATGACGAGCGTGCGCGCCATCGCCGACAACGTGGCAATGCTGCATGACGGGGTGATCCAATGGACCGGGCCGGTGGGGGAAATGGACACGTCGGGCGATCCCTATCTTGACCAGTTCATCCACGGGCGCGCCGAGGGACCGATCGAGGCAGTGCGGTGAACGGGGCGGCCTGGAAGGGACGTCCAGCACAACGCTTGAGGAGCCGCGCCTTGGCACCAAAACCTGAATGGCAGCTCCAGGCCATGACCTGCCCGGACGCACGCCGCCCCGTCAGTAGTGCCCGGCCACGTATTTCGCGATGGCGCCGCCACGGGAATTGACCTCGAGCTTCTGGTAGATCGCCTTGAGGTAATATTTCACCGTGTTCTCGGACAGACCGAGCCGCGCGCTTATCTGGAAATTCGTGAGCCCGTCGGTGAGCAGGCCAAGTATCTCGTGCTCGCGGCGCGACAGGGTCTCGGCCCGTTCGCCGGTCAGGCGGCGCATCACGTCCACCGGCAGGATGCAATGCCCCTCCACCAGCCGCCCGAGTACCTTGGGCAGAGTGGTCAGGACCTGCCCCATCAGGCAGACCGAGTTGGCACCCGCCTTGACCGCCGTGCGGATGAAGGCGAATTCGCTCTCCTCGACCACCACCACCACGAGCACCGAGGCGTGATCGCGCCGCAGCATCTCGAGCACACGGCCGAGATCGGCGTCGGCGAGCCGCACGCCGAGGATCACGATGCAGGGACCGCGTCGCGCCGCCAGTGCCTTGCGCAGGCTCGCCTGATCGGTGGCGAACGGCCCGAGCTGCACCTGCGCCATCTGCGCCACGAGCGAGCCCAGCCCCTGACAGACAATAAGGTGCCTGTCCGCCACGATTACCTCGGGCAAACCATGTTCCGCGTCCTGAGCGGTCGCATCCACCATGTCGCGCATGGCCTCCTCCTCCTGATCCGCCATCAAAGACAAAGGAAATGCATGAAATCAAACGATTTTTTTGCATACAGACGTATGCCGCCCCTGCGGCGCCGGGTAGGGGCGCCCTACCCGGCGGAGCGAAACGCCCCCC
The DNA here is from genome assembly GCF_056859295.1 of Roseovarius sp. B-10. NCBI lineage: Bacteria > Pseudomonadati > Pseudomonadota > Alphaproteobacteria > Rhodobacterales > Roseobacteraceae > Roseovarius > Roseovarius sp. B-10. The sequence goes on along the minus strand of NZ_JBSXOE010000040.1, from coordinate 63,461 downwards.
TCTTGGCCGCGCTTTCCATGCGCGCGGGCGTTCCCGGGCAGCGCGCGGCCGGCGACAAGGGGCCAACCTGAGAGGAGGACCAAATGAACGGCAACACCCATCTATTCATCCCCGGCCCCACCAACGTCCCCGAGGAAGTGCGCCGCGCGATGAACCTGCCCATGGAGGACATGCGCGCGCCCGATTTCGGCGATTTCATCCTGCCGCTGCTCGCTGACCTGAAAAAGGTGTTTCGCACCGACACCGGTCGCGTCTTCGTCTTTCCCGGCTCGGGCACGGGCGCGTGGGAGGCCGCAATCACCAACACGCTGAACAGTGGCGACCGCGTGCTGATGTCGCGTTTCGGCCAGTTTTCAATGCTTTGGGTGGATATGGTCGAGCGGCTCGGCCTCGACGTCGAGGTGATCGACGTGGAGTGGGGCAAGGGCGTGCCCGTGGAGGATTACGCCGCGCGCCTCGCCGCCGACAAGGCGCATGAGATCAAGGCCGTCTTTGCCACCCATAACGAGACAGCCACCGGCGTGACGTCCAACGTCGCCGCCATCCGCACCGCGCTCGACGCCGCCGGGCACCCGGCGCTTTTGTTCGTGGACGGGGTGAGTTCCATCGGCTCTATCGAGTTCGAGATGGAGGCTTGGGGCGTCGATCTTGCCGTCGCGGGCTCGCAGAAGGGTTTTATGCTGCCCGCCGGCCTCGGCCTGCTCGCGGTCAGCGAAAAGGCTCTCGTCGCCCATGAGCGCGCCAAAATGCCGCGCTGCTATTTCAGCTTTTCGGACATGATCCGGCTGAATGACACCGGCTATTTCCCGTACACGCCCCCGACGCAGCTCCTGCGCGGCCTGCGCGTGTCGCTCGACATGCTGCTCGGGGCCGGGCTCGAATCGGTCTGGGAGCGGCATCATCGCCTCGCCTCGGGCGTGCGCGCCGCCGTAGCCGAATGGCAAGGCTGCCGCCTTGTGGCCGACGCGCCAGAATGGCATTCCGACACCGTGTCCGCGATCTACGCCCCCGAGGGCATCGACGCACGCCAGGTGATCGAGACCGCCTATCACAAGTATCAGACCTCGCTCGGCTCGGGCCTCGCCAAGCTTGCCGGTCGTGCCTTCCGCATCGGCCATCTCGGCTCACTCAACCCGGTGATGCTGTGCGGCGCGCTGTCGGCAGCGGAAATGGCGCTGCGCGACGCGGGGGCGGCCATCAGCCCCGGCCAGGGCGTCGCCGCCGCGCAAGAGGTGTTTCGCATGACGGCCCCGCCAGTACAGACCCGCAGCGCCGCGCGCGCCGCCTGAAAGGACAGATGACATGAGCTACACCCTTCACCCACTCAAGAAGCAGCGCCTGCAACGCTCGGAACTGGCCGTGCCCGGCTCCAACCCCTCGATGATCGAGAAGGCCGCGGACTCGGAGGTCGATTACATCTTCTTCGATCTCGAGGATGCCGTCGCCCCCCCCGACAAGGTGCAGGCCCGCGCCAACATCATCCAGGCGCTCAACGACATCGACTGGAAAGCCAGGGGCAAGACCGTCTCGATCCGCATCAACGGGCTCGACACGCATTACATGTATCGCGACGTGGTCGAGATTGTGGAACAGGCGGGTCAGCATCTCGACACGATCCTGGTGCCCAAGGTGGGCGTGCCTGCGGATCTCTACACGGTCGAGACGATGGTGAGCCAGATCGAGGAGGCGATGGGCTTCAGCCACCAGATCGGCCTCGAGGCACTGATCGAGACCGCCCTCGGCATGGCCAATGTCGAGGCCATCGCCGCGGCCCCCGGACGACTTGAGGCGCTGCATTTCGGCGTCGCCGACTATGCCGCCTCGAACCGCGCGCGCACCGTGGTGATCGGCGGGCTCAACCCCGATTACCCGGGCGACCAGTGGCATTTCGCGCTGAGCCGCATGACCGTGGCCTGCCGTGCCTACGGGCTGCGCGCCATCGACGGGCCGTTCGGCGATTTCTCCGACCCGGATGGCTATACCCTGTCGGCAAAACGCGCCGCCGCGCTGGGGATCGAGGGCAAATGGGCCATCCACCCCAGCCAGATCGCGCTGGCAAACGAGGTGTTCTCGCCCCCCGAGGCAGAGGTGACGCGGGCGCGCCGCATCATCGAGGAGTTGCGTAAGGCCGAGGCAGAAGGTCGCGGCGCCGCGAGCCTCGACGGCAAGATGATCGACGCGGCATCAGAGCGGATGGCCAACAATGTGCTGAGCGTGGCCGACGCCATCGCCGCCAAGGGATAAGGGAGGAAATCAAATGGATATCCACGAATTCCAGGCCAAGGACCTGCTGAGGCGCTTTGGCGTGCAGGTGCCGCGGGGCGGCATCGCCTACAGCCCCGAACAGGCCGTCTACCGCGCCTCGGAACTGTCGGGCGACAAGTGGGTGGTCAAGGCGCAAATCCATTCCGGTGCCCGCGGCAAGGCGGGCGGCGTGCGCATCTGCGAGTCGGAGAAAGAGATCAGCGAAGCGGCAAGCTGGATGCTGGGCCGGATGCTGGTCACGCACCAGACCGGCCCGCAAGGCAAGCTGGTGAGCCGCCTCTATGTCGAGGAAGCCACCGATATCGCGCAGGAAATCTATCTCGCCTTCGTGATGGACCGCAAGGAAGAGCGCGTGGTCGTCGTGGCATCGGCGCAGGGCGGCATGGAGATCGAGGAAATCTCGGCTGAGGAGCCCGAGTCGATCATCCGCTCGGTGGTCGATCCGGCGGTGGGAATGCAGGCGTTCCAGGCGCGCGAGATCGCGTTTTCGCTCGACCTCGACCCGCCGCTCATCCCGCAGGCGGTCAAGACCATCATCGGCTGTTACCGCATGATGGAAGAAACCGACGCCAACATGGTAGAGATCAACCCGCTGGTCGTCACCGGCGCGGGCGAGATCGTGGCGCTGGACGCCAAGGTGAGCTTTGACGACAACGCCCTTTTCCGCCGCCCCGAAATCTCGGAGCTGCGCGACAAGAGCCAGGAGGATTCGCGCGAGACCTTCGCCTCGGATCGCGGGCTGAACTATATCGGACTCGACGGCGAGATCGGCTGCATCGTCAACGGCGCGGGTCTCGCCATGGCGACACTCGACATGATCAAGATGGCCGGGGGAGAGCCCGCCAACTTTCTCGACGTGGGCGGTGGGGCAAGCCCCGAGCGCGTGCTCATGTCGTTCCAGGCGGTGCTGAACGATCCCAATGTCGAGGCGATCCTCGTCAACATCTTTGCGGGTATCAACCGCTGCGACTGGATCGCCGAGGGGGTTATCCGCGCGGTGCGCGAGCTGGAGCTGACCATGCCGCTGGTGGTGCGGCTGTCGGGCACCAATGTCGAGGAGGGCCGCCGCCTCATCGCCGAGAGCGGCTTGCCCATCCAGACCGCCGAGAGCCTCGCCGACGCCGCGGAAAAGGTGGTGGCGGCGTGGTCTGCTGCCCACAAATCGGAAAAGGGAGCCGCCTGATGGCCATTCTCATCGACACATCCAGCCGCGTGCTCGTCACCGGCCTGACCGGCCGCATCGGCAGCTTTCACGCCGCCGACATGATCAAGCACGGCACCAACGTCGTGGGCGGCGTGACCCCGGGCAAGGGCGGGACCAAGCATGACGGCCTGCCGGTTTTCAACACAGTCAAGGGCGCCGTGGCCGAGACCGGCGCGGATCTGGTGATCTGCTTCGTGCCGCCCCCGTTCGCCGCCGACGCGATCATGGAGGCGGCGGATGCGGGGATCAAGACCTGCGTCTGCATCGCCGACGGCATCCCGGCGCGCGACATGATCCGCGTGAAACGCTATATGCGCCGCTACAAGGCCGAGCGCCGGATGCGCCTGATCGGCCCCAACTGCGCCGGGATCATCACGCCCGGGCAGGCCTTTGCCGGGCTCATGCCGCCGCATATCTACATGCCGGGGCGCGTGGGTATTGTCGGGCGGTCAGGCACGCTCGGCTACGAGGCCGCGAGCCAGATGAAGGAGCACGGTATCGGCGTCTCGACCTCGGTCGGCATCGGCGGTGACCCGATCAACGGATCAAGCTTCCGCGATATCCTGGAGTTGTTCGAGAACGACCCCGAGACCGACGCCGTGGTGATGGTGGGCGAGATCGGCGGACCGCAGGAGGCCGAGGCCGCCGCCTATATCCGCGACCACATGACCAAGCCGGTTGCGGCCTACATTGCCGGTCTCTCGGCGCCCAAGGGGCGGCGCATGGGCCATGCCGGCGCCATCGTGTCGGCGTTTGGCGAATCGGCGCAGGAAAAGGTGGAAATCCTCGGCGATGCCGGCGTGACCATTGTACCTACGCCCTCGTCCTTCGGCGAGGTAGTGGCGAAGATGGTGGCCTGAACCTACGCGCGCCGGGGCCTCACCCGGCGCGCAACCGCCCCGCCGCGAACGCCGAGACAGCGATCATCGCGCTGGCCGTTCCCAGCATCAGTGGCAACCCGCCCGCCTGGTAGGTCAGCCCCGAGAGTACCGTGCCCAAGAGACGCCCACCGGCGTTGGCCATGTAGTAGAATCCCACATCCATCGTCACCCGTTCCGCCCGGCTGAAGGCGAGGATCAGGTAGGAATGGAGCGCGGAATTCACGGCAAAGACCGCGCCGAACGCCAGCAGCCCCGCCACCAGCGTGATCGTGAGCCATGTCTGCGGCCCACCCGCCAGCAGCGCCGCAACGGTCAGCGCCACCGGCACCGTGAACAAGGCCAAAGCCCAACCCCGCGCGGCGCGGATCATGTCGCCCTCGGGCCGGATGCCCGCGCGCATCAGGCTTGGTGCGCCCGCCTGCACCGCGCCGTAGAGGATGATCCACCCCGCCATGAAGCTGCCGATCATGAAGAACGCCGCGCGGTTCCCGGCGTCGGAGCCGTCCGACAGCACGCCGTAGAAATAGACGGGGATGCCCACTACGAACCACACGTCGCGCGCACCGAAGAGGAACACGCGCGCTACGCTCAGCCAGTTGACGTTGGCGGATTTCGAGAACACCTCGGAGAATTTCGCGCCCTTGCGCCCCGTGGGGAGGCCCGGCGGCATGGCGAGCGCCACGGCCACGAGGATCAGTGCCAGCACCCCCGCCATCGCCCAGACCGCGCCGTTGAAACCGATCCCGGCCAACAGCGCCGCACCCAGCAGAAAGCCCAGCCCCTTAACCGCGTTTTTCGATCCCGTCAGCGTCGCGACCCAGCGGAAGAGCCCGCCGTCTTGCGCTGGTGCGAGCAGCTTGACGGCGGATTTCGAGGACATCTTGGCCAGGTCCTTGGCCACTCCGCTCGCTCCTTGCACCACCATCACGTAGGCCACCGAAAGCGCGGCGGTCCAGCCCGGATCGAGCTGCGCCAGCGCGATGAGTGCCAGCACCTGCAATCCCAGCCCCGCGTAGAGCGTCGAGGTGAGGCCGAACCGTGCCGCAATCCAGCCTGCCGACAGGTTCGTCACCATCCCCGCGATCTCGTAGAGGACAAACAGGTAAGCCAGCTGCACCGGACTGAACCCGAGCGTGTGAAAGTGCAGCAGCACCAGCATCCGCAGCGCGCCATCGGTCAGCATGAAGGCCCAATAGGCCGCCGTGACGGCGATATAGGCCGAAAGGCCCTCGAGGCGTGGGCTCACAATGATGCTCCCACCATGCGCGCCACATCGACCAGCCGATGCGCATAACCCATCTCGTTGTCATACCAGACATACACCTTCACCTGCGTGCCGTTTACCACCATGGTGGAGGGCGCATCGACGATGCCGGAGCGGGTGTCGTTTGTGTAGTCGGCACTGACCAAGGGTCGCGTCTCATAGCCGAGAATCCCCGCGAGCGGCCCCTCAGCGGCGTATTTGAACAGGGCGTTCACCTCCTCCGCAGAGGTCTCCCGCTCCATCTCGAACACGCAATCGGTGATCGAGGCATTGAGCAGCGGCACGCGCACGGCGTGGCCGTTGAGACGGCCCTTGAGTTCCGGGTAGATCAGCGTGATCGCCGTGGCGCTGCCCGTGGTGGTGGGGATCAGTGAATTGAGCGCGGAGCGCGCGCGGCGCAGATCCTTGGCGGGGCGATCGACGATGGTCTGCGTGTTGGTCACGTCGTGGATCGTGGTGATCGAGCCGTGCTTGATGCCGATGGCCTCGTGCAGCACCTTGACGACGGGCGCGAGGCAATTGGTGGTGCAGCTTGCCGCCGTGACGATGGGGTGGCGGGCGGGATCGTAGACCTCGTGGTTGACGCCGTAGACGATATTGGCGGCGTCCCCGTCCTTGACCGGGGCAGAGACGACGAGTTTTTTAACGCCTGCCTCGAAGTAAGGGGCCAGTTTCGCCTCGGTCTTGTAGACGCCGGTGCAGTCGATCACCACGTCGACACCGTCGAGCGGCAGGGCGCCAAGGTCGCGCGTGCCGATGAACGGCAGGCGGATACCATCAATCGTGACGCCGCTCTCATCATGCGAAAACGCCGCGTCCCACCGCCCGTGCACCGTGTCGAACTCCAGAAGGTGCGCGTGCATCTCCGCATCGCCCACCGCGTCGTTGATCCACGCCACCTGCGCGCCACGCGCCAGCAGCGGCTTGAGGATCAGCTTGCCGATCCGGCCCAACCCGTTGATGGCGTAGACGGTCATGCTTCGGCCTCGTCCGCCTTGCGCCCGATGTCGTCCACCCGGGCCTGAAGGCTCACCTTGTCCAGCGAGTCGAAAGGCAGCGCCGCGAAGATCATGATCCGATTGCGCAGCGCGCCATAGGCGTGCTGGAAGGCGAGCGCTTTCTCCGCCTCGGTGCCCTCGGCCCTGACCGGGTCAGGTGTGCCCCAATGGGCGGTGACGGGTTGCCCTTCCCAGGCCGGGCACTCCTCGTTCGCGGCCCGGTCGCAAACGGTAAAGACGAAGTCCATCACCGGGGCGTTCGGCCCCGTGAATTCTGTTATGTTCTTGGCGCGCAGGTCAGAGATGTCGTGCCCCTTGGATTTCAGCACTTCCAGCGCGAAAGGATTGAGTTCGGAAAAGGGCCGAGTTCCAGCGGAATAGGCGTTGAACCGGTCGCCCGCGATCTCGCGCAGGATGGTTTCGGCAAAGATCGAGCGGGCAGAGTTGCCCACGCAGATGAAGAGCGCGTTGTATTTCCTGTCGGCCATGTCCGGGATTCCTTTACGGGTGGAGGCGGGGACGCAGATATCGGATCGCCCGCGGCAGCAGTCGTTGAGCAGGTAATCGAAGGTGCGGCGCACCTCGGTCATGTTGATGGAATATCTGAGGGAAGTGGCGTGACGCTCTTGGGTGACCAGCCCGGCGCGCAGCAGCGCATTCAGGTAGGCCGAGAGGGTCGAGGGCTTGAGCGCGAGTGCGTCGGCCAACTCGCCCGCCGACACGCGATCAGGATAGCGCCGCATGAGCAGCCGGAAAAGAACGAGCCGTTGCGGATGTCCGAGCGTGGAAAGGCGGGTGGCAACTTCTTTTTCCATATTTCACGAATATGCAAAATATAGGAGATGTGGCAAGGCCCACGGCTTGCTGTCACCAAAACTTCACGAAAGACCCTGAGGCGGCGCTAGCGCTCGCGCGCCGCCTCGATCGCCGGGCGGATGGTATTCTCCAGTACCCGGTCGGTGATCGGCCCGGCAAAGCGCTGCACGATCTCGCCCTGCCCGTCGATCACGTAGGTCTCGGGCACGCCGTAGACTCCCCACTCGAGCGCCATGCGACCGGACGCGTCCGCGCCGATACCGGTATAGGGGTCGCCCAGCTCTTCGAGGAAGCCCAGCGCGTTGCCGGGCTTGTCCTTGTAGTTGACGCCGTAGACGGGGATACCATCGGCGGCGAGCTGCATCAGGTTTGGGTGCTCCACCCGGCAGGGCGCGCACCAGCTTGCCCAGTAGTTGACGAGGCTGACCTCGCCCGCGCGCAGGTCGGCGTCCCCAAAGCCCGGCTTGTTGCCGAGCGGAGTGGTCTCAACCGCCGGGGCCTGCTGGCCCGCCAGCGCCGAGGGGAGTGCATCGGGATTCTCGCGATAAAGTCCGATGAACGCCAGCCCCGCGAAGGCAGCAAACACAACCAGCGGCGCAACCATGAGGGGCGAAAGCCTAGCCATCGGTTCTTCTCCGCTTCTCTATTTCTTCCAAAGCCCGCTTGACGCGTGCCGAGCGCCGCAGGCTGGTCCAGACGATCACGGCCAGAAGTGCCAGCGACACCCCGTAAGACGACAACACTGCACCCGCGTATTTGCCCAGTTCGGGGATCATGCCTGCATCCTTTCACGTGCCTCGAGCGCGCGCGTCCGCCTTGCCCTGATCTCGGTGCGCGTGCGCACCAGCACAAGCGCGACAAACAGAAGCACAAAGCCCGCCATCGTCACCAGCAGCGGATACCAGAACACGTCGGCCACGTTCTCCTCCTTGTCGAGGCTGAGCGACGCACCTTGGTGCAGACCCTGATTCCAGAAATTCACCGCATAGCGACTCAAGAGCGCGAAGACAGAACCGACAAGGCACAGGATCGAGGTGAGGTCCGCAGCGGTGTCGTCGTTCTCGATCGCCTCCCACAGCGCGATATACCCCAGATAGAACAGGAACAGGATCAAAAAACTCGTGAGCCGCGGGTCCCATGCCCACCACGTGCCCCACATCGGCTGTCCCCAGAGCGCGCCGGTCGCGAGCGCGATGAGCGTCATCACCATGCCCACCGGAGCGGCGGCGCGCGCGGCGAGCGCGCTCACATGGTGGCGGCGCACGATCCAGATTAGCGACGTGACCAGCATCATCAGCCACGCGTTGATCGCCATCAGCGCAGCGGGAACATGCAGGTAGATGATCTTGACCGTCGAGCCCTGCCGGTAATCCTCGGGTGTGAAGAAGAAGCCCCAGACCAACCCCGCCGCCAGCAGGAGCGCCGCCGACCACGCCACGAAAGGCAGGACGCGGTCGGTGGTCTCGATGAACTTCTTCGGATTGGCGTATTCCCAAAGGGCATTCAGATTCATGGGCTGTATCCGTCCGTCATCGCAGGTTGACCTTCAATACCGCAGCGGAGGCGAAAGGCAAAAGCGCGATCGTCCCGCAGGTGATCCCCGCCAGAAGCGCCAGCGGCGTGGTCACGGCGAGCCCCTCGGCCCCGCGCCGCGCCACCTCGGCACCGAATATCAATGTGGGCACGTAGAGCGGCAACACAAGCAGGCTGAGGAGCAATCCGCCGCGTTTCAGCCCCACGGTGAGCGCCGCGCCAAAGGTGCCGATCACGCTGAGCGCGGGGGTGCCCAGCACCAGCGACAGCACCAGCCAGCCAAAGCCCGGCCCCGGCAGATTGAGCAGCACGCCCAGCAGGGGCGCGGCCAGCACCAGGGGCAGGCCGGTGGTGAGCCAGTGCGCGAAAGCCTTGACCACCACGATCCCCTCCATCGGCAGGGGCGAGGTGGCCAGCAGATCGAGGCTGCCATCTTCGTGATCGAGGGCAAAGATGCGGTCGAGCGACAGCAGGCAGGCAAGCAGCGCGCCCAGCCACAGCATTCCCGGCGCGATCCGCGACAGAAGGGCGCTCTGTGGTCCGACGCCGAAGGGCACCAGCACCACGACGATCAGAAAGAACGCCAGCCCGAGGCCAAAGCCGCCGCCAGCGCGCACCGCGAGCCGCATGTCGCGAGTGAGAAGCGCGATCACAGGAACACCCCGTCGAAATCCTCCACCGCCAGCGGCGCGGCACGATAGGGTGCGAGATCGAGGATGCGCGCCTCCGACAGCCGCAGGTCGATATGCGTGGCGATGAGCGCCGCACCGCCCGCGGCGAGATGGGCACGCACCGCGCCCGCGAACATCGCAACCGCGTCCGTGTCGAGCGACACGGTCGGCTCGTCCAGGAGCCAGACGGACCGCCCGGTGACCAACAGCCGCGCAAGGCCCAACCGCCGCTTTTGCCCAGCCGACAGCGCGCCGGCCTGCCGGTTCGCCAGTGGACCAAGGCGAAACGTCTCCAGCGCCCGGGAAATGTCCTTTGTACCAAAGACCTGCGCCCAGAAGTGCAGGTTCTCCACCACGGTGAGCGCCGCCTTTATCCCGTCGGCGTGCCCGGCATAGACGAGGCTCTCGGGCGCGGCCTCGACCTCGCCGCCAAGGGCGGGCTGAAGCCCCGCCACCGTGCGCAGGAGGGTGGTCTTGCCGATGCCGTTGGGTCCGCGCAGGACCAGCGCCTCACCGGGGCCGAGCGCGAGGCTCACCCCTTCCAGCACCGGCACTCCGCCGCGGGCGACGCCCATATCCGTGACACGTAACACCATGCGCTCTGCCTAGCCGAAAGCCGCAGGCGCGGAAAGCGCCAAAGCCTGCGCGCGATGTCACACCGGTAGCGCCGCAAGCGCCACCCGGCGACCCTCGGACAGGAGCACGTTGTAGGTGCGGCAGGCGGCGGGCGAATTCATCGCCTCGACCCCCAGCCCGGCCTCGTGCAGCCGGTCGCGCAGGTCGGCGGGGGCGTGCGCCGTCTCGGCCCCGGTGCCGATGAACACCACGTCCACCTCGCCCGCCAACGCCAGGAGCGGTGCGGGGTCGTCAAAGCCCCGCCACCCGCGCGCCGACGCCGCGGTCACCAGCACCGCGCCTTCGATCACCTGCCCGGCCACGCGGAAAAAGCCGGGGCCGTAGCCGTCCACCGGCGTGGCCTCTGCAAAGGTGATCTCGGTCATGCGCATGGCTCAGGCTCCGTTGCTCCAGATCGGCAGACCGCTCAGCACCGCGAGCGCGATCACGGCGTAGGCCACCCAACGGTAGAGCCGCTCGTGGCGCGGGTCAAACAGCGCCTGCCCGATGAGCGAGGTGGTGACATAAGGAATTGCCAGTACCAGTGCCAGCGCCACAAGCGCCCAGTCCACCACGCCCTTCGCCAGCAGGTTGGCCACGATCACCACGTCGAGCGCAGCGAGGAACAGGATGGTGTTGGCGCGCACCGCCTGCGCCACCGATTGCCCGGCGAGGTAAAACAGGATCACCGCCGGCCCGGTCAGCCCCGTCAGCCCGCCGATACCCCCCGCCGCCGCGCCGATGCCAGCCAGTTGCGGGCGACTCACCCTCCCCGAAAAGCGCCAGCCCGATACCAGCGCCGCCAGCGTCACCGTGGCGATCACGGCCACGCACCAGCGGATCAGTTCCGGGTCGATCCGGGCCATCAGCCACAGGCCCAAGGGTACCGTCAGCAGTGCAGCGAAGGCCAGCAGCCCCACCTCGCGCCGATCCGCCTGCCCCCACGCACGCGGCAGGAGCGCCGATGAACTGACGATGCCGGTCAGCATCATCACGCCCACGATCACCTGCGGTGCAAGGAATATCCCGGCGACAGGGACAAAGATCAGCGCCGTGCCGAACCCCGAGAAGCCGCGCACGATACCGGCCACCCCGATCGCCAGCATCAGCCAGGGCAACCCCGGAGTCGCCAGGGCCGCTACGAATGGATCAGGCATCCACATTGGCAAATTGCGTGCCGGCGGTGGCATCCGGTTTCGACCAGTCGCGCTTCACCCCCAGCCACATCAGGATCGTCGAGGCGACGAAGATCGACGAATAGGTGCCCACGACCACGCCCCAGATCATCGCAAAGACAAAGCCCCGGATCACGTCACCGCCGAGGAAATACAGCGCGAAGAGCGCCAGCAGCGTGGTGACCGAGGTCATCATCGTGCGGCTCAGCGTCTCATTGATCGAGATGTTGAGCACCTCGCGGAGCGGCTTTTGCTTGTATTTGCGCAGGTTCTCGCGCACGCGGTCGAACACCACCACAGTGTCGTTGAGCGAGTAGCCGACGATGGTCAATAGCGCCGCGATGATCGCCAGATCGAACTGGATCTGCAACTCCGAGAACACGCCCACTGTAAGCGCCACGTCGTGCACCAGTGCCAGCACCGCGCCAACGGCGAATTGCCACTCGAAGCGCAGCCAGATGTAGAACAGCACCGCCGCGATGGCGAGCGCCACGGCGATCACCGCCGCCTGGATCAGTTCGCCCGAGACCTTGGGCCCGACGCTCTCGACCGAGGTGAACTGGATATCGGGCACCTGAGCCCGCAAGGCCTGCTCCACCGCCGAGATCACCTCCGGCGAGACACTCTCGGTTTCGTCCTGCGCCTGGATACGGATCATCGCCACGTTCTCGTCGGGGCCGAAGGTCGGGTCGAACACCTGCGTGATACTCACATCCCCCAGTCCCAGATCGCCCACCGCATCGCGGTACTGACCGACGTCCACCGGCTCGGCGCTCTGCGTGCGGATCGTCGTGCCGCCCTTGAAATCAATACCGAAATTCAACCCCTGTATCGCAAAGGAGCCGAGTGCCACGAGGATCATCACGCCCGAAATCCCCAGCCACAGCTTCCACCGACCGAAGAAGTCGATCGCGGTCTCCTGCGGCACGAGACGCAGCGCGCGACCTTGCAAGACGGTCTTGGGGCGCTTGCGCTCGAACCACATGATGGCAATCAGTCGGGTCACGAAAATCGCGGTGAAGATCGAGGTGATGATGCCCAACCCCAGCGTGATGGCAAAGCCCCGTACCGGGCCCGAGCCCATCGCGTAGAGGATCACGGCGGTGATGAAGGTGGTGATGTTGGCGTCCACGATGGCGCTCATCGCCTTTTCGTAGCCCAGCTCAATCGCCCGGGCGGCGCCCTTGGCGGTTTTCATCTCCTCCTTGATGCGCTCAAAGACCAGCACGTTGGCATCCACCGCCATGCCGATGGTCAACACGATGCCCGCGATCCCCGGCAGTGTCAGCGTGGCCCCGATGAGGCTCAGCAGACCGAAGATCAGGCCGACGTTGACGATGAGCGCGATATTGGCGAACAGCCCGAAAATCCGATACGAAGCCAGCATGTAGGCCAGCACCAGCGCGAAGGCCACGATACAGGCGATCTTGCCGGCCTCGATGCTGTCGGCTCCCAGTTCCGGCCCGACGGTGCGCTCTTCGAGGAATTCGAGCCCCGCAGGCAGCGCGCCTGCGCGTAACAGCACGGCAAGCTGCGTGCTGTCCTCGACGGTGAAATTGCCAGTGATGATGCCAGAGCCGCCGGGGATGTGGCTCTGGATCACGGGTGCCGAGATTACCTCGCCATCGAGCACGATGGCAAAGGGATTGCCAACATTCTCCGCGGTATACTCGCCGAATTTGCGCGCGCCGGTGGGGTTGAAACGGAACGAGACAGCCGGCTGCCCGTTCTGGTCGAAATCGGGCTGGGCATCGACCAGCTCCTCACCGGTGACGACCGGCGCGCGCTCGAGGATGTAGTGGACCCCCTCGTCGTCCATCGCCGGCAGGATCTCGTTGCCCGGGCCCGGGGTCTCGTCAGGGTTGGAGGTGCGGCTCACCACCGGCTGAAAGGTCAGTTGAGCGGTGGTGCCGATGAGCGCCTTGAGCTCACCCGCCGAGCCGATGCCCGGCACCTGGATGAGGATGCGATCCGCGCCCTGGCGCATGATGGTTGGCTCGCGGGTACCGGTCTCGTCGATGCGGCGGCGGATGATCTCGAGCGCCTGTCGCACGGTGCGCTCGTCGGTGGCGCGCTGCTCGGCCTCGCTCAGGCGCACGATGATATCGGCGCCTTCGCTCGCCACCGCGATGTCGGTGGCCCCGGCGCCGGTCAGGCTGGTGACCGGGCGCGCGAGCCCGCGAACCAGCGCCGCGGCCTCTTCGGCCATCTCCGGCTTCTCGACCATTCGCACACGAAGTTGTGCATTTTCAGTGTCTTGCAGGCGGATCGCGCCCACCCGATCACGCTCTTCTCGCAACAGGTCGCGCACCTCGGGCCACATGCCCTCCAGCCGCGCCTTGTAGACATCGCCTACCTGCACCTCGGCCAGCAGATGCGCGCCGCCGCGCAAATCGAGCCCGAGATTGACGAGGCCCGAGGGCAGCCACTCGGGCCAGAGGGCCAATTCGTCCTGCAATTCCGAGGGGTTGGCGCCCCGCTCGATGGCGGCGGCGGCGTCGTTATGGGTCTCGACCCGGGAGTAGAATCCATTGGGCAGGGCCAGCAGCAGCCCGAGCGCGACAGTGCCCCAGATCAGGAGGCGTTTCCACAGGTCGATTTGCAGCATTGTCGCGCCTTTTCAATGGCTTGCGTGGTCGGTGGCGGCCTTTAGCCCTCGGCCGGCTCGGTCTTGGACAGCACCTGCGCGATGGTCGAGCGCACGACCCGCACCTTGACGCCCTCTGCAAGCTCTACCTCGATCTCGCCCTCGTCCTTGACCTTGGCCACCTTGCCGATCAGCCCGCCTTGGGTCACCACCTGGTCGCCACGCCGCAGCGCCTCGACCATCGCCTTGTGTTCCTTGAGTTTTTTCTGCTGCGGACGGATCAGCAGGAAATACATGATGACGAAGATCAGAATAAGCGGGACGAATTGCGCGAAGGCTTCCATGGGGTGCGTTCCTTGTCTGATGGCAGGGCCCGGCCCCGCGAATTGACGCGGAACCTAAGGTTCGGGCCGCGCATTTGCAAGGCGCGAAAGCCGGGGCTGCACAGCGTCGGTATTACGTCGGTATTCCGTCGGGGCGCGGGCGGGCTTGGGCTTTGCGCGTTTCGCGGGTAGGTTGCGGTCATGACCCGCGAAATGCAGACCCCGTGAGCGCGCCCGAGAAGCCCGATATCCCCGGCTGGTTCGGCCTGCGCCAGCCATGGGTCCTGACCGTCGCACGCCCGCTCGGCCCACTCCTGTCCGGGGTCGTGATCCTTCTCTTTGCCTTGGCGGTCGCGGCAGCGGGGGCAATCCTGCTCCACGCGATCTTCGACCTCGGACTGGGGACGCCGCGCACGGGCTTCGGCACCGGGGCGGTGATCGTCGCCCTGCTTGGCGCGCCCTTCGTGATCTGGCGCGCGGTGGTGGCGCAGAGGCAGGCAGACATCGCGCAGGAGGGCCTGATCACTGACAGGATCAACACGGCGGTGCAGGGGCTGGGGGCGGAGAAAGAGGTAAACCGACTGGGCCGGAACCGAACATACATAAACGGCCTCGTTCGCGAGACCGCCTTCGAATGGAAGGACGAAGGGTTTGAGCTTCCAGAAGGCGCGGTAATTCCCAAAGACCTCGAGAAGCAGCCGGTCGAGAAGTGGGAAAACATCACCCTGACCGAACCCAACCTCGAAGTCCGCATCGGGGCGATCTACGCGCTGGAGCGGGTCGCCAAGAAGAGCGCCGAGGACCATGTGCAGATCATGGAAATCCTCTGCGCCTATATCCGGCAGAATGCGCCGGCAAACTTACAAACGGAAGTTGGTGACCAAGAAAAGACACGCGCCGACGTACAAATAGCGATCGAAGTCATTGGGAGGAGAAGCGAAGAACAGATTGCGACTGAGTTGAATAGGACACACCGATCAACGAGCGACGCACCATTTCGTATTGATCTAAGAGACGTCCGTCTCCCGCGCTCGGACCTTTCGGTGCTTCGGTTGGACAAAGCACTTTTCCAAAGAACTCAATTAGCACATTCCCTCTTTGCAAAGTCATGGATGACAAAGGCAATATTCACCGGGGCATGTTTGAGAAACTGCAACTTCACCGAGGCAGACCTTCGAGGCGCATTGCTACACGGTGCAGACCTCCGCGGCATGCTGTTTCAGGGAGCCCAACTACAGGGGGCAAGCCTTCGTAACGTTCAACTTGATACCGACACAAATCTCTCGGGAACCCATTTTGACAATGCCGCGATCCGAGACGTGGATTGTACCGACCTGACACAGCTTTCCGTACATCTGAACAAGATGTTCGGAGATGCTTCAGTCACACTCCCCGGCGGGCATGGACCAGAGCATGAAGACTGGCCGGACCACTGGCCACGGCATGCGCTTGGACCCGAAGAGTTTAATGAAGAATGGCGCAAGTGGCAGGCCGATCCCGAGGGCTATACCCCGCCCGACCCACCGGATACAGCGCGGTAAACCCCGCCCTACACCTCGCCAAAAATCTGGTGCATAAGCGCGCGAGAGACGATTCACGCGAGGGACCATTCCATGCACGACATCCGCGCCATCCGCGACAATCCCGACGCCTTTGACGTGGCGATGGCCCAGCGGGGGATGGAGGGGGTCGCAGGCGATATCCTCGCGCTCGACGAAGCGCGGCGCGCGCGCATCCATGCCGCCGAGACCGCGCAGGCGGAACAGAACCGGGCCTCGAAAGAGGTCGGCGCCGCCAAGGCCAAGGGCGACGAGGCGGAGTTCGAGCGGCTGCGCGCGCTGGTCTCGCAGAAGAAGGCCGAGGTGGCGGCCATGCAGACGCAGGCGCGCGACCTCGATCAGCAACTGACCGAGGCGCTCATGGGCCTGCCCAACCTGCCCCTTGACGATGTGCCCGAGGGCGCGGACGAGGCCGACAATGTCGAGCTTTACCGCCGTGGCACGCCGCCCGCGTTCGACTTTGCCCCCAAGGAGCATTACGAGATCGCGGGCGTCATTCCGGGCATGGATTTCGAGACGGCGGCCAAGCTCTCTGGCAGCCGCTTCGTGGTGCTCAGGGGGGCGGTCGCGCGGCTCCACCGGGCGCTGGCGCAATTCATGCTCGACACCCACATCACCGAGAACGGCCTCGCCGAGACCTGGACGCCGGTGCTGGTGCGCGACGAGATGATGCGCGGCACCGGGCAGTTGCCGAAATTCGGCGAGGACAGCTACCAGACCACCAATGGCTGGTGGCTGGTGCCCACGGCGGAGGTGACGCTGACCAATCTCGTGCATGGCGACACGGTGGAGGCGGCCACCCTGCCGCGCCGCTATGTCGCCCACACCCAGTGTTTTCGCTCGGAAGCGGGCAGCGCGGGGCGCGACACGGCGGGAATGCTGCGCCAGCACCAGTTCGAGAAGGTCGAGATGGTGTCGATCACCCACCCGGGTGAGAGCCGTGCCGAGCTCGACCGGATGACGGCCTGCGCGGAAGGAATCCTCGACCGGCTGGGGCTGGCCTATCGCACCGTGGTGCTGTGCACCGGCGACATGGGGTTCGGCGCGCGGCGCACCCACGATATCGAGGTGTGGCTGCCGGGACAGGACAATTATCGCGAGATTTCCTCGGTCTCGGTCTGCGGGGATTTCCAGGCGCGGCGGATGAACGCGCGGTTTCGCCCCGAGGGCGGCGGCAAGCCGGATTACGTTCACACGCTCAACGGCTCTGGCCTCGCGGTGGGGCGCTGCCTGATCGCGGTGCTGGAGAACGGGCAGCAGGCGGACGGCTCGGTGGTGTTGCCGGAGGTGCTGGTGCCGTATCTGGGGGGCAAGCGCGTGCTGACGCCCGAGGGCACGCTGGCCTGAGCTTCATCTTGCCCAAAATATTCTCGGGGGGAGGCGCCCGGCACGGGCGACTGGGGGCAGACAGCCCCCTGCCCTATTCCGCCGCCTCGCGCGGGCTGAACCGGGTGCAGAGCTGGCCGATCTCGAAGGGTGCGAGGCTCATCGCGACGCAGGCGCAATAGCCGCCATCGCCGCGCGATTCGTAGTGGTCGCAGCGGCCGCAGGTGCCCACGCAGGCGCCGCCGCGCGCGCCCGCGAGCTGTGCTGACAGTTCGGGCAGGATGCGCGCCAGCGCCGCGCGGTCGGCCTGCGGCAAATGGTTGATCGCTGCCATCAGGTGCCGCAGCGGATCGGCGGCGAGCATCTCCTGCCCCTCTGCCGTCACCTCGAAGTGCACGCTGCGTCCGTCGCTCTCGGACCGGCGGCGCGCCAGCAGGCCGCGCGTCTCCAGCGTCTTGATCGTCTGCGAGGCGGTGCCCCGTGTCGTCGCCTGGAAACTGGCGAAGGCCGAGGGCGTGCGCGAGGCGCGGTTGGCGCGCGCGAAGAAACGCAGCGCCGTCCATTGCGCGGCGGTGAGGCGCGCGGGGCCGCCCTCTTCGCCGCGCGCCGAGCGCCCGACATGCACGAGCAGTTCGGCCAGCGTGGCGGGCGCGGCCTCGGCGGGGTCGGCTTGGGGGGCCTCGGATCGGCTCATGGCAGAGTAATAGCGAGTCGAAACCGGTTTGACCAGAGGCGCGCGGAGGGATAGTTTCGATTCGAAACCACTTCATCCCTGCAAGAGTCGGGCCCGAGACCATGAACAAGCCCTATTTCCCGAACCGACCGCCCCAGCGCGCGCGCGCCGCGGGCCGCGCATTCCTGTCCCCCGAGGAGGAGACGCGGCTGGCCCGCGCGTGGCGCGAGCGCGGCGACGTGGCGGCGCGCAACCGGCTGATCACGGCCTTCACGCCGCTGGTGCAGGCGATGGTGGCACGCTTTACCAAGGGCCGGGCGCAGGACGATCCCGACCTGATGCAACAGGCCTATATCGGGCTGATGCGCGCCGCCGACGGCTTTGACCCGGATCGCGGCATCCGTTTCGCGACCTACGCGGCGTGGTGGGTGCGCGCCGAGTTGCAGGATTACCGGCTGCTCAACTGGTCACTGGTGCGGCGGGGCCGGTCGGCCAAGGCGCGGCAGGCGTTCTATCGGCTGGGGCAGATCGAGAACAATCTGCCCCGCCGACCCGGCGAGGATCCGGCGGCGCGCGAGGCGCGGTTGGCCGCCGCGCTCGGGGTCGATACGCGCGTGCTGGACCAAATGCGGCGGCAATTCGGGCAGGCCGACAGCTCACTTCACGGCCCCGTCGGCGAGGACGGGGCAGAAGCGATGGACCTGCTGCCCGACCTCGATACGGACGTCGAGGCCGATGTCGCGGATCGTCACGACCGCGCGCGGTTGCGCACTATCATGGTCGACCATTTCCGCGCGCTGCCCGATCGCGAGCGGCATATCGTGGTGTCCAACGTGCTGGCCGATCCGCCGCTCACGCTACAGGAGCTGGGCGATATCCACGGCGTCTCGCGCGAGCGGGTGCGGCAGTTGCGCGACCGCGGGCTGGAACGGCTGCGCGCGATGCTGGGCGACGACGCGACGATGCAAGATACCCTCTGATACAGCAAGATCGGAACCGGGTCAGGCGGGCTTTGCGATTGCGCGGGGCAGGTGGATGCAATACTGCGTTGCGCGAGCAACGAAAAGGACACCTGAGCATGACCGAGACCGGCAAGACGAGCGGGCTGACCTATGCCGAGGCAGGCGTCGATATCGACGCCGGGAACACGCTGGTTGAGCGGATCAAGCCCGCCGCCGCCGCCACGAAACGGCCCGGGGTGATGGCGGGTCTTGGTGGCTTCGGCGGTCTCTTTGACCTCAAGGCCGCCGGTTTCACCGATCCGGTCCTCGTGGCCGCCACCGATGGCGTCGGCACCAAGCTGCGCATCGCCATCGACACCGGGCTGGTGGATGGCGTCGGCGTGGACCTCGTCGCCATGTGCGTCAACGACCTGGTGTGTCAGGGGGCCGAGCCGCTGTTTTTCCTCGACTATTTCGCCACCGGAAAGCTCGAACTCGACAGTGCCGCGCGGATCATCGAGGGGATCGCGCGCGGCTGCGGGGGCGCGGGCTGCGCGCTCATCGGCGGCGAGACGGCGGAGATGCCGGGCATGTACCCGGCGGGCGATTTCGACCTTGCGGGGTTTGCCATCGGGGCGATGGAGCGCGGCACCGACCTGCCGCGCGGCGTGGTCGAGGGCGATGTGCTCATTGGTCTTGCCTCGGATGGCGTGCATTCCAACGGCTACAGCCTCGTGCGCCGGATCGTCGAACGCTCTGGTCTTGGCTGGGACGATCCCTGCCCGTGGGACGCCAAGCAGACCCTCGGCGCGGCGTTGCTCGCGCCCACGCGGCTCTATGTGCGCCCCGCGCTCGCTGCGCTGACCACGGGCGGCGTGCATGGCCTTGCCCATATCACCGGCGGCGGGCTGACCGAGAACCTGCCGCGCGTGCTGCCCGAGGGCACGGGCGCCGAGATCGACCTCGGCGCATGGGCGCTGCCGCCGGTCTTTGGCTGGCTTTCCGAGACGGGCGAGCTCGCCGGGGCGGAGCTGCTCAAGACCTTCAACGCCGGGATCGGCATGGTGGTGGTCGCCGCCGCCGACAGCGCCGATGCGGTCGAGACCGCGCTGCGGGACGCGGGCGAGACCACCCACCGCATCGGCCATGTCACCGCCGGGGCCGGGGTGCGCTATTGCGGGCGGCTCGCTTGAGCAAGCGGGTCGCGATCTTCATCTCGGGGGGCGGCTCGAACATGCGCGCGCTGGTCGAAAGCATGACCGGCGATCACCCCGCGCGCCCCGCGCTGGTCCTGTCGAACGATCCGCAGGCGGGCGGTATCGCGTGGGCGCGGGACGCGGGTATCCCGACCGAAGTGGTCGATCACCGCCCCTTCGCGGGCGATCGCGCGGCGTTCGAGGCCGCGCTCGCCGAACGGCTCGCCCCGCACGCCATCGACATCATCGCCCTCGCGGGATTCATGCGGGTGCTTACCGCCGGCTTCGTCGCACCCTGGCAGGGCAGGATGCTCAACATCCATCCCTCGCTCTTGCCGAAGTATCGCGGGCTCGACACCCATGCCCGCGCGCTGGCGGCAGGAGATACCGAGGCGGGCTGCACCGTCCACGAGGTCACGCCCGCGCTCGACGATGGCCCCATCCTCGGGCAGGCGCGGGTGCCCATCCTGCCGGACGACACGGCGCGAACCCTCGCCGCGCGGGTGCTGGAACAGGAGCATATCCTCTACCCGGCGGTGCTGAAGCGCTTTGCCGCTGGCGACCGGCGCCCGGTGATGCTGCCCTGAGCGGGGCATTTCATTTGCCGGGGGGCTGGGATATACCCCGCCGAGGGGCAGGACCGCGACACCGGAGAGCATAACCTTCATGCAGACAATCACCACCACAGAGGCGCTCGCCGAATTCTGCGAGGCGGCACGCACGCATGATTACGTCACCGTCGATACCGAGTTCCTGCGCGAGCGCACCTATTATTCCCGACTCTGCCTGGTGCAGCTTGCCATGCCCGGCAACGACGACGAGAACGCGGTGCTGGTCGATCCCATCGCGGGGGGCGACGCGCTCTCGCTGGAGCCGCTCTACGATCTGTTTCGCGACCCGTCGGTGGTCAAGGTGTTCCACGCCGCGCGGCAGGATCTCGAGATTTTCGCCGTCGCGGCAGGGGTGATCCCGACACCGCTCTTTGACACGCAGGTGGCGGCGATGGTCTGCGGCTTCGGCGATCAGGCGGGATACGAGACGCTGGTGAAACGCATCGCCCGCGCCTCGGTGGACAAGAGCTCGCGTTTTACCGACTGGTCGCGCCGCCCGCTGTCGGAGGCGCAGAAAAACTATGCCGTGGCCGATGTGACCCACCTGCGCCAGATCTACGAGTATCTCGCGGCCAAGCTGGACGAGACCGGGCGCAGCGCCTGGGTGGCCGAGGAGTTGAAGACCCTCGCCGATCCCGACACCTACCGCACCGACCCGGACGAGGCATGGCGGCGCATCAAGACGCGCAACACCGCGCCGCGTTTCCTCGCCATCCTGCGCGAACTGGCCCGTTTCCGCGAGACCTACGCGCAATCGCGCGACGTGCCGCGCTCAAGGGTGTTCAAGGATGACGCGCTGCTGGAACTGGCGGCGACAAAGCCGCAATCGCACCAGGACCTGGGCCGCGCACGGCTGCTGCTGCGCGAGGCGCGCAAGGGCGAGATCGCCGAGGGGATCATCGCGGCGGTCCGCGCCGGGCTGGACTGTCCCCAAGACGATCTGCCGCGCGTCGATTCGGAGCCCCATGGCAAGGCGCAGGCCAACCCGGCGATTGCAGACATGCTGCGCGTGCTTCTGAAGGCGCGCAGCGACCAGAGCGACGTGGCCGCGCGCCTGATCGCGAGCGCCGCCGATCTCGACCACCTAGCCGCGGGCGGGCGCGAGGTGCCGGCACTATCGGGCTGGCGGCGCGAGGTGTTCGGTGAGGACGCGCTGCGCCTGTGCCGGGGCGAGATCGGGCTTGTCGTGCGCGGCGACGAGGTGGCGGCGGTGCCGCTCTGACCGGGGCGTGGCGGCGCCCGGAGAGCCGACCACGGGCGATGAGCGGGGTCGGTCCTTTGCGGGCGTTCGGCATCCGGCGATGAGCCGCACAGGGCGGAGATGCGAATGGCAGGTTGAGGCCAGGACCAGCCCCTGCGCCTTCGCCCCTCTTGCACCCGCAGGCGCCTCGGCATAGGGCAAATCCATGTCGCAGCGCCTTACATATCGCCAGCACCTGCGCGCCGTCCTTGGCCTCGGCCTGCCGCTCGTCGGCAGCCACCTGGCGCAGTTCGCGATCACGCTCACCGATGCGGTGATGCTGGGCTGGTACTCGGTCGAGGCGCTGGCCGCCGAGGTGCTGGGTGGCACCCTGTTTTTCGTGCTGTTCATCATGGGATCGGGGTTTGCCTGGGCGGTGATGCCGATGGTCGCGCGCGCCGCATCTTCGGGCGAGGAGGCGCAGGTGCGCCGGGTCACGCGGATGGGGCTATGGGCCTCGGCGCTGTTCGCGCTCGCGTGCCTACCCGTGACGCTGGGCTCGGCCACGCTGTTCCGCGTGATGGGGCAGGACCCGGGCACCGCGGCGCTGGCGGGCGATTACCTCGTCATCGCCGGTTGGGGTATCCTGCCCGCGCTGCTGGTGATGGTGCTCAAGTCCTGCCTCGCAGCGCTCGAGCGCACCGGCGTGGTGCTGTGGGTGACGCTGGCGGCGGTGGCGCTCAATATCCTGGTCAACTACGCGCTCATCTTCGGCAATCTCGGGATGCCCGAGATGGGGGTGCGCGGCGCGGCCATCGCCTCGGTCTCGGTCAACCTCGCCTCGATGCTGGTGCTGGCCGTCTACGTGCAGCGCAGCATGCCCGAGCACACGATGTTTGCCCGGCTCTGGCGGCCCGACTGGGAGGCGCTGGCGCAGGTGTTCCGCCTCGGCTGGCCCATCGGCATGACCAATCTCGCCGAGGTGGGACTGTTCGCCGCCTCGTCGGTGATGATGGGCTGGCTCGGCACGCTGCAACTGGCGGCGCACGGCATCGCGCTGCAGGTCACCTCGGTGATCTTCATGGTGCATGTCGGCCTGTCCAACGTCGCCACCGTGCGCGCGGGACAGGCGCAGGGCCGCGGCGACGGGCGCAGTTTGCGAGAGGGGGCACGGGTGGTGCTGGTGGTGTCGGGCCTCGTCGCGCTCGCCACCGTCGTCGTGTTCCTGACGGCGCCGGAGGTGCTGATCGGGCTGTTCCTCAGCCCCGACGATCCCGACCGCCCGGCGGTCGTCGCCATCGGGGTGATGCTGCTGGCGGCGGCGGCGCTTTTCCAGGTGGTGGACGCGGCGCAGGTCATGGCGCTGGGGCTGTTGCGCGGGGTGCAGGATACCCGCGTGCCGATGGTCATCGCCGCGCTCAGCTACTGGGCCGTGGGTGTGCCGGCAAGCTATGTCCTGGGCTTTACCCTCGGGCTCGGGGGGCCGGGCATCTGGCTGGGGCTGGCGCTGGGGCTGGCGCTGGCGGGGGTGTTCATGCTCTGGCGTTTCTGGGGCTGGTCGGTGCGCACTCTCCCGGTCTGAGCCTCGCCCGGCCTCAGCCCGCCCGGCGCCGCCGCCGCGCGCCCCACACGATCAGCCGGTCAAGCGCATAGCCCACCGCGAACACCGCGCCGAAGCCCAGAAACCCACGGATCAGCAACAGAATCCAGAACAGGTTGACGCCCCCCATCACCAGCGCGGCGGTGGTGTAGTTCGGTGCGGCGTCCATCTGGCCTCTGCGCATAAACACAGTTTACCGCGAATCGCGCGGCTGTCAGGTGTTTTCTCGGGCCTCGGCAAGAGCCCGCGGGAGCATGTCCACCAGCACCGCCATTTCGCGTTCGGGGCCGCAACTGACGCGGATACAGCGGTCTTGCGGCGCGACGAAGGGCATCCGCACGAACACGCCCCGGTCTACCAGAGCGGCCAGCACCGCGCGGGCGAACGCGCCGTCGCGCCCGCAATCCACCGCCACGAAATTCGCCGCGGACGGCAGGGCGGTCAGGCCGTTTTCCACGGCAGCCGCCGTGATCGCGTCGCGCGAGCGGGCCACTTGCGTCTGCACATGGGCAAGCCACGCGCCGTCCTGCAAGGCCGCCAGCGCCCCCGCCTGCGCCATCCGGTTCATGCCGAAATGGTTGCGCACGCGGTCGAAGGCGGCAATCAGCCGCGCGTCCGCCACCGCGTAGCCGATGCGCGCACCGGCCATGCCGTAGGCCTTGGAAAAGGTGCGCATACGGATCACCCGGGGATCATCGGCGGCAATCTGCGGCGCCGTGCCCGCCGGGGCGAACTCGACATAGGCTTCGTCGAGGCACAAAACGCAGCCATCGGGCAGCGTGTCGAGCGCCGCCGCCACCTTGGCGCCGCTTGTCCAGGTGCCCATCGGGTTGTCGGGATTGGCGAAGTAGACGAGCTTTGCGTCCACCTCGCGGGCCCTGTCGATGAGGGCGGGCAGATCCTCGGCATCGTCGGCATAAGGCACCTTGTGCAGCGCGCCGCCAAAGCCCGTGACGTGGTAGTTGAACGTCGGATAGGCACCACCCGATGTCACCACCGCGTCGCCCGGCGCCACCAGGAGCCGCACGAGATTGCCCAGCAGCCCGTCGATCCCCTCGCCCACCAGCACGTTTTCCGGGGTCACGCGCATGTGCCGCGCCAGCGCTTCGCGCAGCTCATGGCTCTTGGGGTCGCCGTATTTCCACACCTCCGCGGCCTCGGCTCGCATGGCATCCAGCGCGGCGGGAGAGGGGCCGAAGAGGTTCTCGTTCGCGCCCAGCCGCGCGGCGAAGGGCGCGCCACGTGCGCGCTCCTGCTCCTCGGGGCCGACGAAGGGCACGGTGGCGGGCAGCGAGGCGGCGAGCGGGGTCAGGCGGGGTCCGGTCATGGGGTGCAGTTAACGGGATGGCGGGGCCGCCTGCAAGTCTCGCCTGCCGCCACGTTCCGCTGGTGCCGGGCGGGGTGAGCGTGGTTCACTGGCCGTCAAAGGAGGATCGCCCATGCCCCGCGTCAGCACCGAGATCGTGGATCACGTCGCCCATGTCACCCTCACCCGCCCGGACAAGCGCAACGCGGTCGATCCCGAGATGGCCGAGGCCATCGTCGGCGCGGGCCATGCCCTGCAGGAGGCGGATATCCGCACGGTGGTGCTGTCGGGCGCGGGGCAGGCGTTTTGCGCGGGGCTCGACGTGATGAGCTTTGCCGCGCTGGCGCAGGGCGATCCGCAAGCGCTCGTCCTGCCGCGCAGCCATGGCGACACCAACCTCTTTCAAGAGCTGGCGATGGTCTGGCACCGGCTGCCGGTGCCGGTGATCGCAGCGCTGCACGGGGCGGTCTATGGCGCGGGGTTCCAGTTGGCCCTCGGGGCCGATATCCGCATCGCCGCGCCCGACGCGCGGCTTGCCATCATGGAGATGAAATGGGGCCTCATCCCCGACATGGGCGGCATGGCGCTCTTGCCGCGGCTGACACGGTCGGACGTGATCCGCCGCATGACCTACACCGCCGCGCCGGTGGACGCGGCGCAGGCGGCGGCATGGGGGCTGGTGACCGAGGTCGCGGAAGACCCGCACGCCGCCGCGCAAGACCTCGCGCGCGAGATCGCCGGGCGCAGCCCCGCTGCGATCCGCGCCGCCAAGCGGCTCATCGCCGTGGCCGAGAGCGGCGCGGCGGTGGCCGATGTTCTGATGGCCGAGAGCCGCGAACAGGCGGCGCTCATCGGCGGGCCCGAGCAGATGGAACAGGTCGCCGCCAACATGGCCGGACGCGCCCCGGTTTTTGGCGGGAAGGAAGGGTGATGGAGTGGAGCGGACGGTCGCCACTTGGCATCAATGCGCGGAATAACGGCGCGCCCTGGCGCGCCGCCGCGCATCGCCGGGCCGCACCCACGGCACGGCGATTTGGCCGCAACCTGCGCCCCGCTCGGGCCTTTTTCGGATTTGGCTGCCATAAAGCGCGGCAGAAACAGCGTTGGATCGCCGCGCCGCGGCCTGTCGATGCGCGGCTTACGTGAAGATCTGCGACGGCCCAGTCTCCCCCGCTCAGACCGCCATGTCGTCGCGGTGGACGAGCGGCCCGCGCGGCGGGTGGCCGAGCGCCGCCTCGATCTGATCGAGGCGCAGCCCCTTGATACGGTCGGCATCGCCGCTGTCGTAGCGGGTAAGCCCCTGCCCCAGCACGCGGCCATCCGTGTCGGCCAGTTCCACCGGGTCGCCCCGTCCGAAGGCACCGGAGACCGCGCTCACCCCGGCGGGCAGCAGGCTGCTGCCGCGGGCAAGCGCCTGCGCCGCACCTGCGTCGACGGTGATGCGGCCGCGCGGCTTCATCGCCGCGATCCAGGCCTTGCGCTTCTGCTGCGGGTCGCCCTGTGCGGCGAACCAGGTGGCGCGCGCGCCCGCGCCGAGGGCTGCGAGCGGGTGGTCCACGTCGCCGCGGGTGATCGCCAGCGCGCAGCCCCCGGCGGTGGCGGTGCGCGCCGCCATCAGCTTGGTCTTCATGCCGCCCTTGGCGAGACCCGACCCCGCATCGCCCGCCATCGCCGCGATCTCGGGCGTAATCGCATCCACGTGGGGGATGTGGCGCGCGTCCGGGTCGGTTTGCGGGTTGGCGGTATAGAGCCCATCCACATCCGACAGGAGCACCAGCAGATCCGCCCCCGCCGTCACCGCCACCTGCGCGGCCAGCCGGTCGTTGTCGCCGTAGCGGATCTCGTCGGTGGCGACGGTGTCGTTTTCATTCACGATGGGCACCACGCCGAGGCGCAAAAGCTGATCAAGCGTGGCGCGGGAGTTGAGATAGCGGCGGCGGTTCTCGCTGTCCTCGAGCGTCACCAGCACCTGCGCGGCCTTGAGCCCGTGGGCCGCGAGCGCCGCCTCGTAGGCCCCGGCGAGGCGGATCTGCCCCACCGCCGCCGCCGCCTGGCTCTGCTCCAGCGAGAGCGTGGTGGCAGGCAGGCCCAGCATCCCGCGGCCCAGCGCGATGGAGCCCGACGACACCAGCACCACGTCGGCACCCCGCGCGCGCAGCCCGGCCACGTCGGCGGCGAGCGAGGCAAGCCATTCGGCGCGCAGGTCGCCGGTGGCGCGGTCCACCAGCAGCGCCGAGCCGATCTTGACCACCACGCGGGCCGCGTCGCTCAGGGTTGCCACGGGGCGTCCTCGTCGCTGGCCTCCTCGCGGCGGACACGGGCGCGGTTCTCGCCGATCTGTGCGCGCAGGGTGCGCAGCACCTCGGGCACGCCCTCGCCCGAGACCGCCGACATGAGCATCACCTCGCCGCCCGAGGCCGCCTGCAATTCGTCCCGCAGGAAGGCGCGTTCCTCGTCGTCCAGCGTGTCGATCTTGCTCAGCACCGTCAGGCGCGGCTTGTCGGCGAGGCCGGCGCCATAAGCCTCGATTTCATCGAGGATGGTGTGGTAGTCAGCCACCGGATCGCCCGAACTGCCATCGACGAGGTGCAAAAGCGCGGCGCAGCGCTCGACATGGCCAAGGAACAGGTCGCCCAGCCCCCGCCCCTCGGATGCGCCCGCGATCAGGCCGGGGATGTCGGCCACCACGAATTCCGCGCCGTCGATCCCGACGACCCCGAGGTTGGGGTGCAGCGTGGTAAAGGGATAATCGGCCACCTTGGGCCGCGCGTTCGAGGTGGCGGCGAGGAAGGTGGACTTGCCAGCGTTGGGCAGACCGAGAAGGCCGACATCGGCGATGAGCTTGAGCCGCAGCCAGATCGTGCGCTCGACGCCGGGCTGGCCGGGATTGGCGCGGCGCGGGGCCTGGTTGGTGGAGGTCTTGAACCGCAGGTTGCCCCAGCCGCCGTTGCCGCCGCGGGCCAGTTCGACGCGCTGGCCGGGTTCGGTCATGTCGGCGATCACCGTCTCTTCGTCCTCTTCGAGGATCTCGGTGCCCACGGGCACGCGCAGCACGATGTCGCCGCCGCTGGCGCCGGTGCGCTGACGCCCCTGCCCGGGCCGCCCGTCATCGGCGAAGAAATGCTGCTGGTAGCGGAAATCTATGAGCGTGTTGAGCCCGTCCACCGCCTCGGCCACGACCGAGCCGCCACCGCCGCCATCGCCGCCATCCGGGCCGCCGAACTCGATGTATTTCTCGCGCCGAAAGCTGATGCAGCCCGCGCCGCCGCTGCCCGAGCGGATATATACCTTTGCGAGGTCGAGGAATTTCATTGCCCATCCTTTCGCCGCGCCGCGGTCCGCGCGCGGCTCTCAGCCCATCCGGCGGCTGTAGGTCCATGTGGGCACGTTGGCCCCGCGCGCGACGCAGTAGCGCTCGGCGTCCCCAAGATACTGAAAGCCGCAATTCGTCAAGACCCGCGCCGACGCGGCGTTGTCCTGGAACACGCTGGCAAAGACGGTGCGCGCGGCGTGCGGGTTGGCCGCGAGGATGGCGTCGACCGCCGCCGAGGCGATGCCGGTGTTCCACCACGCGGGCGCCACCCAGTAGGCGATCTCGGACTGGCCCTCGTCCACCCGGGTAAGCCCGATGAGGCCCATCACCTCCGACCCGCCCGCGCGGGTGCCGTCGATGGCCCAGATATCCTCGACCCTGCCCTCTGCCTGCGCGCGCGCAATCAGCGCCTCGGCGGCACCGGGCGGATAGGGATGCGGGATCGAGGCAGTGGCCCGCGCCACCCGCTCGTCGCCCGCGTTGAGCGCGATCAGCCCGGCATCGGACGCGCGCAGCGGTCTCAGGTCGAACCGTTCCGCCGCGATCACTGGCTGGTCGATCACTGTCTCGAAAGTCATGCGCTCCTCCTTTCGCATGATGGGCACATCCCCCGCGTTTCAAATTGGGGGCACGCGCCTCTGCCGCAAGCCTGCCGGACCTCACCCACACCGGAAAGTGACGACGATTTGACCGGTTGATGCCCCGGAAACGAAGAAGGGACCGGCGCGAGCCGGTCCCCCCTCATGTTCCTGACATATCTTGGGTCCGGCTTACTCGGCGGCCTCTGCCGCTGGCAGCACCGAAATGAAGGTGCGGCCCTTGAGGCCCTTGTGGAAGGTCACGGCACCCTCGGTCACGGCGAAGATCGTGTGATCCTTGCCCTGCCCCACGCCGTCGCCCGGCCAGAACTTGTTGCCGCGCTGACGCACGATGATGTTGCCGGGGATCACGGCCTCGCCGCCGTATTTCTTGACGCCGAGACGACGGCCCGCCGAATCGCGACCGTTGCGGGACGACCCGCCTGCTTTCTTGTGTGCCATCTCGTCTCTCCTTAGCCCTTGGTCAGCTCTTTGGCCTGCTCGATCCAGCCTTCGCGCTCGATCCGGCCCTTGAACGACAGTTTCTCATCCATCTCGGCGACATCCGCCTCGGTCCACGCGGCGATCTGCGCGAAGGTGGTCACACCCGCCTCGACGAGCTTCTTCTCCAGCGCAGGGCCGACGCCCGACAGCTTCTTGAGGTCGTCGCCGCCCGCGGGCGCTTCGGCCTTGGCGGCGGGCTTTGCCTTGGCGGCAGGCTTTGCCGTGGGCTTGGCCTTGGCGGGTTTCTTCGCCTCGGCGGCAGCCACGGCCACGCCAGCCACCGACCCCGCGCCGATCGCGGCCTTGACGCCGGACTTGTCGGCGCCCTTCTCGAGGATCTCGGTGACGCGCAGCAGCGTCAGCTTCTGCCGATGGCCCTTGGTGCGCTGCGAGCCGTGCTTGCGGCGACGCTTGACGAAGTTGATGACCTTGTCACCCTTGACCTGGTCGATCACCTCGGCCTGAACCGCGGCCCCCTCGACAAGGGGGGCGCCCACTACCGGGCTGTCACCGCCCAGCATGAGAATCTCGTTGAACTGCACTTTCTCGCCGGCATCCGCCGCAAGCTTTTCAACACGCAGCAGGTCGCCCGACTGCACCTTGTATTGCTTGCCGCCGGTCTTGAGGACCGCAAACATGGCTCTTTCCTTCTCATCCCGCGTCCTGTGGTCCCCGGCTTGGCGGGTGTTGCGGGCCTCGCGGCCACCTCGGACGGCGCCCCTCTCGGGGTATCATTACAAATGCAAAACCGGCGCATCCTGCCGCCGGTCGCGCTCGTATGCGTCAGTGACGCCGCGGTGTCAAGAGCCGCGCGCGCACCGCCTCAGAGGTCGTGCGCCGGCGGCACCTCTCCCAGCCGCGCCGCCAACGCCTCGAACCGGTTGGCCATGATCTCGAACTGCACGGCGTTCATCAGCTCGTAGACGCGGCCCATCACCGGGTCTTCGAGGGCGTCCGCATAGGCGCGCAGGTCGTCCGTGGACAGGCTGCGATAGGTCTGGGCGGCGCTCGCGAGCGCGGCCTCCTTCATCTCGGCGCGCGCCTCTTCGGCCCCCTGCGCCAATAGGCGGCGCAGCAGGTCGGCGTCGAAATCACCGTCGGTCAGCCCCGCGTCGGCGGCAGCCAGCAGGAATCGCACCTGTATTTCCCGGAACGCGCGCTCTGCCATGCCCGAGCCGTCAATCGCCGCGTTCATCCGCTCGAGCACGGCACGGCGCGCCGGTGACAGCGCGGCGGCACGCGCCTCGGCCTCTTTGCGCGCGGCCTCGTCGGCGCGGTGCGCGTGACTGGCATTCTCCACCTCGACCAGCCGCTGCCCCAGATCGGAGGCATAAAAGGCGGCGGCATGGCCCAGCATTTCTTCGTCGAGCGTCTCGTCGAGCATGTCGAGCGCCAAGCCCCGCATCAGGGTGCTGTCGAACACCCCGGCGGTGATCCGGGGCCAGGCCAGACCGAAATCGTCTGGCACCATGCCGATCATCGCGGGCGCGTCGGCGGCACTGAGTGCGATGCTGTCGATCGCCACGCCGAACCCCGTCACCTCGAGAAAGGCCAGGAGGCGGTCACGCTCTGTGGCGCGGGCGGCCCCCGCGAGGACGACCGCCGCGAGCGCGATACAGGCGAGCCCCGCGAACAGCCCCCGCAGCCGCACCGCGCTGTCCGGCCATGCCATGATCCTGTCCTCCCATCGGACCGTGACGGTCAGGCGCGACACTATGGAAATTCACGCGCGAAACAAGCGCAAACCCCCTTGCCCCGCCAGCCAAAGGCCATTACACGGCCTCTCCAGACCCCCGCGGAGAGGTGCCGGAGTGGTCGAACGGGGCGGTCTCGAAAACCGTTGACCCTTCACGGGGTCCCAGGGTTCGAATCCCTGTCTCTCCGCCACTGTGACCCAGTCCATAATCATCATTAGGATCAGATATATACTGGCCCGGGCGCGGGGCTTTCGGTATCCCGACGCTTGCCAGGGAGAAGGCGCTGAGCGAGAGCGAGGACAGGTTGCGCCGTTGTGCTACGTGCCCGTCAGTTTTCGGTGCAGGTAGTTCTCCAACAGGCGCGAGACGTCGTTGTCGAAATCGTTCCACGGCAGGCTGCCGCAAAAGGTGATCGAGCCGACGGCAAGGACCGAGCCGCCCTCCGGCAGCTCGAAATAGATCAGGTCGGCGTGCTTCGCCTCTTCCTCCGGTCCGCCGGTCAGGTTGGTCAGGTGGGTGAGCTGCTCTTCGGGGACCAGCATGAACGCGCGGTTGTCGCCCGCGGAGCGTGCCAGCAGAACATGGTTTTGCGGCGAGCCGATGCGTTGATCGACGTGATCCAGCTCGAATCCCGCCGCGCCGTTGCCGCTGAACCCGTATCCGCCGAACAGATCCTCTGTCACGCCCTTGAACAGCCAGTCGAAGGCCGGATCGTGGCATATCCGCTGATATGGCGCGCCGTGAAACTCGCCCTGCGCGGCAAAGCCGATCCCGACCAGCGCCTGCGGTGCCCGCCCGCTGCGCCGCCACAGGCCGCCATAGGTGCCGTCGAAGGCGTTGTAATACTCGCCCGGCTCCGCCGCCCACGCGCGAATGCCATCCTCGGCGCGGCGGATTTCCAGCAGGCTGTCATTCTCGGCGTGCCGCGCGATGCGCCAGTAGAATCCGTTCCCCCCGAGATAGAGCAGGTGGCCGCCCGCATCCCGGTAATCGCCCAACGCGTCGAGCGTCTCGGCGGTGTGATATTCGGGGTGCGTGGTGGTGGTGACGGCCTTGTAACCGGCCAGCACCTCGGCCCCTTCGGCATGCAACTCGTGGTCGGTGATGATGTCATAGCCGATGCCCTTGGCGTGCAGCCAGCTTATCAGGTGGCTGTCGGCCGGAAAATGCCGCAGCCCCGAACAGGCGGTCGCCCCGAAGGTGAGGAACCCGGGCCGGAAATTGAACAACGGCCGCCGGTGCGAGGCATGGCAGATGCCCGACCCGTCGGAATGGGTGTTGTAGGTCGACAGGCCGTAATCGGGGTATTCCGCCGGGTTGTGGGGATAGGCCCCCCAATCGCGCATCCGTCCCTGCCATGCCGGATCGTAGTCGGGACGGGCATGGTTGCCGTAGATGACATAGGTAAAGGTCGGGATGAGCACGCAGAGATCGGCGCGGCGCGTGCCCTTGGGCGGGCAGATGTAGAACGGGATGGCATCGCTGCCGCGATCGCCCTCGATATGCATGACATATACGCCCGAGGGCATGTCCTGGGGCACGGTCAGGGTGAAATCGGTCTGCCAGCCGAAATCGTAGATATCATCCTCATGGAAATGGATGGCGCCATAATGCTCGGGCTTGTGCCGCCAGCACATCTCCGAGGCGTCCCACGCCGACCCGGTCATCGCGCGGGTCGGAAAGTTGACGAGGTGCAGCGGCGGCCCGGTCATGGCGGGGACGTCGCTGTGCGGGATCGAGGCCGACAGATCCCAGGCCGCGATCATGCCGTCCGCGCCCGCGATGGCGGGGGCCTCGATCTTGCCGTTGAAGAAATGCCGCGCGCGCGCGCCATCCAGACACGCCGCAAGGCCGACCGGAGCGGTGATCGCCCCGCATTGCAGCGGGCCGGTTTGTTCATGCGTCTCGCGGCTGTGGTGTCCAAGGACCGTCTGGACAAGGGTGGCGCTGCCATCTTGCAGGCGCGCCTCTATGCGCGTCCAGCGATGCGGCGGCAGCGGCGCCCCGACGGTGACCCGCCCGTCCCCAGCCGCCACGAAGAGACAGCCCCCCGCGTCGATCCCCATGCACAGCGGCCCGCAGGATAAAACCGCCTGGTCGCGGCCGTTGAGATGCGTGGGCTGGACCGTCGCGCTCAGGCTGACGCCGCCTTGCGCGGGCAGCGTGACCACGCCCTCCGTGTGGCCGTAAGAGCCGGGAAAGAACGCCTGATGCCGGGCGGGCAGGTCGCGCGGCGCGAACCATTCGCTTGCATCCTCTTCGGTGATTCCCATGCCCGCCGGGTTGGGATCGGCGCAGATCGAGCGGACCAGCCGCGCGCGGTAGCGGCCGCCCTCGGTCGAGGACACCTTGAAGGCGATCTCTTCGCCGGGCCGCGCCGAGAGACGGTCGGTATAGCCGGTCAGGGGAACTTCTTTCATGTGATTACCTCAGTTGCGGGCCGTAAACGAGATCGGGCAGCCAGGTCACCCAGCCCGAGAAAAACACCAGAAGCAGGATCATCAGCATGTAGGGGATGAGCAGCGGCAGCACCCCGACCGAAATGTCCTCAATGGTGATCTTGCTGATCCTTGCCGCGACGAACAGGTTCACGCCGATGGGCGGTGTCAGGAACCCGATCTCGCAGGTCATCACGGTGAAAATCCCGAACACCACCGGATCGACACCGAGGCTGGTCACCAGCGGAAAGAACACGGCGGTAAAGATGATGATCTGCGGGATGCTCTCCAGCCACATGCCTACGAGGATGTAGAAAATCCCGATGAACAGCATGATGAGCCAGGGATAGGCCACCAGCCCCTGGAAGAGCGCCAGGATATCGCTGGGAATGTCGAAGATCGTCACAAGCTGACCGAACGCCTTGGTCGAACCCAGGATGAACAGGACCGAGCCGATGACAATGGCGGTGAACTTGAACGCGTGCAGCAGCTTGGCCCAGGTCAGCCCCTTGTAGATGAACAGCCCGACAAAGAGACCGTAGGCCACCGCCACCGCTGCCGCCTCGGACGGGGTGAAGATACCGGCATAGATGCCGCCCAGGATCAGGATCGGCGCGAACACCGCCCATTTCCCTTCCCACAGCGCCCACAGCAGCGGCCCCCAGCGAAACCGGTCCTCGGTGCCGCCGTAGCCGTTCCTCCACGAAATCACAAAGACCGCGACCATCAGCATCAGCCCCAGAACGACGCCCGGCAGGATACCCGCCAGAAACAGCCGCGGGATCGAGACGTCCGTGACCAGCGCGAAGATGATGAGGAGGTTGGACGGCGGGATCATGCTGCCGAGCGCGCCCGCGGATGCGGCGATGGCCCCGGCAAAGCGCGAGCGATAGCCCTCTTTCTGCATCGCGGGGATGGTGATCGAGCCGATGGCGGCGGTGGTGGCGGGGCCCGAGCCCGAGAGCGCGGCAAAGAACATGCAGGCCACCACCGTCACCAGCCCCATGCCGCCCTTGTAGGCCCCGACAAGGCGTTTCGCGATGGTGACCAGTTTGTCGGACATCCCGCCCTGCTCCATCAACTGCCCGGCCAGGATGAACAGCGGAATGGTCACCAGCGGGAACGGCTCGAACGCCGTCCACGCCGCCTGCGCCATCAGGGTCAGGGGAATATCGGCGATCAGCAGGCCCGCAACCGTGGCCAGCCCGGCGGCAAAGGGAATCGGCACGCCGATGGCCATCGCGAAGACGAAGGCCGCGGCCATGACAATAGGGCCATTCATAGCGGCAGACCTTTCCAGCCATCGCGGCCCCAGCGCCAATAGACCTGCCCGATGCGAAAGAGCATCAGGGCAAAGGCCATCGGGATGATCATCTGCACCCACCGCTGCTCGATCCCGAGGCCGGGGGTCATGTAGGTGACGTTAAACAGAAGCTGCGTGTAGATCGTGGTCTGCACGATCATGAAGATCACGAACCCGGCCCACAGCCCGTCGGCCAGCACCACCGCCCCCACCTGCAAGGCGCTCGGCAGGCGGTTGACCAGCAGCGTAATGCGGATATGCGCGCGTTCGCGCACCGCCATCGTGGCCCCGAGATAGATCGCGAAGATCATGCCGTAGACGGCGGTCTCCTCGGCCCAGGCGGCGGCGGTGGAAAAGAAATAGCGCAGGATCACCTGCAACAGCACCGATCCGACCACGACCGTCAGGCAGATCGTGCAGATCACCTCTTCGAAGTATCGGTCGATTTTGGACAACATTCCCCAGCCTCCACCCTGAAGGTGTCAAGAGGCATGGGGGCGTGTTGCCCCCATGCGGTGGTTCGGAGGTGTTACTCTGCTTCGGCGCGGATCGCATCGACCAGGGCGATGAATGCCTCGCCCTTGTCGGCGGCATAGCGATCCTGCACCCGCAGCCCCGCCTCGATGAAACCGGAGCGATCGAATTCGGCCGTTTCCATGCCGCCCTCACTGGTCAGGAAGGCGCGAATCTCGTCGATCCGCGCGGCCATCTCTTCGCGGTGATGGACGCCTGCTTCTTCTGCCGCCCGCATGACCGCGTCGCGCTGCGCCTGGTCCAGCTTGCCCATCACGCGTTCGCTGGCGAAAAGCGGCGAGAAATAGGTGAAATGCTCAAGCACCGTGAAATAGGGCATGATCTCGTAGAACTTCTGCGACTTGATGAACGAGGTGCCGTTATCGGCCCCTTCCACCGTGCCGGTCTGAAGCGCGGTGGGCGTGTCCGCCCAGGGCAGCGGGATGGGGGCCGCGCCGAATTCCTCGTAGGTGTCGATCATCACCTGGTTCTTGGGGACGCGGACCTTGAGCCCCGCCATGTCCTCGACCGAGGTGATCGGGTTGCGCGAGTTGTAGAAATCGCGATCCCCGACAAAGCCATAGGTCAGCAGGTGCACCCCCGTGGCGGCATGAAGCTGCTCGGCAAAGTCGCGCCCGACCTCGCCTTCCAGAACGCGGTAGGCGTGATCCTTGTTCTGGAAGATGTAGGGCAGCACGAACGCATCCATCAGCGGAAAATGCGGAGAGATGTTGTTGCCGGTGATGATGAACATGTCCACCGTACCCAGCTGCATGGCCTTGAAGGCCTCGTCCTCGCCCATCAGCTGACCGCAGCAGCGCACCTTCACGTCGATGCTGCCATCGGTGTATTGCTCGGCCAGTTCCTCGAACTTGTCGGCAAGCACGGCATAGGTGCTGGTCTCGGCGGCGGCATAGCCGAGGTTGATGGTGACGTCCTGCGCCGAGGCGGCACCGGCCATGAGGGTGAGCGCCGCGATGGACCCGGCGAAACGGTGAATGGGTGACTGTGACATGATTGCTCCCTGTTGCGTGCTGGATTTATTGATCTTGTTATCCAGGCAGGGTAGCCGGGCGCGATCTGCAAGTATAATATCAATTGATTAGTTTCTGATGCATAATAGGTATCATGAAAATCGGCCTCCGCCATATCCGCTATTTCCTGGTCCTCGCCGAGGATCTGAATTTCAGACGTGCCTCGGAACACCTGCACATCTCGCAACCGGCGCTCACCCGCACGATCCAGCATCTTGAGGCCGAGTTGCAGGTCACGCTGTTCGACCGCTCTCAGAACTTCGTGCGCCTGACCGATGCGGGACGCGCCTTTCGCGAGGGCGGGCAAAGGGTACTGAACGGGATGGAGGCGACCATCGACCTTACCCGCCGCGTCAGTATCGGCGAGGCCGGGGCGCTGCGCGTCGGCTATACCGATTTCGCCATCGCCGACGCGCTGCCCGAACTGCTCAAGCGGTTTCACCATGAACATCCCGGCATCACAGTGCGCCCGCATCACGGGGTCACGGCCACGCAGCTTCAGGAGTTGAAGGACGACAAGCTCGACATCGGGTTTGTCACCGGCCCGGTGCGGCAGCCGGGATTTCAAAGCCGTGTCGTGCAAACCGACCGTCCGATCTGCATCGTGCCCGAAGGGCACCGCCTGGCATCGCGCAAGTCGGTCACGCTCGCCGATCTGGCGAACGAGGATTTCGTGCACGGACCGGCAGAGGCCTGGGCGCATTTCTACGACTACCTGTTTCCGCTGTGCCGCAAGGCGGGCTTTCACCCGCGGATCGTGCAGGAGGCGTTCAATTCCGTGGGCATTCTCGGGCTTGTGTCCTGCGGCATGGGCATCACCATCCTGACCGAGAGCATCTACGATTTCGGAACCGGCGGGCTGGTGCCCATTCCCATCCGTGACGTTGCCGATGTCATGGTGACCGAGGCGGTGTGGGCGGCCGAGAACCTGCGTCTGCCGACACAACATTTCGTCGATTTTCTGGAGAACCAGGATAACGGCTGACGGCCCGGCGCGTCACGAAAATGGCCCCTTCGTGAGGGGCCGGAAATGTCCGGGAACGCTGCTCTGGCGATCCACCGGGCCCACAGCACCGTCCAATCCATCTATTGCAGGAGTACCACCTCGACCCGGCGATTGATCTCGCGGCCCTCGGACGTGTCGTTGGCCGCCACCGGCGCGAGATAGCCCACGCCGCGCGCCTCGACGCGTGCGCCATCGACCCCGTGATCGGCGATGAGCCGCGCGCGCACCGCCTCGGCGCGAGCCTGCGACAGCGCGATATTGGCGTCGAGCGCGCCGACGTTGTCGGTATGGCCCACCAGCGCGATCCGCGTTTCGGGGTCTTGGGCCAGGAATGCCGCCAGCGCCGCGAGGTCCGCGTGCGGCCCCGGCCCGAGCACCGCCTCGCCCGAGGCGAAGTCCAGCCCCCGCAGCACCATGTGCCCGGCCTCGCGCAGCGTGGCCTCCAACGATCCCGTCCCGGCCTGTGGCGCAGGGTCGGCCGGGGCGGGCGCCGCCTCTGCCGTGCCGGCGGGCCCGACATGGGTGAGTTGCACATAGCCCCGCTCGCCCGCACGGCTGACGAACAGCATGACATGCTCGACCACCTCGCCCGTGCCGCGCCGCGCCAGCAGGTAACGGTAATCGAAGAGGTTCACGAACATCGCGGGCGCCGGCAGCACCGGCACGGCAAAGCGGAAGCCAAACCCGCCGCAGCCATCCGCCGCGCAGGAGAATACCTCTTTCCACCCCGCCTTTTCCAGCGCCGCGCGTAGCGGCGCCATCCGCTCCAGTGTGCTCTGCCCACCATCTGGCAGCCGCCACGCCCGACTGGTAATCGTCCCGTCGAGCCGCAGCCGCGATACCGCGCCACCCTCCAGCGCGCCTTGCGGCAGGTGCACCGTGTCGGCCTCGCGGATCACCTCTGCCGTGCGTTCCGCGCGCTCGGGCAGCGGCAGGTCCTGCGCCTGCACCGCCCCGGCAAGGAGCAGCAGCGCCACGAGCCACGCCGCCCGCCGCGCCCGCATCTCAGCGCGCCTGCGAATGGTAGTCGGGGTTGGGCTCCATCCCGGTGGCCGAGGCGACGCGGTTGGACATGTTGAAGAACCCCGCCACATTGGCGATGTCCCAGATATCACGGTCGGAAAAACCGTGATCGCGCAGCGCCTGCCGGTCGGCCTCCTCGACGGTGGCGCTTGCCGTCGTCACCTTGGCCGCGAAATCGAGCATCGCGCGCTGGCGTGGCTCGATATCGGCGACGCGGTAATTCATCACCATCGCCTCGCCCAATGCGGGATCGCCCGAAAGCGCGCGCACCGCCGCGCCATGCGCCACCTGGCAATACCAGCACCGGTTGATCGAGCTGACCACCACGGCGATCATCTCGCGCTCGAGCTTCGACAGCCCCGAGGGCGCCAGCATCAGCGCGTTGTAGAGCCCGGCAAAGGCATCGAGCTTATCGATATCGAACGCGTGCGCGCGCAGCACGTTGGGCACGAGGCCCAGCTTGTCCTCGCATATCTCGAAATAGCGCGCGGTCGCCTCGGGCAAGGGATCGACCGGCGGCAGGTCGAGCGCGGTGGGCTGGTCGTCTTTGCGGGTCATGGCTGCTCCTTCTGACGGTAATGATACGTGCCGACGCGGGAAAATCCCATCGCCGAATAAAGCCCGTTCGCCCCTTCGTTGGCCTGCGTGCAGATCACGGCGAGATGTCGCGCCCCCTGCGCGGCGGCCCAATGCGCGGCCTGAAGCATCATCAGCCGCCCCAGCCCCGCGCGCCGGTGGCGGGCGCGTACCTCCAGCGCGTGTACCATCGCCACGCCGTCGTGGATGGCCACGAACCCGGCGGCGGCGGGTTGATCCCTGAGCCGCCCGAGAAGCCCCGTCTTCGGCCCCTCGACCCGCTCCATCACCGCCACGCGCGCGGGGCCGATGCCGCCCTCGGCCCAAATGTCGCGCATGATCTCCAGCGGTTCCCAGATGGTAAAGGTGGTGACGCGCGGCAGCGTCTCGCCGGTCAGCGCGGCCACCGGCGCGACATGCAGGTTGACGGGATCGACCACGCGGTAGCCGCGCGCCTCCAGCATCGCATCAAGCGCGTCATCGCCCTCGCGCACCTGAAAGAGCGGCCCCTGCCCGAGCGCCCGCATCGCCGCCTCGGCGCGGTCGAGATCGTCCCCTGTCGCCGCGCCCGTCACGGTTGCCGCCGACACACGCTTGCCGCCGCCCCGTCCCTCGTGGATCGTGACCGGGCCCAGCGCACGGGTCGCGGCGGACGGCCATGTCGCCTCGGTGACGGCGTAGAGCGCCTGGACATCGGGCATCATGCCGGGAACATCCCGGCCAGTTCGGCCATCGCCGCGTCGAGGCGCGCGCCATCCTGCCCGCGGATCACGATCTGCGCCCCGTGACAGCCGTCGCGGATGAACGGGTAGGAACCGACCGACAGGTCGGGATAGCGCGCCGCGAGATCGGAGAGCGGGGCGGCGATATCGCCCTCGCCGCGCCGCACCTCGTAGGATTGCGACAGGACCGGCGCGCCGCCGGTCAGCGTGGGCAGCACCGAGGCGAGCATCGCCTCGAAGATCGACGGCACCCCGGCCATCACATGCACGTTCCCGAGGATAAAGCCCGGCGCGGCGCTGATCGGATTGTCGATCAGCGTGGCCCCCTCGGGGATGCGCGCCATGCGCAGCCGCGCTTCGTTCAGCTCCTGCCCGCGCGCATCGTAATGCGCGGCGAGGATGGCCCGCGCATCGTCGCGCACACCGATGGGCGTATCGAAGGCGCGCGCCACCGCCTCGGCGGTGATATCGTCATGGGTGGGGCCGATCCCGCCCGAGGTAAACACAACGTCGAACCCGCCGCTCAGCGCCCGCACGGCGCCGACGATGGCCGCTTCGTCGTCATGCACCACGCGCACCTCGCTGAGGTCGATGCCGACATGGGTCAATTCGCGCGCGAGGTGATGCATGTTGGCGTCGCGCGTGCGCCCCGAGAGGATTTCATCCCCGATGACGAGCATGGCGGCGGTCGGGTTGGGCATGGCGGCTTCCTTGCAGTGGGTCCGGCCCCGGTATAGGCCCCGCCCATGCGGTTTCAAAGCCCCCTCCTGCGCGCCACCCTGCTCAGGCGCTACAAGCGGTTCCTCGCCGATATCCGGCTGGAGGACGGCACCGAGACGACCGCCCATTGCGCCAATCCCGGTGCGATGACCGGCCTCGCCACCCCCGGCACCACGATCTGGGTCGAGCACAACGACGATCCCCGCCGCAAGCTGCGCTACGCTTGGCGGCTGGCCGAAACGGCCGGGGGCGCGCTCGTCTGCGTGGATACGGGTGCTGCCAACCGCGTGTTGCGCGCCGCGCTCACCGCCCGCGCGCTGCCCGCGTTTGCCGCCTATGACGAGGTCCGCCCCGAACAGCGCATCGGCGAAGCGAGCCGCGCCGATTTCATCCTGCGCGGACCCGGTCTGCCCGAGGCGGTGATCGAGGTGAAATCGGTGACCCTCGCGCGCGCGCCCGGGCACGCCGAGTTTCCCGACAGCGTGACCGCGCGCGGCGCGCGCCACCTGCGCGATCTGGCTGCTTGCGCGCGCGAGGGGCGACGCGCGGTGCTGTTCTACCTCGTGCAGCGCAGCGACGCGACCACGCTCGCTACCGCCGCCGATATCGACCCGGCCTATGTCGCGGCGTTTGACGCGGGCCGCGCGGCGGGCGTCGAGGTGATGGCTCACCGTGCCGAGATCACGCCCGGCGGCATCACAATCGGCCCGGCGCTGCCGCTGGCCTCTGGTCCTCGCGGCGAAAACGGCCTAATTGGGGGAAAGTACGGAGAAATCGACGGGGCATGACGTGAACCAGACGCATCGGGGGCGCACCACGCGCGACGGCATCCGCATCCACGATGCGGCGGATTTCGCAGGCATGCACGCCGCCGGACGGCTGGCTGCGCAAATCCTCGACGAGATATCCGAACACATTTTCGTGGGCCAGACCACCGAGGCCATCGACGCGCTCATCGAGCAGAAGATCAAGGCCGCCGGGGCGAAATCCGCCACCATCGGCTACAAGGGCTATCGCCACGCAAGCTGCATCAGCGTCAACCACGTGGTCTGCCACGGCATCCCCGGCGCGCCCATCCCCAAGAGCGGCAGCGAGACCATTTCGCGCGACCACGAGAAGCGGCGCGCCGACGACGCGCTACGCGACGGCGACATCCTCAACATCGACGTGACCGTGATCGTCGACGGCTGGTTCGGCGACACCAGCCGGATGTACGTGGCGGGCAAACCTTCGCGCAAGGCCGAGCGGCTGATCCAGGTCACCCATGACGCGCTCATGAAGGGGATCGAGGCGGTGCGCCCCGGCGCCACATTCGGCGATATCGGCCACGCCATCCAGAGCCATGTCGAGGCACACCGCATGTCGGTGGTGCGCGATTTCTGCGGTCACGGGCTTGGCCGGGTATTCCACGCACCGCCCAACGTGCTGCATTACGGGCGCGCGGGCAGCGGGCCGCGGCTCGAAGAGGGGATGTTCTTCACCATCGAGCCGATGGTGAATCTCGGCCGCCCCGACAGCGTCGTGCTCGACGACGAGTGGACGGCGGTGACGCGCGACAAATCGCTCTCGGCGCAGTTCGAGCATTCCATCGGCGTGACCGCGCAGGGCGCCGAGATATTCACCCTCTCGCCCGCCGGTCGCTTCCACCCCACCCGCGCCTGACGCCGCCTCCACCCGTGTCGCTATCAGACAAGACAGTCGCTTTCTGACATGAGAGCCTGCGCGCACCGGTCATTTCACCGGCCCTCGACGCATCCAGACCGTCCGCGCCCGCGCCCCGCACCGAGGGGCCGCGCCGCCCCCGGTCTGTCCGCGCCCACGCAAGACAGGAAACCGCCAATGGCGATGATGAGCACGCATCCCCTCCCGGCCCCCTCGCGCGCCCTGCACGGCATCCTGTGTATCAAGGCGGCGATGCTGCTCTTCGTGGTGCAGGACGCGGCGATGAAATCGCTGCTCGCGAGCTACCCGGTCTGGCCCCTGCTCTTCGCGCGCTCGGTGGTGGCGGTGATGCTGCTGGTGCCGCTCATCGCCTGGCTTGGCGCGCCGCACAGCCTGCGCTCGACACTCTGGCCGCTGCATCTCGCGCGGGCGGCGCTGTTTGCTGCGGGATTCTCGATGTTCTACGCGTCCTTCCCGTTCATGGGGCTGGCGGAGGTCAGCACGATCTTCTTCGCGGCACCGCTCTTTACCGCGCTGATGGCGGCGCTGTTTTTGGGCGAGCGGATTGGCGCGCACCGCGTGGCGGCGCTCATTGTGGGCTTCGCGGGGGTGGTGATCGCCATGCGGCCCGGCGGCGGGCTCGACTGGGTGGCGGTGCTGCCGCTTCTCTGCGGGCTCAGCTACGCCGCCTCGCAGATCCTCGCCCGCCGAATCGGCGAGCGCGAGAGCACGCTCACGGTGGGGCTCTACACGCTGGCCTTCTCGGGCGTTCTGATCCTGCCCGCGGGCTGGGCCGTGGCGCAGATCGTGCCCGACACGGCGGCCACGCAGCACCTGCGCTGGGGCCTGCCCGCAGGCACGCTGGCCGACTTCACCCCCCTCGCCGCGCTGGGCCTCGTGGGGATGGTGGCCTACATGCTTGCCTCGCGCGCCTACCAGGTCGCCCATGCCAGCCTCGTGGCACCGTTCGACTATACCTACCTGCCCTTCGCCGCGCTGCTCGCCTACGTGGTCTGGGCCGAGGTGCCGCCACCGGCCACGCTCGCGGGCATGACGCTCATCATCGCCTCGGGGCTCTATATCGGCTGGCGCGAGATGCGCGCGGCGCGGCGCGGCGACGCACCACCCGTGATCGCCGAGAGCACCTTCACGCCAGGTCACCTGCCGCCGCAGCCCGGACCAGAAGACGATCGCGCGCCGTGAGCATGACGGCCACCACAGAGCGCGATCTCTCGGGCTATCTGCTGGTCTTCATGGCGGGCGTTCTGTGGTCCACCGTGGGGCTGGGTATCCGCCTGATCGAGGACGCGGCAGTCTGGCAGATCCTCTTTTACCGATCGCTCGCCATGAGCGTGTTTCTCTACGTCGTGGTGCGGCTGCGCTCGGGGCGCGCGCCGCTGGCGCGCATCGCCGCGATGGGCTGGCCCGGCGTGATCGCTGGCACCGCGCTCGTCGCGGCCTATACCGGCGGAATCGCGGCGATCCAGTCCACCTCCGTTGCCAACGCGATGATGCTCTTTGCCGCCGCCCCGCTGATCGCGGCGGTGCTGGGGCGCATCATCCTTGGCGAGAGCGTGCGCCCCGCCACCTGGATCGCCATCGCCGTGGCAGCCTGCGGCATCGCCGTGATGGTCTGGGACAAGACCTCCGGCGCGGCACTCAGGGGCAATCTCGCGGCGCTCGGCTCGGCGCTGGGCTTTGCCGTGTTCACCGTGGCACTGCGCCGCGGACGCGCGGTCGAGATGATGCCCGCCGTGCTGCTCTCAGGACTCATTGGCACCGTGGTCATGGCGGTGATCTCCCTCTCGCTTGGCCTGTCGCTGTCGCTTACCCCTCGCGACGCGGGGATTGCCACCGCCATGGGCGTCTTCCAGGTCGGCGCCGGTCTCATTCTCTACACGATCGGGTCGCGCAGTGTCCCCGCCGCCGAACTCACGCTTCTGTCGATGTCCGAAGTGGTGCTCGGGCCGGTCTGGGTCTGGCTGTTCCTGGGCGAGCGCGCCGAACCCACCACGCTTGTGGGCGGGGCGATCCTGCTGGCGGCCATCGCGGGCAACGCGCTCTCGGGCGCACGGCGCAAGCGCCCGCCGCCAATCCCCTGACCGGCTAATCCTTGCCGATGCCGCTTTTTTCCCGGGACGATCCTGCGTTATGCTGGGTAAAGTCTCAGGCCGCCACAGGCGGGAAAGGAGCATGACATGACACGCAACACG
Source organism: Roseovarius sp. B-10 (assembly GCF_056859295.1). Classification (NCBI taxonomy): domain Bacteria; kingdom Pseudomonadati; phylum Pseudomonadota; class Alphaproteobacteria; order Rhodobacterales; family Roseobacteraceae; genus Roseovarius; species Roseovarius sp. B-10. The sequence continues at coordinate 19,435 of NZ_JBSXOE010000040.1, read as the reverse complement.
ATCATCGGTGCACTTGCGAGCCTCGCACTGGCAGGCTGCATCGACACGACCGACAACCGCGAAGTGACCGGCGCAGCCCTTGGCGCAGGCGCGGGCCTGATCGGTGCCGCGGCGTTCGACGCCAATGCCGGATGGACGGTACTCTCGACGCTGGCTGGTGCGGCGGCGGGTACCCTCATCGCCCGCAACACCCGCACCAACCGCTGCGCCTATGCGAATGGCGACGGCACCTACCGCACCGTGCCCTGCTGAGCCGGATATTCCGGCGCGCCCGGACACGGGCGCGCCCACGCGGCACTGGACCTTTGCCATCAAATCCGCCATATCGGACAGGGAATGAGCCGGAGGGTCTGATGGGTATTCTCAACACGCTATTGCGCGCCGTGACGTGGTGGAACGGGCAGACGCTCAACACCCAGTTCTACACCTGGCGCAACGGCGTGAAGGTGGGCGAGGACACGGAGGGCAACATCTTCTACCGCTCCCGTGACGGCAAGAAGCGCTGGGTGATCTTCAACGGCGAGGCCGAGGCCAGCCGGGTAAGCCCCGATTGGCACGGCTGGCTGCACTACACCTATGCCGAGCCACCGAGCGACGCGCCGCTGCCACACAAGGCATGGGAAAAACCCCATCAGGAGAACCTGACCGGTACGCCGCTCGCCTATGCGCCCGCCGGGTCGATTCGCCGCCCCGAACCGGTCGAGCGGCGCGACTACGAAGCGTGGACGCCGGAATAGGGGCAAAGCCATGTCCGAGAACAAGACCGAGGTCCTCGTGGGTGGGCTGGTGCTGGCCGTGGCGCTTGGCTTCGTCGCCTATGCCGGCAAGACCACCGGCTTCACCACAGCGGGCGAGGAATATACCCTCAACGCCAGTTTCCGCAGCGCCGACGGCGTCAGCACGGGCACCGATGTGCGCCTCGCGGGCGTCAAGGTGGGCCGCGTGACCGAGCTGCGCCTCGATCCCGGCACCTATCGCGCCAAGGCGATCTTTACCGTAAGCGAGGGCATCGACGTCCCCGATGACAGCGCCGTGGCGATCTCGTCCGAGGGGCTGCTGGGCGGTAATTACGTCGAGATCCTGCCCGGCGGCTCGCCGTTCTATTTCGCGCCGGGCGACGAAATCGAATTCACCCAAGGATCGGTCAGCCTCGTCTCGCTCTTGATGAAATTCGTATCCGGCAACGAGGACGGAGCCGAGCAATGATCCGAGCCGTGGCGGCCTGTCTGCTGATCGCCTGCGCACATGGCGCGGGCGCGCAGGAGGACACGGCCCCGGGGCGCGGCGCGGTGCTGCGCGGGCTGGACAAGATCACCACAGAGCTGCGCGACCTCGACCTTGCCAATGGCGAGGTCGCCGAGTTCGGCTCGCTCACGGTAAAGCTGACCGAGTGCCGCTACCCCGAGGGCAACCCGGCGGGCGATGCCTATGCCCACGTCACCATCCGCGAGACGCAAGGCGGCAAGCTGTGGTTCGACGGCTGGATGCTGGCCTCCTCGCCCGCGCTCAACGCGCTGGAGCATCCGCGCTACGATGTCTGGGTGATGCGCTGCACCACCTGAGCCGGGTCACCCTCCAGCGGTAGCGCCGTTATATCCGCCTCTGTCTCCAGCGCCTCCGAAAGCCGCGCACGATACTCGGCGCGGTCGATCTCGACAGCCCCCAGCCGCGCCAGATGCGGCGTGATGAACTGCGTGTCAAACAGGATGAAGCCGCAGCGCCGCAGGTGATCGACCAGGTGCGCCAGCGCCCGTTTCGAGCCGTCGGCGCGGCGCGAGAACATGCTCTCGCCAAAGAACGCGCGCCCGAGCGTGACGCCATAGACCCCGCCCACCAGCGCGCCTTCTTCCCACACCTCCAGCGAATGCGCGTGTCCGCGCGCGTACAGCTCCAGGTAGGCCTCGCGAATCGGCGCGCTGATCCAGGTATCGTCCCGGTCGGCGCAGGCATCCACCACGCCCGCGAAATCGGCATCGAGCGTGACGGTATATCCCCCCCGCCGCATCCTGCGGACAAGACTGCGCGAGAGGTGAAATCCGTCCAGCGGCAGCACGCCCCGGCGCGGCGGATCGACCCAGAACACCTCGGCATCGCCACGATGCTCGGCCATCGGAAAAATGCCGGCAGCATAGGCGCGCAACAGCAGCGCGGGGGGCAGGAAGGCGGGCATCACTCCCGCAGGTTGGTTTCAAGCCAGTGTTCGAGCCAGTGGATATTGTAGCTGCCGTTGCGGATGTCTTCCTCCTGCAACAGCGCGTGAAACAGCGGCACCGTGGTGTCCACCCCGTCCACGATCAACTCGCCCAGCGCGCGGGCAAGACGGCGCAGCGCGGTGTCGCGGTCGGCCCCGTGAACAATCAGTTTGGCGATCAGGCTGTCGTAATAGGGCGGGATGCGATAGCCGTCATAGAGCGCCGAATCCATCCGCACACCAAGCCCGCCGGGCGCGTGAAACTGCGTGATGGTGCCCGGGCGCGGCGCGAAATCCGGCAGCTTCTCGGCATTAATGCGCACCTCGATGGCGTGGCCGTTGATCACCAGCTCCTCCTGCGTGAAGGACATCGGCAGCCCCTCTGCCACGCGGATCTGTTCGCGCACGAGGTCCACGCCAAAGATCGCCTCGGTCACCGGGTGCTCGACCTGCAACCGCGTGTTCATCTCGATGAAAAAGAATTCGCCGTTCTCGTAGAGAAACTCGATCGTGCCAGCGCCGCGATAGTTGATATTGGCGCAGGCATCGGCACAGATCGCGCCGATACGCGCGCGCTCCTCGTCGGTGATGCACGGGCCGGGCGCCTCTTCCAGCACCTTCTGGTGACGCCGCTGGAGCGAGCAGTCCCGCTCGCCCAGATGCACGGCGCGGCCCTTACCGTCGCCGAACACCTGCACCTCGATATGGCGCGGCGTGGTCAGGTATTTCTCGATATAGACCTCGTCATTGCCAAACGCGGCCTTGGCCTCCGACCGCGCAGTGAGAAAGGCGCGCTCCAGCTCGCCCTCGTCGCGCGCCACCTTCATGCCGCGCCCGCCGCCGCCCGCCGTCGCCTTGACGATCACCGGATAGCCGATCTCGGCGCACAGCGCCTTGGCCGCCGCGACATCGTCGATGCCCCCCTCCGAGCCGGGCACGCACGGCACGCCCAGCGCCTTCATCGTGTCCTTGGCGGTGATCTTGTCGCCCATGATGCGGATATGCTCGGCCGAGGGGCCGATGAAGGTGAGGTCGTGATCCTCGACGATCTGCACGAAATTGGCGTTCTCCGACAAAAAGCCATAGCCAGGATGAACCGCCTGCGCACCGGTTACCTCGCAGGCGGCAATGATCGCGGGGATCGACAGGTAGCTCTCCGACGACGCCGGCGGGCCGATGCACACGGTCTCGTCGGCCATGCGCACATGCATCGCGTCGGCATCCGCCGTGGAATGGACGGCGACCGAGCGGATGCCCATTTCGCGCGCCGCGCGGATCACGCGCAGCGCGATCTCGCCGCGGTTGGCCACAAGGATCTTGTCGAACATGCCCGCCTCACTCGATAATCATCAGCGGTGCGCCGTATTCGACCGCCGCGCCATCCTCGATCAGGATGCGCCGGACGGTGCCCGCACGCGGCGCGGGGATGTGGTTCATGGTTTTCATCGCCTCGATGATCAGCAGCGTGTCGCCCTCGCTCACCTGCTGACCCACGCTCACAAAGGAGGGCGCGCCGGGCTCCGCCTGCATGTAGACGGTGCCGACCATCGGCGACGTGACGGCGCCGGGATGGCTCGCCGGGTCATCCACGGGCTCGACGGGGGCGGCCGCGGGCGCCGACGCCGCGGCAGCCGGCGCAACGGCAGGCGCCGCGGGCGCGCTGCTCACCTGCGTGGTGACGATCTCGCCCCGTCGGCTCACCCGCACGTTGAGCGTGTCGTCCTGCCCGTATTCGCGCTTGACCGACAGCTCGGTAAGATCGTTCTCGTTCAACAACTCCGCGAGCGCCCGGATAAAGGCCACGTCCGATTCATGCGTTTCGTTCGACATTTGCTTCCTCGGTAACGGCGATGGTGCGCGCAGGCCGCGCCCATCGCAATGGTTTCCGACGCTTATAGGGCATGCAGATGCCTGAGAAAAGCGGCCATTTCCCCCACGATACTCGGGCTCAGAGCGGCATTCCCGACAGCTTCGCCACCAGTTCGGCAAGCTTGCGCGCGCCGAATTTCTCCAGCAGGCGGGCGCGGTAGACCTCGATGGTGCGATGGCTCAATCCCAGCTCCAGCCCGATTTCCTTGGACGTGAGCCCCCGGCACGTCAGGATCGCCACCTCGCGCTCGCGCCGTGTGAGCGCGACGAGCGGGCGCTCGTCCGAGAGATCGGCAAATGACCAGATGCCGCGCGCGAACGGCGCGTCGGGCGTCAGCGACTGCCCCCGCACCCGGCACCAGAACAGCGCGCCCGAGCCGCGCCTCATCACCCGCTCGTCGGCATAGCGCCCGGTCTCGCGCATCACGGCCAGCGCGTCCGAGCCGATCCGGCGGTAATCCTCGATCGAAGGGTAGAATCGCGCCAGCGGCACGCCCGCGTAATCGCCCGGATCCCCGCCAAAGATCACGGCGAATTGCCGGTTGCAGGTGCGGATGATCCGGTGCTCCAACACGGCAAGCCCGACCGGCGCATGATCGAAGGCGAGTTTCTCGGTCTCCATGTCCCCGTTATGCCGCGCACGCGGCGGCGCTCCAAGCGAATTGCGCGGGGCGGACGTCTTGCCATGATCGCGCGAAAGGCGTAAGGCGCGGGCCCAAGCGGTCGCAGCCTACCCGCTCTAAAAAACAAGGACACAAGGTATGGATACAATCGTCATCTGCTCGGGCGGGCTCGATTCCGTGACCCTCGCCCACAAGACCGCCGCCGAGCGCCGTCTCGCGGCGCTCTTGTCGTTCGACTACGGGCAACGCCACGTCAAGGAGGTCGAGAGCGCGCGCGCCTGCGCGGCGCGGCTCGGCGTGCCGCACCGGGTGGTGGACCTGCGCGGCGTGGGCGCGGCGCTCTCAGGCTCGGCGCTCACCGACGACGTCGACGTGCCCGACGGCCATTACGCCGAGGACACGATGAAGATCACCATCGTCCCCAACCGCAACGCCATCATGCTGGCCGTGGCCTTCGGCATGGCAGCGGCGCAAAAGGCGGGTGCGGTCGCGGCGGCGGTGCATGGCGGCGATCATTTCATCTACCCCGATTGCCGCCCCGGCTTCATCGCCGCCTTCCAGGCGATGCAGGATCACGCGCTCGAAGGCGTGGCCGAGGTAAACCTCTGGACGCCCTATGTCCACGGCTCCAAGGCCGATATCGTGGCCGATGGCGCGCACCTCGGCGTGCCCTTCGCCGAGACATGGTCGTGCTACAAGGGGGGCTCGCGCCATTGCGGGCGTTGCGGCACCTGCGTCGAGCGGCGCGAGGCGTTCCACCTCGCCGGGGTCGCGGACCCGACCGCCTATGACGACCCCGATTACTGGCAGGCCGCGGTGGAGGGGCGCTGATGTACCGGATCACCAAGGAATTCCACTTCTCCGCCTCGCATCAGCTCTTCGGTCTGCGTGAGGGACACCCCTGCGCGCGGCTGCACGGGCACAACTATATCGTGGTGGTGGAACTGGCCGCCGTGGACCTCGACGAGACCGGATTCGTGCGCGACTATCACGACCTTGCTGCGCTGAAGTCCTATATCGACGACCATCTCGACCACCGCCACCTCAACGACGTTCTGGGCGACGGTTGCGTGACAGCCGAGCGCATGGCGCGGCATTTCTTCGACTGGTGCCGCGCCCGCTGGCCCGAGGTCTCGGCGGTGCGGGTGAGCGAGACACCCAAGACATGGGCGGAATACCGGCCGTGACCGATCCCGTCCGCGTCTCGGAAATCTTCGGGCCCACCATCCAGGGCGAGGGCGCGCTGATCGGGCAGCCCACCGTATTCGTGCGCACCGGCGGCTGCGATTACCGCTGTTCGTGGTGCGACAGCCTGCACGCGGTGGACGCAGAGTATCGCCACACATGGGCGCCGATGCCGCCTGCGGACGTGATGGCCGAGGTGGCCCGCCTCTCGGGCGACCGGCCGATCCTCGTCACGCTCTCGGGCGGCAATCCCGCGATCCAGCCGCTTGGCCCGCTGATCGGGATGGGCCACGCGCGCGGCTACCGATTCGCGATGGAGACCCAAGGCTCTGTCGCGCGCGACTGGTTCGCCGATCTCGACATGCTGGTGCTTTCCCCCAAACCGCCCTCGTCGGGCATGGCGGTGGACTGGGCAGCATTCGACGCTTGCCGCGCCGCCGCGGGCGATGCGCCGACGGTGCTCAAGATCGTCGTGTTCAACGAGGCCGATTACCACTGGGCACGCGAGGTAGCAGCGCGGTATCCATCCTTGGCCGTCTACCTGCAACCGGGCAACCACACCCCGCCCCCGCCCGGCGACGACACGGCGGTGGTGGACCAGGCGGGCATCGACGCGCGGATGCGCTGGCTGGTGGATCGGGTGGTGGCCGATGGCTGGTTCGCGGCGACCGTTCTGCCGCAACTGCACGTGACGCTCTGGGGCAACAAGCGCGGCGTGTAAAAGGAGACCACGATGAGCGACAACGACATCTACAAGGACCTGACGCAGCTTGGCGGCGCGACCCGCGTGCCGCAAAGCCCCGAGGAGGCGGAACTCGAACGCGTCGCCAACCCGCAGGCCGACACCGCCTACGCGGTGCGCTTCACCGCGCCGGAGTTTACCTCGCTCTGCCCGATGACCGGCCAGCCGGATTTCGCGCACCTGGTGATCGACTACGTGCCGGGCGCGTGGCTGGTAGAGAGCAAGTCGCTCAAACTCTACCTCACCAGCTTTCGCAACCACGGCGCGTTCCACGAGGATTGCACGGTGTCCATCGCCCGGCGGCTGGTCGAATTCCTCAGCCCGCAATGGCTCCGCATTGGCGGCTACTGGTATCCGCGCGGCGGCATCCCGATCGACGTGTTCTGGCAGACCGGCCCCGCGCCCGAAGGGGTGTGGATCCCCGACCAGGGCGTGCCGCCCTACCGCGGGCGGGGCTGAGATCGCGGCGGGGATGGCGTGAAGCGCCCGACCGCCGGGTGGGCGCAAACTCGATTACGCTCTGCGATTTATGGTGCAAGATACTTTAGAAATCACCGCTATTTGCGCCGTTGCAGAAGCGCCCGCCCGAGCGGGCGGTCGGGCGCTGCGCGGCGGCGCGTAAACGCGCCTTGTCCCGCGCCGAGGGCAGGATGCGCATGGCAGGAACAGGCCATTCGCCCACGCGCCTTCAACGAAAAAGGCCCCCGCCTTCCGGCGCGGGCCTCTTTCCATAGGCGTGACTACTCAGCCGGCGCTCGCGCCGCCCTTCTTGCCCTTGGTCTCGGCATAGATGATCAACGGCGCGGCGTCCGATGTCGCCGCCTCCTCGTTGACCACCACTTCCTCGACATTCTCGAGGCTGGGCAGGTCGAACATCGTATCGAGCAGGATATCCTCAAGGATCGAGCGCAGCCCCCGCGCCCCGGTCTTGCGGGCGATGGCGCGCTTGGCGATCGCCTTGAGCGCATCGTCGGTAAAGGTCAGCGTCGCGTTCTCCAGCTCGAACAGGCGCTGATACTGCTTGATCAGCGCGTTCTTTGGCTCGGTCAGGATGGTGACGAGCGCCTCCTCGTCGAGATCCTCCAGCGTCGCCAGCACCGGCAGGCGGCCGACGAATTCCGGGATCAGCCCGAACTTGAGCAAATCCTCCGGCTCCAGCGACGACAGGACCTCGCCGATGCCGCGCTCGTCCTCGTCGCGCACATCGGCGCCAAAGCCCATCGCGCTGCCCTTGCCGCGCTGCGAGATAATCTTGTCGAGCCCGGCGAATGCCCCGCCGCAGATGAACAGGATGTTGGTGGTGTCCACCTGCAGGAATTCCTGCTGCGGATGCTTGCGCCCGCCCTGCGGCGGCACGCTCGCCACGGTGCCTTCCATCAGCTTCAGCAGCGCCTGCTGCACGCCCTCGCCACTGACGTCGCGGGTGATCGACGGGTTCTCGGACTTGCGGGTGATCTTGTCGACCTCGTCGATATAGACGATGCCGCGCTGCGCGCGCTCGACATTGTACTCGCTCGACTGCAACAGCTTGAGGATGATGTTCTCCACGTCCTCGCCGACATAGCCGGCTTCGGTCAGCGTGGTGGCATCGGCCATCGTGAACGGCACGTCGAGAATGCGCGCCAGCGTCTGCGCCAGCAGCGTCTTGCCACAGCCGGTCGGGCCGATCAGCAGGATGTTCGACTTGTTGAGCTCGATATCGCTCTTGCCGGAGTTGTTGAGCCGCTTGTAGTGGTTGTGCACCGCCACCGAGAGCACGCGCTTGGCCATCGCCTGGCCGATCACGTAATCGTCGAGCACCTTGGCGATGTCGTGCGGCGTGGGCACGCCGTCGGTCGCCTTGAGCCCCGCGCTCTTGGTCTCCTCGCGGATGATGTCCATGCACAGTTCCACGCATTCATCGCAGATGAATACCGTGGGCCCTGCGATCAGCTTGCGCACCTCGTGCTGGCTCTTTCCGCAAAAACTGCAATAGAGCGTGTTCTTGCTGTCGCCGGAATTGTTCGCCATGGCTTTCCTTTCAGCGCCGCCGGTCGGGCGGCATGCGCGTCGTCTCGTCTCGTTCGTTCCACCAGCTTAAGTCAGGGTGGATAGCACCACAATGCGATTTTCTCGACCGCCCGCGCACGGGCGATCACCGTTCATTCATCGCCTCATTTGGCGTCATCGCCGTCGCCGGGCTTGTTACGGTTGGTCACGATCTCGTCGATGAGGCCCCATTCCTTCGCCTCTTCGGGCGACATGAAATTGTCGCGCTCCAGCGCCGCCTCGACGGTTTCGATATCCTGCCCGGTATGGCGGACATAGATCTCGTTAAGCCGGTCCTTGAGCTTCTGCGTTTCCTTGGCGTGAATCATGATGTCGGTGGCCTGCCCCTGGTAGCCGCCCGAGGGCTGGTGCACCATGATCCGGCTGTTGGGCAGCGAAAACCGCATCCCCGGCTCGCCCGCGGTGAGCAGCAGCGACCCCATGCTCGCCGCCTGTCCGATGACCAGCGTGCTGACCTTGGGCTTGATGTACTGGATGGTGTCGTAGATCGACAGCCCGCTCGTCACCACGCCGCCGGGGCTGTTGATGTACATACTGATTTCCTTGGACGGATTCTCCGCCTCGAGGTGCAGAAGCTGCGCCACGATCAGGCTCGACATGCCATCATGCACCGGCCCGCTGAGAAAGATGATCCGCTCCTTCAGGAGCCGCGAGAAGATGTCGTAGGCGCGTTCGCCCCGGCTGGTCTGCTCGACCACCATGGGCACGAGCGTGTTCATGTATGTCTCGAAAGGGTCTTTCATCCTGTCCCGCCTGCTGTTGCGGCCCGGCCGTCCTGTCCGCGCCAATAGGTTTCGCCGATCGTAACCGACGGCGTGCTAACGGAGTCTTAGTGGCGCGCCCCACCCCCTGCAAGGGCGCGCGCGCGATTCGACGCCGTGTTGCGCAAAAGTCTGGGCCCGCTCCGGGCACACCCCCCGCGATCACGGGTTTGGCAATTGCCGCGCGCGCGAAATCGCCCTAGATTGAGCGAAAAGGAGCAATGGCACATGCTCACGACCACCCCCGACAGCGCCGACCTGGCGCAAATGCAGCAGAACGCCACCGACGCGGCTGAATTCCTGCGCGCGCTCGGCCACGAGGGGCGACTGATGATCCTGTGCTACCTCGTCACCGGCGAGAAATCCGTCTCAGAGCTCGAGGCCCTCCTCGGCGCGCGACAGGCGGCCGTCTCGCAACAGCTCGCGCGGCTGCGCCACGAGGGCCTGGTACGCACGCGCCGCGACGGCAAGATCATCTACTACAGCCTTGCCGACGCGCGCGCCGAACGCCTGCTCGGCGTCCTGTACGAGATGTTTTGCGCCCCCGACGCGCAGGGGCGCAATAGCTAGGCGCGGCTCAGGCCGCCGCCACCGTCTTGTCCACCGCGAAGGCGGCGAAGGCGTCGTCCACCTGCGTGTGATTCACGTGGTTCGCATAGTTGCTGATCGTCTTCACGGACATCGCGAGGATGATCTCCAGCACGTGGATATCCGAATATCCCGCGGCCTTGAACGCCTCGGCCTCGGCCTTCGTCGGCAGGCCGCGCGTCTCCCACATGTGATGGGTAAAGCGACGCAGCGCTTCCAGCTTGGCATCATCGAGCGGCTTGCCGTCGCGCAGCGCCTGCGTGTGCGCCTCCGACAGCTTCGAGACATTCACCGCCAGCATCGAGTGCGCGGCGGTGCAATAGTCGCAGCCATTGGCGAGCGAGATGGCCAGGAACACGACCTCCTGCTCCGGCGGCGTGAAATTGCCCTGCTCTCGGAAATGCGCATAGCCGTGCAGATAGGTACTCAGCAGCCCCGGATTGATCGCCATGCCGCGATACATGTTCGGCACGAAACCGAGCTTGGCGCGCGCGCCGTCCAGCATCTCCTTGGCCGCGCCTTTAGCGGCATCGTCGCTCACCGGGGCAGTGGTGATCTTGAATTCGGCAGTCATGTAAGCCTCCTTTGATTATGCTCACGCCATAGCTAATCAGGGGCCGCGCGCCATGTAACCGCCCCGCCGGTCACCACATCGTGAGGCCGGTGCTCTGGCGCAGACATACCTGTGCGCGAATGCGCCCCCTTGGCTTCATCTTGCCGGAAATATCCCGGGGGTGTGGGGGCAGCGCCCCCACCCGGGCCGCGCCCCGTTCACACCTTCTCCTGCGTGTGCCGCCGCAGTTCCGCCCGCGCCACCTGCCGCCGGTGGACCGCGTCCGGCCCGTCGGCCAGGCGCAACGTGCGCAGATGCGTCCACATCGCCGAAAGCGGCACATCCTGGCTGATGCCCTGCGCGCCGAACAACTGCACCGCCTCGTCCACCACCTTCAGCGCCACGCGCGGCGCGACCACCTTGATCTGGTGAATCCACGGTGCGGCGGCGCGCGCGTCGCCCTGATCCATCATCCAGGCGGCCTTGAGGCACAAGAGCCGCGCCTGCTCGATCTCCATCCGGCACTCGGCGATGATGTCGTGATTCGCCCCCAGTTGCGCCAACGGCTTGCCGAACGCCTCCCGCTCGAGGCCGCGGCGGCACATCATCTCCAGCGCCGCCTCGGCCATGCCGATGGCCCTCATGCAGTGGTGGATGCGCCCCGGCCCCAGCCTGCCTTGCGCGATCTCGAAGCCGCGCCCCTCGCCCAGCAGCAGGTTCTCCGCCGGCACCCGCACCCCGGTAAACCGGATATGCATGTGCCCGTGCGGCGCGTCGTCATGGCCGTAGACCTCCATCGCGCGCAGCACCTCGATGCCGGGGCTGTCGGCGGGCACCACGATCATCGCGTGACGCTGATGCTTCGGCAGGTCGTCGCCGCCGGTCCGCACCATCACGATATAGACGGCACAGCGCGGATCGCCCGCGCCCGTGGCCCACCACTTCTCGCCGTCGAGCACGTATTCGTCCCCCTCGCGCACGCAGGACATGGCGATGTTGGTCGCGTCAGAGCTTGCCACCTCCGGTTCGGTCATCAGGTAGGCCGAACGGATTTCCCCCTCCATCAGCGGTTTCAGCCACCGCGCCTTCATCTCGGCGCTGCCATAACGGTGAAACACCTCCATGTTGCCGGTGTCGGGCGCGTTGCAGTTGAACACCTCCGGCGCCAGCGGGCTGCGGCCCATGACTTCGGCGAAATAGGCATAGTCCACGGTGCGCAGCCCGGCCCCGCCCTCGTCGGTCAGCCACAGGTTCCACAGCCCCTCGGCCCGCGCCTGCGCCTTCAGCCCGTCGAGGATCTCCACCTGCCGCGGGCTGAGCGCCCAGCGGTCGTCGCGCGCCACCTCGGCGTGGAACTCCGCCTCGCAAGGCGCGATCTCGTCGCGCACCATCGCCGCCACTTGCTCGAGACGCGCCCGCCACTCGGGCCGCAAACCCAGATCCATCCCGCTCTCCCTTGCCGCTTGGTCCTGCCCGCCAGACTGCGCGCCGATCCCGGCAGGTTACAAGCCCCTATTCGGCCCGCTCAGCGCGCGGTGGCCGACGCGGCAACGGCGTCGCGGTCGATACGGAAATGCCGGTAGAGATCGCCGATGGTGCCCGTCTGCCCGAAATGCTCCACCCCGTGGGAAATCGTCCGGTGCCCGGCCACCGCCCCCAGCCAGGCCAGCGTCGCGGGGTGCCCGTCGATCACCGTCACCAGCGTGCAGTGCCGCGGCAGCGGGGCGAGCAGCCGCTCGGCATGGCTCACCGCATCCGCGTTGCCTCGCGCGCGCTCGCGCTGCGCCGCGGTCCAGCCCGCGTTGAGCCGGTCCGCCGAGGTCACCGCCAGCACACCCACGTCGCGGCGCGTACCGCCCGCTAGCCCCGCCGCCGCGATTGCCTCGTCGGCCACCGCGCCCTGATAGGCGATCACCACCTCGCAATTCGGCCCCGGAGGGCGCAGCCAGTAGGCCCCGTCGATGGCGCCCTGCCGGAACGCATCATCGGCGCGCTTGCCGGGCTGTTCCAGCGGCTTGGTGCTCAGCCGCAGGTAGACCGAGCCGCCGGTCTCGTCGCGCAGCCACGTCCGCTCGTCCACGCCCCCTCCCCTGTCGCCCTCGCCATCGCGCTGCAAGTAGTCGAAGGCCCATTCCAGGATCACCGCCAGCTCGTCGGCAAAGGCGGGCTCGAAACTCGCCAACCCGTCCTGCGCCATGCCCGTCAGCGGCGTGCCCACCGATTGGTGCGCACCCCCCTCGGGCGCCAGCGTCACCCCCGATGGCGTGCCGGCCACGATGAACCGCGCATCCTGATAACAGGCGTAATTGAGCGCATCGAGCCCGCGATGCACGAACGGATCATAGACCGTGCCGATGGGGATCAGCCGTCGACCCCACAGGCTGTGCGCCAGCCCCGCCGCCCCCAGAAGCAGAAAGAGGTTCATCTCGGCGATGCCCAGCTCAAGGTGCTGCCCCTCGGGCGAGAAATTCCATTTCGCGGTCGAAGGGATGCGATGCTCGATAAAGGCATCGCGCTGCTCGGTCCGCGAAAACAGCTTGCGACGGTTGACCCACGGCCCCAGCCCGGTGGTGCCCGTCACGTCCGGCGAGGTGGTCAGGATGCGCGCCGCGAGCGCACTGTCGCCCCGCGCCAATCCGTCCAGCATCTTGCCGAATGCCATCTGCGTCGAGATTTCGCGGTCCGTCACCGCCGCAACTTCGGGCACCGCCAGCCGTGCGTCTCCATACCGCCGCGCGCCCTTGGCAAAGAACGGCACACCGTCGAGAAAGGCGCGCAGGCTGTCCACATCTTCGACCCCGGCAAAGCGGTCCCATTCCTGCCCCTCGGGGATGCCCATGTGCGTCTGCCACTCGGCCATCTGCGCCTTTGTCATCAGCCCGCCGTGGTTGTCCTTGTGCCCGGCAATGGGCGTGCCCCAGCCCTTGATCGTGTAGGCGAGAAAACAGGTCGGGCGGTCGTGGTCGATGCTCGCGAAGGTCTCGGCCATGGTCGCCACGCAATTGCCGCCAAGGTTCTCCATCAGGTCCGCCAGTTCGCGGTCGCTCCGCCGCTCGATCAGCGCGGTCACCTCGCCCTGATCGCCCAGGTCGTCCATCAGCCGCTGCCGCCAGACCGCGCCGCCCATATAGGTCAGCGCCGAATATTCCGCGTTGGGGCATTGGTCGATCCAGTCGCGCAGCGCCTCGCCCCCCGGTTCGGCAAAGGCCGCCCGTTGCAGCGCGCCGTATTTCACCCGCACCACGTCCCAGCCGAAGGCGTCGAAAATCTTCTCGATCCGCTCGAACAGCCGCTCGCGCACGATCCCGTCCAGCGATTGGCGGTTGTAGTCGATGATCCACCAGCAATTGCGCAGGTCGTTCTTCCAGCCCTCCTGCAACGCCTCGTAGACATTGCCCTCGTCCAGCTCCGCATCGCCCACCAGCGCCACCATGCGCCCGAGCGGCACATCTGCCCCCCACTCCTTGGCGGTAATGTAATCCTGCACCAGCGCGGCAAAACTCGTGATCGCCACGCCAAGGCCCACCGACCCGGTGGAGAAATCCACGTCATCCACGTCCTTGGTGCGGCTTGGATAGCTCTGCACACCGCCCAGGCCGCGAAACGCCTCCATCCGCGCGCGGTCGAGGTTGCCCATCAGGTATTGCATCGCGTGAAACACCGGCGAGGCGTGCGGCTTGACCGCCACCCGGTCCTCGGGACGCAGCGTCGAGAAATAGAGCGCCGTCATGATCGACACCATCGACGCCGAACTTGCCTGATGCCCGCCCGTCTTGATCCCGTCCACCTTGGGCCGGACGTGGTTGGCGTGATGGATCATCCAGTGCGACAGCCACAACAGCCGCTGCTGGACGGTCTTGAGGTGGTCGGTCTCTGTCTCGGTCATGGCGCGTCCCATCCCCCTGTTTTCACTGGCCCGCGAACGGCAACGGCGCGATCCGCGCAGGCACCGTTCCGCCCTCCAGCGCAACCGTCAGCCCCGCCGTATCCTGCGCCAGGTCGGCCCGTACAAGCCCGACACCGATGGTCCGCCCAAGGCGCCGGGAAAACGCAAACTCGCAAACCCGCCCGACATCCGTCTCCCCCAACATCAGCGGCACTGGATGGCCCGGCGGCGTCGGGCGGCCATCGAGCACAAGCCCCACGCGCCTGCGCGCCGGGCCCTGCGCCGCGATCCGCTCCAATGCCGCGCGACCGACGAAATCGTGCCCCGCCGCCAGATCGACCAGCGCGCCCAGCCCCATCTCGAACGGGTCCGCCCGCGCCCCCTGCCAGCGCATGTCGGCCCCGTAGGAAACGAGCCCGCTTTCCAGCCGCTCGATATCGTTGGGCGCCCCGGGTCCGATCCCCCAGGGCGCGCCCGCCTCGGCCACCAGGTCCCACAGCTCGCCACCGCGCGCGCCATCCCTCAGATACAGCTCGAACCCGCCCTGCTTGGACCAGCCCGACCGCGCGAGGAGCAGCGGGATGCCGTGCAGCTCGGTTTCCTCGAAGCCGAAATACCGCATGTCCCGCACGCGCGGACCGAACAGCGCCTCGGCCACCAGCACCGCCTTCGGCCCCTGGATCGCCAGCGGCGACACGTCCGGCTCACCCACCGCCACGTCCCAGCGCCGCTCGCGCCCGATGGCCGCGGCCCACAGGTGAATGTCGCTGTCGGCGACCGACAGCCAATACCGGTCCTCGGCCAACTTCAGCAGCACCGGGTCGTTGATGAGCCACCCCTCGTGATCGCATAGCGGCACGTAACGGCCCTGCCCGATCCGCGTCTTCGTCAGGTCGCGCGGCGTCAGGTACTGCGCCAGCCGCCCGGCATCCGGCCCGGTCAGTTCGACCTGCCGCTGCGCCGCCACGTCCCACATCGCCACCCCGGTCATCAGCCGGTCATACTCGGCATCGGGATCGCCGAAATGCCCGGGGATCAGCATGTGATTGTAGACCGAGAACCCCCGCACCCCGCTTCGAACGGTGGCGTCGAAGAACGGCGATTTGCGCAGGTTCGGACCGATGGAAATCTGGAATGGCATCAGGATGCTTTCGTGCTGGACATGGACATATCAGGCGGTGTCGCGGAGCACGGTACGGCTCAGCGCCCCGTCCAGATCGTCGAGGATATCGGCAACATCCTCAAGCCCCACCGACAGCCGGATCAGCCCGTCGCTGATTCCGTGCTCGGCGCGCTCCTCGGCGCTGTAGGTCGAATGCGTCATCGAGGCGGGATGCTGGATCAGCGTCTCGGCATCGCCCAGCGACACGGCGCGCGCGATCATCCGCAGCCCGTTCATCATCCGGCGCCCGGCCTCCAGCCCGCCTGTCAGCTCGAAGGCGATCATCGCGCCGGGCAGCGCCATCTGCCGGCAGGCCAGCGCGTGCTGGCCAAAGCTCTCCAGCCCCGGGTAATGCACGGCCGCCACCTCCGGGTGCCCCTCCAGCCACTCGGCCACCACGCGCGCGCTGGCGCAATGCCGTTCCATCCGCAACGACAGCGTCTTGAGCCCGCGCATCACCAGCATCGCGTTGAACGGTGCCATCACCGCGCCGGTCATGTCCTTCATGCCCACCAGCCGGATCTCGCCAATCGCCTCGGCACGGCCCACGACCAGCCCGGCCACCAGGTCGCCATGCCCGCCCAGGTACTTGGTCGCCGAATGCACCACCAGGTCGGCACCCAGCGTGATCGGGCGCGTCAGGTAAGGGGTGGCATAGGTGTTGTCCACCACCACCTGCGCGCCGCCCTCGTGGGCGATGGCCGCCACCGCCTCGATATCCACCAGCCGCATGTTGGGGTTGGCGGGCGTCTCGAAATAGACCACGCGGGTGCGGTCAGAGATCGCCGCGCGAAGGTTCTCGGGCTCGGTCATGTCCACATGGGTCACCGTGATACCGAACTTGCGCAGCCCGTGATGCATGAACGCAAACGTGCAGCCGTAGAGCGTCTGGTCCACGATCACCTCGTCGCCGGGCGCCAGCAGCGTCCACAAGACGGACGTGATCGCCCCCATCCCGGAGGCCAGCGCCAGCCCCGCCTCGGCCCCCTCGAGCGAGGCCGCGCGGCGCTCCAGCAGGTCGAGCGTGGGGTTCGAGATGCGCGAATAGACGTGGCCCGCGCGCTCCCCGGCGAATAGCTCGCCCCCCGCCTCGGCCGACTCGAAGGCAAAGGTCGAGGTCAGGTGCAGCGGCGGCGTCAGCGCGCCCTCGTGGTCAAGCGGGTCGTACCCGAGATGGATGGCGCGGGTGGCGAAGCCTTGGGAATTGCTCATGTCTGATCTCCTGTTTGTGGCAGGATATCGCATCATATCGGGGCACGGATTGCTTTGTGTCCCAATCTATCGCAGTATTTTAGCATACTATGCCAACATGAGGCCCAAAATGGACGACAAGGACCGCCAGATCATCCGCGCCCTGCAACGCGACGGGCGCATATCGAACCAGGACCTCGCCGCACAGGTCAGCCTCTCGCCCTCGCCCTGCCTGCGCCGGGTGCGCAATCTCGAAAAGGCGGGCGTGATCCGCGGCTACGCCGCGCGTGTGGACGCGCGCGCCTGCGGCCTCGCGATCACCGCCTTCGTGCGTATCCGCCTGGAGCGCCACGACGAAACCACCGTGCAGACCTTCGAGCGCGAGGTGGGCCGGATGGAGGAAGTGACCGAATGCCACGTCATGACCGGCCAGACCGACTACCAGCTTCGGGTCGTCGTCGCCTCGCTCGACGCCTACGAGGCGTTCATCCGCGCCCGGCTCCAGCGCATCGGCGGAATCGGCTCGATCGACACCAGCTTCGCCTACGGCGTCGTCAAGGACAGCCCGGTGTTCCCGGCAGAGTGAGGGAGGGGCGGCATTGCACTGTCACGCAGGGCCTGCCCGCGCGAAACCAACCCGCGCGCGCCGTCGCGCCGATCACATCATGCCGATATGAAAGAAAATTTGGTCCGGTTGAGAAGCATAACAAGCGGTTTTCATAGCTGTCACCAAAAAACCGAGAAGGGCGCTGACCGCGCCCTTCTCCGAGAGTCTTTGCTCTGGATGCGATGATCAACTGGACGGAAGTACTTGCTTCACGAAGGTGATATCACCGACCATGCCGGATTCACGGTGTCCGGGCACGTTGCAGGCAAAGCCGATCTCGCTCTTTTTGCCGAACGTCCAGGTCACTTTTGCGGTTTGACCAGGCTCCAGCAGGACGCTGTTGGCATCATCATGCATCATGCCGGCCTGCATCATCTTGTCGTGATTGACCTCGTCGACCGTCATCATGCCAGTGTCCATCATCTTCATCATTTCGTCCATGTGGCCTTGCCACATTTTCTCAGTGCCGAGGTTGAACTCATGCACGAATTCGCCATCGTTGCTGACCACGAACGTGATGGTCTCCCCTTCCATAGCCTGAATGTTTGATGGCTCAAACGCCATCTCGGTCATGCTGACCTCGACAATGCGATCCGCCTTTGCCGGGTTGCCGGGCTGCCCCATCATGGCTGCGTGTTCACCTCCGTGACCGCCGTCGTGGCCTGCCCCTGCGAAAGCGGTTGAGGTTGCAAGAGCAAACGCGACGCTTGCCATGGCTGTTCGATAAGGTTGCATATCAGTTCCTTGTGTCGGTCGAGTGTAGTGTTGAGTGGTTGAAATCAGACCGTCTGTCGTGGGGGCGGCGGATCGTATACCGGCGTGAACCGGTCCGCCACGCAGGCAACCGTGACCGGCATCAGGTCAGAAGCACGTTGTGTCCGGGCGGGATCTTTGCGTTGGGTGCCGATTGCGGATAATGAGCAGGTCATGCCCGGATGACAGTCCTCTGACCGGTCAGCTTCGCCATGCTCGTGACGCACAGTAGCGCTGGATTCCGATGCACGCTGCTCATGCTGGACATCGATGGCCCCAAGATACATCCCTGCTCCGCCTGGAAGGACGACGGAGGTCGCAAGTATGGCCAGCCAGGCGATCAGGGCCGCCCCCATGCGTCGCGCCGAATCCATCAGAAAATTCCGTTCTCCTTCTGAAGGGCGCGCACATAGGCGGTGATCGCCTTCACGTCGGCATTTGTCACGCCGTCCACCGGCGGCATGTTTCCATAGCGCCAGTGATGCGACCTCACACCACTCTTAGCCGCCATCACGAAGGCCATGTCCGAGTGATGACTGGGTTCGTAAATCTTGTGCACCAGGGGCGGGCCCTTCCCTTCGCGACCTGCGGCATCGCCCCCGTGACAGGCCGCGCATTTCGCGTTGAAGGCGCGCTCTCCCATTTGCGCCAGGGACGACAAGTCGTCCGGCACGCTCACCGCGACGATGGCCGCGCCGTCCGCGATGTCCGAGGTGTTGGGCGGGGTCATGGAGTGCCCGGTCGGGCCTGGCCCGGTACGTGTGCTCTGCCAAACGAACGCACCTGCCCCCGCAACCAGCACAGCCGCGATCATCCAACCGAGTTTGCTCATGCTTGACCGACCATGTTGCAAGTGACGGGAACAGGCGCACCGAAAGGATCTCGCCGATCACACGGGTTGCGCGACGAAGTGATGCGATGGGCAGGGTTTGGCTGTCCCGAGTTCTCGATCATCGTCGGCATGTGCGAGATTTTGAACGTTGCCGCGACGCTCATTGCTGCTGAAAGGGCTCGGTGTCTTTCGCACAAAACCATTGGCAAACTTCGCATATTCAGCCTCACAACACGTCATGATTTGATCGAGAATAGCTATGTTCTTGCACTGAAAGGTCAAGATAAACCAAGGCCTTAGGGGCGAGATTATTGTAACGAAATGTATCCTTGATCTTTCGCGGCAATCGCGCTCTTTTACGACGATACGAGGCCACGGGGACCCATGCGTTTTTTCAGACTGACACGAATGGCACATATTCTGTCGCTCATCTTCCTGATGGG